>CAZIJN010000003.1:2368-183467 GCA_964539635.1 uncultured Desulfobacterales bacterium | reverse complement strand
GCCATCCCTTTACACACATCAACTTTAGGTGGTTATTAAATTTTCATTCCTTAGCTGAATTTGCTGAATTAGCTGAATTTGCTGAATTTGCTGAAAAATATTCAAGAGCATTGGTTGAACGTAAAAATTTCTCATCTCCAATAACCACATTATCCATATCAGATTGAATTGAATTAGAAGATGTAAAATTTACCATTCTATAATCATATCTCAAAGCTATTCCAGCAGCACCCAGACCAGCAGCTTTTAGATATTGATCGTTATCTTGAAATATAAGGTTTACAGAAGGTGCAGAAGGATTTTTAGGATCAAAGAGAAAATCGCTTGCTGCTGAAATACGCGAAGGAACAGGTTTTAATGTAAAGTCAAAATCAATAAAAGCATCAGACAGCTCAACCCAAGTCCAAAGCTCTGGAGCGGTTGGGTCTTCACAGTTATCCTCTACAGAGTGCTGGGCAGCAGAAAAGGTAAAAGGGTGGTATCCAGAGGCGAGAAGCCTGCCTGAAATTGGAACTGTAATATCTCCCTGCGGAGAGAGCGGATCAAGTGCTGCTTGGGCAAGAGGCTTTCCGTCTAAAGAAAAAACAAGACGCGATTTATCCTTAATAAGAGATGAAGAGTGGGAATATGAAAAGGTAAAGATTGCCTGATTTACCTTCCATCTTTCAGGAATTGAAAGTTTAAACTCATACTTGTCTGTATTGTCCTTTATACCTTGAAGTCGGATATTTTCTACCTGCATGATATCCTTTAAAGCAACTCTAATGGTTTGTGCGAAAGATATTTTTGGTAACATAAAGGATATAGCAACTACAAACAGAAGAGATATAAAAATATAGTTAATTGTTTTATATCGTGATGCAATAAATTTAATAATACAGCTCATAAACTGGATAGCTCCCTTTGTATTTTATTTGAAATAATAGACCATACTCCCTTAAAGTTTGTAAAAGTTCCTAACAAACCACGCTTTAGAACTGAGATAAAACCTTTAAAATAGCCTATTTCAACATCTTGTTTCTGTTGGCTGAAAAATTTCCACCTGCTGCTGTCTCCATACACAAAATTAATTGTTTCAGTCAGTTCTATATTGCTCTTTGCACTAAACAGACAGCCGATAATGGTTGTATCGCCTTTACTGCGAATCTGTTTAATCTCCATTGGCAGCGAATATTGGTTACCATAGCTGTCTTGGGCATTCATTATAATATTTTTTCCAACCATCTGCTCATTTATAAATGGTTTTATCTTATCTAATGATTTTATACTCTCTTCTGATACCTCTTGATTTAAAGAGTTATCAATTTTGATTCCAGCACCTGAAAGAGAGAGATCAAACAAAGTTGCTGAAATTATACCTCTCTCATCTTTAAGGTCAATCAGAACCTTTTCATCTGTAGCGTAGCGGTGCATCTTACGCATCTGATGCTTTTCCCAAACAACCCCAAGGCATGAGAGCACCATAACAACATTGAATGTATTCCATAACATACAGATAACTATAGAGTCTGCAACGCCTGGAACAGTAATCCATCTATAAATTCCAGCAATATATCCACTAATTGCAAGCAGAAGCATGATGTAAAAAGGGGCTGCAAGATGGCTTAAAAAATCTTTTTCTAAAGAGACTGATTTTGGCGTGACTTTAAATACTGGAGATTTTGGTTTTAAAATTGCTGATATAATTGCAGGCAGAAGATAAAAGCTCTGAATAGTCTCATAAAGTTCAGAAAAAAATGGGTGGCGGTATCGTCCAAACAGATAGTTTGATAAAAGATATGCCCCTGCAAGATGAGGAACAGCAAACGCTAAAACCTGCAATATTGATGCGTTGTAGATTTTAAGACCAAAAAAGAGCAGAACTAATGGAGATATGAAAAACACAGCCCTTGCAATGCCGAAAAACCAGAAAAAGCTGGAGTTAAAATAGCATATTTTTTGAAAAATGGTTAAACCTCTCTGCAGCATTGGATTTTTGAGAATAAAAATCTGAATCATACCTTGTGCCCACCTGCTTCTCTGCACAATAAAATCATCAAATGTTTCAGGGGTTAATCCAATAATAAGAGGTTTTGCAAGATATGCACTGTTGTATCCTCGTGCATGAAGACCAAGAGCAGTCTCTGCATCTTCTGTTATTGTATCTCCTGCAATTCCGCCGACTTCCAAAAGGTATTTACGCCGTAAAATTGCAGCAGAACCGCAGAAAAAAGAGGCGTTCCAAAAATCAAGACCCGGGTGGATTGCTCCATAAAACATCTCGTTCTCACTCGGGCTTTTACGGAAAGTCTCAAGATTTTTCTCTACTGGATCAGGATTTATGAAAAAATGGGGAGTCTGGACAAGAAATAGTTTTGGGTCTTCTATAAAAAATCCAACTGTTCGTGTAAGAAAATCCCTTGCTGGAACGTGGTCGCAGTCAAGAATGAGAATCAGCTCGCCGCACCCTTGATCCATATATTTATTAACACAAGAGATTTGATCAAAGTTATCTTCATCAAATTGGCATTCACAGCTCATCAAAGATTCATTAAGATTACCAGCTTTTGCACTAAGATTTTTATCGCGTGTTGAATAGTTGATTGAAAGTTCTTGTGCAATCTCTTTGAGCCTCTCAGCTCTTTTTTTTGCCGCTAAAGCCTTTGCTTTATCAGGGTCGTTCAGCTTTTGAGATGTTCCTCCATCATCAAGAATATAGACATTTAATTTATCTTTGGGATAAAAAAGCTGAGATGCGGCTATTGCTGTGATTTTTACCATCTCTTCTGGTTCATTATATGTCGGGATATAGATATCTACTGTTGGTATCTGGTTATCTAATATATCTATATCTTTAGACTCTGATTCAAATGGTGGCAGTTTGGGAGATTTTCTTAACATTGGCGAGGAGTTGACAAACATACCCATAAAGTAGATCAAAATTCCGTAAACCTCTGCAAGATATAGAAAAATAGAGAAGATAAACTCTAATAATCCTGTAAAACCAAGAGTAACGGTTGTCCTAAAAAATAGGTATCGCAATGTCAAAAAGCCGCAGCAAACCATGATAAAAAGCCTGCCAAACTGATGATCTGGAATCAATTTTAAAGCAATATAAGCGGCAAAAAAGATGAAAGCTCCCATAACCATTTGATAATCAAGCGATAAAAATGCTGAACCAGCACCAAGATAGAAGATGAGTAAAATTGATGCACAAATTTGAAGAAGATTTAGGTATCTAATCGGGGTTGGATAGATTTTGAAAACAGAGTATCTTTGAAAAATTGAGTTGCCCACACTTTTAAACATTAGCTTTATGCCTTAAAAACACTTTTTATGACTTACGAAAATTGCACTTACAAGGGAAAAAATTGTAATAACACACAAAAAGGCAAACCAAAATTTGCTCTCTTTTTTATCAGTAAAATCTTCTCTATCTGAAACCTTTAAATTGAGAATAGTGCTTAAAAAACAGCCATCTCCAGAAGAGCCTCCCCCTATGCTTACAATCCCATCATTATCTACAGTCTGTGAAACAGTTATCACAACCTGTGCAATATTTATGCTCTCAGATTTACTATCATCTGTTACAACTAAATCATAAGCATAAACGCCCTCTTCTTTGGATAAAAATATCGGTGATGCAGCGTTGCTGTCTGAGAGTTTTTCTATGCTGTTAGCTTCAAAACTATTATCTGAAGAACTATTATCTAAAGAGTTGATATCGGAAGCGATCCACCTATAATCTACAATCTTGCCGCTGCTGTCAGGATCATAGCTTTTAGAGCCGTCAAGCGTTACGCTTTTATTCGGCTGTATTCGTAAGTTTGTCTTGTCAATAACTGCAACTGGATTTCTATTTTGGCTTTTATCTGCACGAGTGAGCCGAAGATTATCAAGCCATAAAACTCCTTGTTTAGAACCATCGCCTGACCATGGGACAAATTCAATCTGCGTAATTGCGGAAAAATCCATTTTTATTTCAGAACCGTTCTGCCCCTCTGGATAACGCCAGTCAAAAAACTTTGAATTAAGCGGTATGGTTATTGTCTGCCAGCAGCCATCTTCAACGCTCATAAGATCATTGTGGCTCTCTATAAATGCCCCGACTTTTCCTTTGCTGCCTGATTGATCGCTTAAAATTATAAGAAGCTGGGTGCGTTTTGAGTCAACTGTATCTGCTCTTATGTCAAATTCAAAAGCATCATAACCCTCCCAACTGCTTGTTGCATCTTTATGCCCGTATGTTCCAAAACTCTGGTAGAGCCGTCCGTTTTCTGTGTCTGCATTGTTTCGGTCAAACTCAATTTTCATGCAGTATGCACCGCCTAAACGGTTTTTGATATGGCTGTATTCTGATAACATATTGTTTATATTGGAATTAGTAATAAAAGTGCTTAAATCAGTATTATAAATGTTAAAATAATCGTCAAATTTTTCGATATAAAAATCATACAGATAAGGCATGTTTCTATCATTGGGCATACCATGAGCGTCCCACCAGCCTACTGAATATGGCGGAATATGGTTTAGAGTATGGGCAAGAGAGCCTGTCTCAAAGTCAGTAACTCTTTTTTCTCCATTATCTTCTTTCGGAAGAACATCCATGATAACTCTAATTTTGGTTACTCCTGAACTCTCATAGTCTCCGCTCGTAACTTTTTTTGATTCATAATAATTTTTATTTTGCCCATCTGCTGCTTGGGTTTGTTCTCCAGTATTTACATAAATTTCTGCCTCATAAGTTCCAAAAGCAAGACCAGTTCTATCAACTGTCAGATATATTGAATCTGTTACAGCAGTCTGACCGCTGAGACTATTTTTAACTATACCGTAATCTGCATCAATGCTGTTTGAAACGCCTTCAATCTTAAGCCATGAAGGTTTTGAAAGGTTTTGAGCGGTCGTCTATTGACCATGATAGGGGAGTTTGAGATTTTCTATTTGTTATCTTGATTGGGTGGGTAAAACTTGTGCCATCTTCATTCACGATTCTGCCTGTATCATAACCGCTGAAATGGATAATATTTGGAGTTGCTAAAAGAGCATCATTATTAAGATTATTATTGGAATTAAGATTGTTGTTGGAGTTTGTGTTGGAGCCGTCATCATTAATATTGCTTTGATTATTTTGCTCTTTCTCGTTACTTGAAAATATAAAAGCGTAAATTGCAAGAGGCTCAAAATTAAATTTAAATCTGCTCTGAGTGTCTGAGCGAGTGATAAATATATTCTCAATATCACTGATATCCATTTCAACCACGTATGGATCATCAAGACCGTATCGTAAAAGGCGTGATAGATGCAGAGTTTTATCAGCACTATTAGAAAGATCAAACTCAATAGCTGCGGTTACTGCTCTCTGATTGGCAATATAATCTCCTGTAATCTTATCATAATTTCCCTTATTAACGGCAACGACAACATAATCGCGGTTGTCGTTTTCGCAGGCATGAACAGAAAAACGCTCCCAATCACTTGATTCAGCTTTAATTGATGTTCCTCTAAAAAAATTGCTCATCATGTAAAACGACCAATATTGGGGATTCGGCTCTCCAGACTCATTAAACATAGCCTGCCTTGCACTATCATTCTTTGCGTGGGTTAAATCTTCGCCAGACTGGTTAGGCTCTCCAACATACCAGTTGCAGGCAAGATTTACTCCGCCGCTGGCAAAAAATCCTAAAAAATCGACTGTTCCGATTGCAGAAATCTGAGAGATTGAAGGGTATCCATTCCAGTAAAAATATCCATATTCAGAAAAAGAGAGATGCGTGTCAGGATAGTAAGCGTTGACAGCACTGTTCAGGCGGTTCAAAAGATTGGTCTTAACTCCAGAGTAGAGTGTTTCCATATCCCAGCTTTCAAAATTTTCCTGAAAAAGCCCCCGAGTCTCCTGAACAGCATCATATTCTGTAATGCATCTTATATAACGGTGAACATCAACGTAATCTGCAATGCGTTTTCCTAAAGCTGCCTCATTTTGACGCATTCTCTGCAAATATTGGGGAAGGCTCTTTTGAGGATCGATCTCCCACCCTGAAACTTCAGGGTCGCCGCCTCTGTCTGGAAAGATCGATTTATCCCACATTGAATCAGGATTAGAGAGAAGCTGCCATACAGGATTATCTACATCAGCATCTGCCCCTATCTCATTTACTGGAAAAAGGGGAGAAAAATCGTTAAACCAGTAAAACCACCAATTTGCAGGGGTTGGACCAAAAGTTTCTGCCTGATTGTCTGCCTGTTTGATTGCAGTTGCAACAGTGGCAAAACGGTTGAAATAGTAATCGTATGAGGTGTGAAAATTGAGCACCTGATCGCCATGTGCAGAGTCAGCATAATTTGATGGATAATCGTAGCGTTTCCATGCAATCCAAGGCTCATTTCCAATTCCCCAAAATCGTACATCTCTGCCTGCAGATTGAACCCACTCCATAACCTCGTCTATAGATTGAAGATGGGAGTAACTATCTGTCTGCATATTAGAAAAATTAATATTTGCGGCATCACTATATGAATTTACAACATGCTCTGATGTAGAACTTGAATCATAATCTGATGCCACATTGCCGAAAACTGACATCTGGAGAAAAGGCTCTGCATTTAAATGGTTCCGCGTCCACTCAACAAAACTCTCCCAGCTTAAAGATAGATACTCATTTTGTTTGGTTATGACGTTGTACATTCGGTTATTTTTAAAATTATAACGCTCCATGTTGGTTGCACCAAGACGCACAACCTCAACATCAGCATCACGAAGTTTTTGCTCAACGCTGTGCGTGTAATACCATGGACACCAGTTTGCGATATTGACTCCATATAAATAAGGAGAAATATCTTTGCGGTCTAAATCAGGATTTATGGTTAAGATTATTTGAGCATCAGAATCAGATTGGGATTGCTCTGATAATATCTGCTGGGCTGATAGCTGCTGGCAGGGAGTAAGAAAAATATCTACTAAAAAAACAGCTATAAAGAGTAGAGAATAGACCAGAGTGTTAAAATTAAATATAGGTATCATTTTTAAGCAACCTTCTATTCTATTTAAAAGATTTGATATAAAAAATTTTGTAAATTTTACAGATACCAATTGTCAACTCAACAAATGATGGTAATTGTAGATAAAGCAGATCACACAATAAAAATAATTTTGCAAGCATTCAGTTAGCCGAGCGATAAATCTCACGACTGAACTGTGTAAAGAAGTACATTGAATTTGAATAATTCTAATAGATTATAGATATGGAGGTATTTAATGAAAAAATCGTATAGGGCAGCAGTAGAGTTTTCACTAAAATGGAAGAGTGATTATGCACAGCACAATGACAGATATGTTGCAAGCAATATAGATTTTTGGCGTGATATTTTTCCGGGAACTATGGGAGAGCATCTATCTGCACTATCTGAAGGAGAGAGATGCAGTGAAAGTTTTAACGCTGGTGTATTAGTTCCGCCTTTTAAAGAAAAACAGATAATAACATTCAAAGAGAGCTGTTTTGATATCAATCAAGCTGATGGTACATTTATCCCGACTGTCGGCAGATTTTATCCCCGAAGTTTTGCTTATAGAGCCTTAAACTGCTTTAAAGGTGATATGAACCCTTTTCGTCTTGTTAAAAAAGATAAAGGGGTGCTTGCAGGAGATACCAACCATCCGCTTGCAAAATTCCCTCTTACGTTAGAAGCAGTTTTTATTGAGCGGATGAAATTTTTTGAAGAGCGTGGAGGAAGCTGCAACTACATACCAGAAATGGTTACTGATAATGGTCCTGGTATGCAGATTCCATATTCACCACTCTCTACTGCTGACTCATCTGAACCGTTTTCTTCTAAAACAGCCACTGATTTTTACTCAATCTATCCGTTTAAGAGAGAAAATGAAGATGATGACAGTATATTTTATAAATCACCAAAGATGGTCAACCATTTAGATGATACTGCTATAAGTCAAGTTACAGCTATTTACTCTAAACTGCTCCCCTCTGGCTGCAAGGTGCTTGATCTTATGAGTAGTTGGGTCTCTCATCTTCCTGATTCTTCGCAACCGTATAAAGTTACAGGGCTTGGCTTAAATGAAGAGGAGCTTAAAGCAAACAGGCAGTTATCTGATTTTGTTGTGCACGATTTAAACACCAATCCTAAACTTCCGTTTAAAGATGGTGAGTTTGATGCCCTTATCTGTACAGCATCTATTGAGTATCTTATAAAGCCTCTTGAGGTTATTGAAGAGGTTGCCCGGGTTGTTAAGTCTGGAGGGCTTTTTATAACAACATTTTCAGACAGATGGTTTCCGGGCAAACAGATTATTCAATGGTCCCAGCTTCATGAGTTTGAGAGGTTAGGTCTTGTTTTAGATTACTTCATTAAATCAGAAAAATTTGAGAATCTTAATACAGAATCGGTAAGAGGGCTTCCGAGACCCCTGCACGATAAACATATAAGAGAGAGAGCCTATTCAGATCCAATTTTTGCTGTTTGGGGAAATGTGAAATCTTAAAAAGCAGGATATAATTATGATAAGATTTGGATTGTGCTGCTTATTTAAAGAGCAGCCTATAAAGTTTAGACGAACGACAGTTAAATATCTTTCAAAGTTCTCTTTGCAAGAGCAGCGCATCCGTCTATCAGAGATTTGTCTTCATAATGCTCAAAGTCTATTTAAAGCACTGCAATTCTGCCATCAAAACAGTATAGGCTCTTTTAGGATTAACAGTCAGATTTTACCTTTAAAGACACATCATGATTTGGGCTACTCTATGGCTGATCTGCCAAACTCAGAAAAGATTATAAATATTTTTAAAGAGTGCGGGCAATTCAGCAAACAAAATAACATTAGAACAACCTTTCACCCTGACCAGTTTATTGTTTTATCCTCTCCTAATCCTGATGTGGTGAGCCGTTCAATTGCAGATTTAGAGTATCATGCTGAGGCGGCTCAATGGGTAAATGCTGATGTGATAAATATCCATGCCGGCGGAGTTTATGGCGATAAAATTGCTGCTCTCGATCGTTTTAAAAAGATAGCTGACACTCTTTCTGATCAGGTGAGAAGCCGGCTGACACTTGAAAATGACGATAAAAGCTATTCTCCTGAAGATTTGCTCTCTGTCTGTTTAGATATGGAGATTCCGCTTACATATGATGTGCATCATCATCGCTGTTTAAAAGATGGTTTAACAGTTGAAAAGGCAACTGAGCTTAGTTTTAAAACATGGAAAAATCGAGAGCCTCTGGTTCATATCTCCTCTCCAAAAAACGGCTGGCAGTCAAAAGATATACGAATGCACCACGACTATATTAGTATAGATGATTTTCCCCCATGTTGGCTCTCAATAAATTCAGATATGACTGTTGATGTGGAGGCAAAAGCTAAAGAGCTTGCCGTTTTACAACTTATGAAAGATTTAAAGATCAAATAGCTCATATAGTGTTCATATCTCATTCAGCAATTCTAAATTGGGAAATTATCATAAGACAATTTTTATAACTGAGCGATAAATCGTACGGTTAAGCTGAAATTAAAATGACTGCTGATTATCTTAAATTGTTGGATATCAAGATAGAAAAACTGTTTGACAAATACTATTTGTTTAATTATATGAGTTCAATATATGAATGCTATTTATTAAGGCATTTTCTTTCTGAATTTCTTTTTGATATCTCTTAATGCTAAAGCTGATCCTAAATTAATCTCTATTACACCACTTCTCTTATTTGTGATTCCTTTTCTTATTTCTATTCTCCTGATTGCACCGCCTTTTTAAAGCAGCATTTTTCACTTAATTATTTATAACTATTTTTATTAAAGGAGAGAGTTATGAAAAGAGAGCTATTGATCGGTTTAATGATTCTTTTTGTTTTATCAGTTCCATTTTCTGCTTTTGCAGCAGACAGAGATGCAATAGAAAAAAGTGTATCTGCTGTCGTATCATCAGGAAAACTTGATGATGAAACGTGCAAAGCCAATGCACCTGAGTCTCTATATATTTTTGTAATGGAAGCAGATGGAAAACTGCTTGTTCATCCTAAAAAAGATGCTATCCAAAATTTGAACGCACCTAAGTATCAGGTTATTTATGAGCAGGTGAGTAAAGCCACACCAGAGGGAGTTTGGGTACAGTATAATTGGGACGGAAAGGATAAAAATACATTCGTGAAAAAAGCTGGTGATAAAATTGTAGGGTGTGGATACTGATTTGGTACTATATTAGCTAATTTAACCCATAGCTTTAATGAGCGTGAAATAAGGCTTTACACTTATTTTAAGATATAGTAGAGAACCGAAACTGTAATTAAAACAGCATTATCAAATATTTAATGCTCTTCTTAAGGTGGCATTTTTTTGCCTTAAAAGGGAATCCAGTGAAAATCTGGAACGGTCCCGCCGCTGTAAACGGGGACGATTTTTGCAATATGTCACTGTGAAATCTATTTAATATCTATTTTTATAGCAAATTAGAGCAAGTGGATATGGTGTTTTTGCTCTAACTAATAAAATAGCTTAAAAAATTTCATGGGAAGACGCAGAAATCAGGTTGATCCGTAAGTCAGAAGACCTGCCGAGAAGAGCTGTGCAATACCCAAAGGTGAGATGGTAAATCCCGTGGGCTGGCATTTATGTCGGTTCCGGGATTTTTTTTTGTCCCGAACCAGACAAGATATTTTTATTAGGAAAATAAGGACAAAAAAGAATGAAAACACAGATTGAACTTGCAAGAGACGGGATAATCTCTAAACAGATGCTGCAGGTTGCCAATGATGAAGGCTACACACCAGAAATAATAAGAAATCTTGTTGCAAAGGGTGAGATTGTTATACCCAATAATCCTATTGTGGGTAAATTGAGAAGAGAGTTTAGTCAGACGCAAAAGGTTGTCGGCATCGGCACAGGACTGAGGACAAAGGTAAATGCCTCTATTGGAACATCATCAGATATTTGCAGTATTGAAGCTGAGGTGAAAAAAGCTCTTGCAGCTCAAGAAGAGGGTGCAGATACTTTAATGGAGCTTTCTGCTGACGGCGATCTTGATGCAATCAGACGCGAAGTTATAAAAGCTGTAAATCTTCCAGTTGGAAATGTGCCTCTATATCAGGCATTCAAAGAGACTGCCCGGAAATATCATAATCCTGCACGGCTTGACCCAGAATTTTTATTTGATCTGATTGAGAGGCAGCTTGAAGATGGATTGAGTTTTATGGCAATCCACTGCGGAATCAACCAATACACGATAGAGAGATTAAGGAAGCAGGGTTTTAGATATGGAGGACTTGCATCAAAAGGGGGAACTTTTATGGTGGCGTGGATGGACGCAACTGGTAAGGAGAATCCTCTTTATGAGCAGTTTGACAGAGTGTGCAGCCTGATGAAAAAATATGATGCAGTGTTATCTCTTGGCAATGGAATCAGAGCTGGAGCAATCCACGACAGCCACGACAGAGCACAGATGGCAGAGATGATAATAAATTGCGAGCTTGCACAGTTAGGCAGAGAGATGGGGTGTCAGATGATGGTTGAGGGACCCGGGCATGTTCCAATGGACGAAATTCAAGGGAACATCATGTTGGAAAAGAGAATGAGCGGAAATGCTCCATACTATGTTCTTGGTCCTCTTCCAGCAGATACTGGTGCTGGATATGACCATATCACTGCTGCAATTGGTGCTGCATCATCATCTTGGCATGGTGCTGATCTTATCTGCTACATCACGCCTGCTGAACATTTAGCTCTTCCAAATGAACAGGATGTCCGCGAGGGAGTAAGGGCTGCAAGGCTTGCCGTTAGAATCGGCGATATCGCAAAATATCCCCATAAAAGAGAGAATGAGCGGCTTGCTGCAATGGCAAGGCGTGACATGAGATGGAGTGATCTTGAAAAATATCTGCTTTTTCCTGAAATAGCACGCCAGATGAGAACAAGCAGAAGCCCTCAAGAAGAGAAGAGCTGCACAATGTGCGGAGATTTCTGTGCCATGAAAAAAGGCATGGAAGTTTTTAAAGATGACATCAAATATGATAAACGCAGCATTTAAATAAAATAGTATCAAAAGGGAGGTTAGTACAATGTCAGAACAGATTTTAATGGAGCGGCTTGAAAAATATATAAATGCAATAAAAAAACCAGATCAGGCAGTAAAAGCAAAAGCACTTGAACGCCTCGCAGAGCAGGCAAGACCAGCCGGAAGTCTTGGTGTGCTTGAAGAGGTTGGGGCAAAAATTGCAGCAATAGCAGGAATCCATGATAAAAATATGGTTAATACTCTTGATGTCTGCCTAAAAAACAGGGTTATTGTTACCTGTGCAGGAGATCATGGAGTCGTTGAAGAGGGAGTCAGCCTATTTCCCCAAGAGGTTACGCCTCAGATGGTTGTTAATTTTGTCAATGGCGGGGCATCGATCAATGTTCTTGCAAGATATGCAGGTGCATCTGTAAAAGTTGCAGATTTTGGAGTGAATTTTGATTTTGATCCAAATATGCCGATTTTTCATAAAAAGGTTAGAAAATCGACATCCAACTTTACCAAAGAGCCTGCAATGACGAGAAAAGAGGCTGTTCAATCCATTATCAGCGGCATAGAGATTGTGGAAGAGCTTATAGAAGAGGCTTCAATCAAAGGGGAGAAAATTGATGTTCTCGGAACTGGTGATATGGGAATCGGCAACACAACACCGTCATCAGCAATAATTGCAGCATTTTCTGGAATAAGCGTGCCAAAGCTGACTGGGCGAGGCACTGGAATTGATGATGCTATGCTTGAAAACAAAATCAAGGTTATTGAAAAGGGTCTTGCGATTCATCAGCCAAATCCAGAAGATTCTATTGATGTTCTATCAAAAGTAGGCGGGTTTGAGATCGGCGGGCTTGCCGGGTTGGTTATTGGTGCGGCAGTTTATGGCATTCCAGTAGTCTGCGATGGAATCATATCAACAGCAGGAGCGATTATAGCGTATAAACTTGCTCCCTGCGTGGTTGATTATCTGTTTGCAGGGCATAGATCAGTTGAGATTGGACATAAGTTTATGCACGAGCAGATGGGACTTACGCCTCTTCTTGATCTTCAATTTAGGTTGGGAGAGGGGACAGGTGCAGCAGTTGCTTTTCTGCTTATGGACGCTGCAACTCGTATTTTGGCTGAGATTAAAACGTTTGAAGAGGTGGCAATTATCAATGCACAGAAGCGGGTTAATTGTGGTATAATCAGTAATTATTAGATTTGAGTTTTTAGGGAGAGAAAACTATTCTCTCCCTACTATTAGCCTACTATTAAATGTTGGGATAAATTCAGATTATTTAGTTGCCGAAAGTGACCAAATTCCCTCAACTGAAGATAGTAGAGTATCCTTATCCATCATTATATATGTCTGATATCTTCCATCTAAAAGATTTAATTCAATGATTAAAAACATAACATCAACATCATCTACCTTATAGTGTTGAGAGAAAAGCACAACGCTATTTTCAGCCACATTTACTACCCCTATCATTTCAGGAATTTCAAAAGAGTCTGTGCAGCCATACTCATAGCCTCTTATGTAGTTGTCTTGAGTCAAATATAATTCCATTTTATTACAGTAGTCATTTAAAGAGACATAAAATGGTCCAATATCTCCTGATGAAATTATAATAGTCAAAGGATTATCAACAGAGCCTTTAGTTACAGTTGCTTTGTAGTTATCTTCTGCTTCAATATAATATTCAATGGCTGTATCTGTGGTTGCAACAGGTGGAATAATTGCTGAAAAATTGGCTGTAGTTCCATAATAATTCTCTTTAACTTCATTAAAAATAATGTCTCCCTTGTTGCGATAATAGAGACTGACCCTGGCTACTGCTTGTGTTGCATCATTAACAACTGCTTCAACTTTTATAGGTTGATTGATTGACGCTTTTATTACAGGAGTATGTGTAATTACTGGAGGAGTATTGGGTAAAACAGATAAAATATTTGGCTTTTCAGTCGGGTTTAAAGAGGGTATCGTCTTTGTTTGGTTCCCGTCAGATGCAGAAAGATAATATGCCACATAAGGAGGTTTGACTGCACTTGCGGGGATACTCGCAGCAAATATATTTTCAGTGTTCGGGACTTGAGTCATAGGAACTTTTGTCCAGTTTGAGCTGCTGTTATTTGCATTAACGGCAGCAACATAAAATAGGTTTGCAGCGATATTCGGAGAAGCACTGTTATTTAAACCTTTAATATCAATAACAGCTTCAACACGAATGTCTTTAGATGCCTCATGAGGCTTTTCCAAATCTTTTTCTGTATCTTTATCCATCTTTACATCAAGTGCAGTTGCGGAATACTGTTTTACATAGGTTTTTGTAAAAAATCCCACGTTTTCAGTCATTGTGGATACAGTTAATTCTACTGTACGTGTAGTTCCATCAGCATTATCATTTGGAGGAGTATATTTGATTTCATACAATGAAGATACCTGCTCTCCGATTGCTTCCAAAATATCTTCAAAAGAATCTGTCACATTAAAAGAAACCCCTCCTGTCTTCTCTACAAGCTCTTCAAAATGATCCACGCTGTAATAGTCATTTTTATAATACAGTGCGTACAGAATAACTCCTGCATCTTGGAGCTGTTCAATAAGCTCATCTTTTTCAACATATCCCGGATCGTTATCTTCATCTGTGATGAAAATAAAAATCTTCTGGGCAGATGGGCGAAAAGCTATTTCACGAATTGCTAAAGATATAGCATCATAAGCTCTTTCTTCACCTCCATCAAACTGCATACGGTTAATATTATTGATTATTTGGTTGGTATCCTTTGTCATTATACCATTGTCAAGTATAACTCCTGATGGTGTGCTGAAACTATAGCTTCTTCCATCTCCACCGTATGGAACAAGGGCTAAATTGTAATCAAAATTATTTTGGCTTAAAGCTGTCAAAAACGAGGTGATATTAGCCTTTACCTGTGCAGCCTCATCGTCTAAACTTCCAGAATCATCATGGATAAAAACAATATCAACAGCACGCTTGCTTGAATTTATATAAGGAGATGTAAGAGAAAATTTTGCATTTTGTCCATTTTCTCTTACAGTGAAATTATTTTGCATTAAATCCCCGTCATCGTAAGGGACTGAAAGACCCAAAACAACTGTTTTAGGAAAGTTGTCTGCGTTAAGGCTCATTTCTGAACTATTGAGTTGATTATCTGTAATTCTCAGCAGCTTTGATGATGCGTATGCTGAGGGACAAACGTTTAATAAAAAAGCTAAAACAATAAAAATAACCGTAACGTGATTCTTCATCTACTTTCTCCTTTAGTTTGAATTATTGGATAACTTCCTCTTTATATATTAGAGAAGCACGGCTGTGCGTCTCTAAATTTATGGTAATGTTTTTACAGAAAATTGTTTATTGATCTACGGTTACAGAAAAATAAATTATGTCATATTTATTAAAATTATTTGCTGAAAAAACGCCGCTGTAAAAAGAATATTCTCCAGCCAAACCAAAGTTTTTCAATAAACTTACTGGTATAGAGAAAATTGTACCTGATTTAGCAGTTGTTGAATTAGAAAATAGAGGGGTAGGTTCGGTAGTAAACTCAAAAGAGTTGCTATTATTTGATTCTTTAACGAAAAAGAATGAACCTTTATATACCATCATAACATAAATATCCACAGCAGATTCATAAGCAGGATATGAGTATGAAAGTGTAAGCCCTTGAGTCAAATCTCCTGCTGCAAGAGGTTGGGCTATAGGGTCTCTATCTGTTGGTGTACTTGGAAATATGTTTGGGTATCTGATCTCTTTCATTATTGATGAATAGGGTGTACGCACAATATTATCACCTGTTTCATCAATGTAAGATTCAATGACAATAACTATAATATCCTGAGAATCAGTCAAACCATTTGAATCGGTTACTGTAACCGTAAGATTATAAATATTATTTTGGTCTGCATCAGTTGGGTTAGAAAAAGTTGGTGACTCTTTAAACATTAGGAAGGCATTAGAACCATCGGGATAAATTTTAAATTTTACTTTATCTTCTCCTGTTATAGAGTAAGAAAGATGACTACCCGCAGCTTCCACAGTAGTAACAAAAATCTGCCCTTCCTCAACTGATATGCTTGCTATATCTCCACCTCCATTACTGGTAATTTGGGGCGGATTATTTCCAGTTATGGCAAGAGTATATGGAGTGCCATCATCTTTTTTATAATCTTGATTTGTAGTGTTTAATGAAATTGTTACTGGAGTGGTAATATCATCTAAGGCTGTTACTTTCAACTTTTGTTCCCTATCATTGATAAACAGGAGTTGAGTAGGCAATAATATTATACTTGCGTCAGAAGAAACCAACTCAAATGTAAGATCAGAGCTGGGAGGCTCAATTTTCACTATTACAACAGCAAACTCACCTTTTTTAAGAGGTAAACCTGTTGTTGAAATATTGTTATTATTTTTATCAAAAAATTCCACAGCCTCTGTTTCAACTGGTGTCGTATTATCAGACACAGTAAATGACCAAATTGGTCCCTCAGTAGTTAAAATACCGTCAGTTGATACAACTTTCCAATAATAGGTTTTTCCATTAATAACCGTTGGAGTGTATGGATAATATAAAATATTAGCACTGGATGTAAGATTTTCCGTACTATCACTGAAATAAACGGTATAAGTAACATTATCCCCATCAGGATCACCACCAATCCAATTAAGCGTTAGGTTATTAGAACTTATATTGGTACTATTATTTGATGGCGTTGGATTACTTGGAGTATAAGGTTGTCTATTAGTTGGTGTGCTGTTATTGTCTCCAGCATATACACGCTTTAGCTCTTCAACCCTTTTTCCTTCTAAATCTGCATATATAAATTTAAGGTCTGCTGTGGCTGCTCCAGAAGTATCATATCCGCTGCCCGTAGCAGTTATTGTTCTTTTGTAGCAATTTAGAGTAATTGGGTCTGAAGATTTAAAAAGAAGCCAGTATTTAGTTTTTGTTTCATTTTTAGTATCCCGACTCCGAAGAAGAACATTTCCATTAGCAAATTGTCTGTGGCTGTAAGCAGCAGTTACACCAGAATTATCAACCTGCCCGCTTATTAAAGATTTTGCTAAAATTGCAGTTTCATCTTGATGAAGTACTATAACCTCTTTATAAGGATTGCCATCTTTTTGTATAATTTCAAAATACGCAAGTATATATTCATTCGCTTCTAAATTAACATTTGTCATATCTGGAGTTATACTGATTCCAGAACTTCCACCTAAGTCATTAACATCTACAGAAAATTTTTTCCCAAGACTCCCGTTTGCATAACCCGTAGTAGTAACTTCAAAACTCATACTGTTTAGTCTGACATCAAAAGGATTCCATTGCTGAAATAGGTGTGATTGCATTCCTGAAAATTTACCAGTTTCAGTTTTTGATAATCCCTCTCCCTCTGGAAGTGGAGCAAAAGCAATATCAAAACTTTTTCTATTGCCTGATTTAATAACAAGCCCGATACTGCTGTAAAGACTCCAAATATAATCAGCTACTTCGCTCGCTACATAATCATTTCCTTGAATATCAAAATATGCCCATGGAAAAGATAATGCAGTGTTGGAACTTATAGTTATTACATCTGTATAACCACTATTGTATAGCTGTAATTGATCAATAACGGCTTTTCCATAAGGAATCGCTTTAAAGTTAATTGCAACAGAATTAGTGTTTGAAAATGATGATTTTTCATCAATTACCATATTATTTTTATCAAGTGCTTCCATACACATAGAGGAATTTTGATTGTTGCAAAGTTCAGCAAATGCGGATGTAATACCAAACAATATTGATATAAAAATGGTAAAACACAGGTAAAATAATATTCTGTTTTTCATTTTTCCCGATCTCCATAAGATTATAAGGATAAAAAATTATTCTTTGTAATATGTGTTAGCATTACATATCAATAATGTGTCTCTTTCATATAACCTATCATTCCATTCATATTTATAAAGCTGAAACCAACTAAAGGTAGTGTAGAATAAGAATCTACAAGATATATTGCTGCGAAACCATCAGAGAAACCGTTTATAACAAATCGACCTGCAGGATATGGATAGTTAGGAATAAGGATATTCAAATCATGCGGAAGTACATTGAAGCTATATGATGATACCTCCTCAGAGTCGTTAGATATATAAGAAGCATTTGTATCCCAAAAATTTGCAGTGTAAGCTGGAGCAAGGCTGCGCATAGCTTTATAATATGTTGTTTTGCACTGTTCAAAAGTTGCAACGCCAGCAAGCAGGCTTGGATTTTCTATAACATGATGTTTGGTAGGAAAAGTTAAAATGATATTTGTCCGAAAACCAGTTGCATTAAAATAGCTCCCACGCACAGAAACCTGCCTCAATGCTGCTTCAAACTCACGAACGCTGGTCGAAATTCCAAGTGTTGCATCAAAAACATCATTAAGATAGTCATCACCGTCAGCAAATGTTGGTCCCCATGTGTTATTTGTAGAGACAACTGCCTCATAGCTTCCGCCTGCAGTATTTCTGGCACGATCGGCTGTAAACATATATGTGTAGTTATCCCCAGCAGAAACAGTCTGATCATTAAGCGTTGCATTCTCGGAAGTTACAATAACACCTGTGTCATCAGGATAATTATCAACACGGTGAACAGCGTCACCTGTCCTGAAATTTTCAAAAGCTATTGCATTATATACCATACCTGTTCCATACTTCGGCTCCATGATATAAAGTTCGCCTGAAAGCACATTAGGTAAATCGCTCAGGGTGTTGCCAGCAGTTTTAATATAATGTGATGTATTTGTGCAGCCATCAGAAGCAAGAAGTTCACTTTTATGAAGACCCTGATCAAAAACAGCCTCTCCAATAACTTCAATATACCCATAACGCTTGTTCAATTCTGTTCTTGATATATCATAGAGGCTCTCTGATGATGCAAGTACAGCATAATCATTTTTTATATTACCAATTTCAGCAAGAGACCTTACCGGCGAACTGTTAACTCGTACATACTGGAAGTTATGAGGATCAATTGAATAGTCTATACGCCAAAGATCATCTGTATAACCAATACGTGTTACCTCAAAAATAGACATATCTCCAGGAGAGAGAATAAG
This sequence comes from uncultured Desulfobacterales bacterium, assembly GCA_964539635.1. Classification (GTDB taxonomy): domain Bacteria; phylum Desulfobacterota; class Desulfobacteria; order Desulfobacterales; family Desulfobacteraceae; genus Desulfamplus. The sequence goes on along the minus strand of CAZIJN010000003.1, from coordinate 164,381 downwards.
CGGGAAGTCTTTTCCTTCAATACTTTCACCAGCAGTTCTTAATCTCACATGGATTTGAATCCAGTTATTCGACTCATTTGTAATGCAGACATAGTTAAGAGCATCAGCATCAAAGAACGGAAACAGCAGAGCATCTCCAACCCCGTTTAGTGATCTTGTAATTACAGCATCAGCAGGGCGTAACATTGTAATACAAATAGAGAACACCAAAACAAAAATCACGGCAGCTTTTTTCTTTCCCATTTTCTCCTCCAGATTAAATAAATCATTGGTGACTAAAAAATCATAACTACTATTAAGCAAACATGAGTTTATACCAATAATCTGGTAACAGTTTTTTAATTCAAGTGCAATAAAATATTTACAAATTATAATAATAGGATGCGATTATGAAAGTAGGGGAGAAAATGGGATTAAAAGGATAAAGAATTAAAGAGACAGCAATTCTAATTTTGGAAATTGTCTCATTAATTTTTATAGCCGAGCGATAAATCACACGGCTAAGGAATGGAAAAAAAAGTCCGCTAAAGAGGACTTATAATAACAGTCGGCTTTAGCGGACTTCATTTATTTTAGCCCAGAAATTTATTTCAGGGCTTTAAACTAATTTGAATATTATGACACATAATGCTCGAATTAGAATTACTGGTATATATCTGTTCTTTGTTTATTGTACATGAAACCAGTTATCATTCTCAAATAGCCACGTATCATCAGATGGCAGCTTCCGCTTGTGTCCAAGCAGACCTGGGACAGGAATTTTCAACTCAATTTCATAGTTGATAGATACAGTTGCCTCTTTTTTTTCAGAAACAATAGTTATTTTTCCAATACTATATCCAACTATAACTGCCTGATCACCATATATCTTGCGATATTCAGGCAGTGTGTATCTTTTTTTGTTTACATCAGCCTCAAGCTGATACAAGCCATCATAATCAGACGCAATCTTTTTATCCCAATAGAGTTTTACCCTTGCACGCAAGGCATCTTCTCCAAATTTTGGATTCTTGGCAGAGTCCGCATACACCACTGAGGCAGTCGATATAAATACAACGAATAGACTTAAACAGAGATATTGAAAAACACGTTTGTTAAATCTCATTGGATAACCTTTTTTAGTAGAGACGCACGGCTGTGCGTCTCTGAAATTCATGGTAATATTTTTATAAAAAGTTTCTTATGGAGCTACGTTTACAGAAAAATAAATTATGTCATATTTATTAAAATTATTTGTTGGGAAAACGCCGCTGTAAAAAGAATATTCCCCTGTCAAATCAAGCTGTTTCAATAAACTTACTGGTATAGAGAAAATTGTACCTGATTTAGCAGTTGTTGAATCAGAAAATAGGGGGGTTAGTTCGGTAGTAAACTCAAAAGAGTTGCCATTATTTGATTCTTTAACGAAAAAGGTGGAATTTTTATATACCATCGCAACATAAATATCTACAGCACCACTATAAGCAGGATATGAATATGAGAGTGTAAGCCCTTGAGTCAAATCTCCTGCTGCTAAAGGCTGTGCAATAGGATTAGCAGTCGTTGGGGTAACTGGTTGTTGTGATATAGACTTGACTTCTTCCATTGTATTTGATGCAGGCAATCGTACTTTTGGTAATTCTACTGTAAATGACTGTTTAGTCCCGAAAATATTATTGTCATAATATACCAGAACCTGCCATTTGTATGTGCCATTTTTAAGCCCTTCTAATTTATATTCATTTTTTCCTGAGTCAACAAGAACAGAAGTTATATTAGTGGGTTCATCTGATGTCCAATATTGAATGTAAGTTTCCTCATCATCAGTGTTTTCCCAAGAGAGATTAATATTATCTTTCTCTATTTTATCTCCATCTTTGGGCGATAGAATAACTGGAGCTTTATCACCATCTATAACAGTAACTTTAATATCCTGAGAATCAGGTGAGTCATTAGAATCTCTAACAGTAACAGTAACAAAATAAACTTTATCTTTAACTGGTGCTTCTTTAAATATCAAGAAACCATCTGTAGAAATTTTAAATTTATCTTTATCATCTCCTGTAATGCTGTAATTAAGAACATCGCCTGTATAAGTTGCTTCTACAGTAGTAACAAAAATCTGTCCATTCTCAACTTCTATCTCTGCTGCATCTCCACCTCCATTACTGGTAATTTGGGGCGGATTATTTCCAGTGATGGTAAGGGTGTATGGAGTGCCATCATCTTTTTTATAAGCTGAATTTGTAGTGTTTAATGAAATTGTTACAGGAGTAGCAATGTCGTTTTTAGCCTTGACTCTAAATGTGATCTCAGATGAAGATGTTGATACAAAATCAAGATAAGATGTACTTAGTTCGATACTCTCAGAATCAGAAGAATCTAACTCAAATGTAAGATTAGAGTGTGGAGGCTCAATTTTGACTTTTATAATAGCAACCTCATCTTTTTTAAGAGATAAACCACTTTGTGAAATATTTAGACCACTACTATTAAAAAATTCCACAGCCTCTGTTTCAACTGGTGTCGTATTATCAGACACGGTAAATGCCCAAATTGGTCCCTCAGTAGTTAAAATACCATCTGTTGCGAGAACTTTCCAGTAATAACTCTTTCCACTGATAACTGTTGGTGTGTATGGATAATATAAAACATTAGCACTGGATGTAAGATTTTCTGTACTATCACTGAAATAAACGATATAAGTAACATTATTCCCGTCAGGATCACCACCAGTCCAATTAAGTGTTAGGTTATCAGAACTTATATTGGTACTATTATTTGATGGCGTTGGATTACTTGGAGTATAAGGTTGTCTATTAGTCGGTGTGCTGTTATTGTCTCCAGCATACACCCCTTTTAGCTCTTCAACCCGTTTCCCTTCTAAATCTGCATATATAAACTTTAAATCTGCCTCAGCAGCACCATAGGTATTCTGGCTGCTTCCCGTTGAATTTATAGTTTTTTTGTAGCACTGCAAAATAATGGGGTCTGAAGATTTAAAAAGAAGCCAGTATTTAGTTTTTGTTTCATTTTTAGTATCCCGACTCCGAAGAAGAACATTTCCATTAGCAAATTGTCTGTGGCTGTAAGCAGCAGTTACACCAGAATTATCAACCTGCCCGCTTATTAAAGATTTTGCTAAAATTGCAGTTTCATCTTGATGAAGTACTATAACCTCTTTATAAGGATTGCCATCTTTTTGTATAATTTCAAAATACGCAAGTATATATTCATTCGCTTCTAAATTAACATTTGTCATATCTGGAGTTATACTGATTCCAGAACTTCCACCTAAGTCATTAACATCTACAGAAAATTTTTTCCCAAGACTCCCGTTTGCATAACCCGTAGTAGTAACTTCAAAACTCATACTGTTTAGTCTGACATCAAAAGGATTCCATTGCTGAAATAGGTGTGATTGCATTCCTGAAAATTTACCAGTTTCAGTTTTTGATAATCCCTCTCCCTCTGGAAGTGGAGCAAAAGCAATATCAAAACTTTTTCTATTGCCTGATTTAATAACAAGCCCGATACTGCTGTAAAGACTCCAAATATAATCAGCTACTTCGCTCGCTACATAATCATTTCCTTGAATATCAAAATATGCCCATGGAAAAGATAATGCAGTGTTGGAACTTATAGTTATTACATCTGTATAACCACTATTGTATAGCTGTAATTGATCAATAACGGCTTTTCCATAAGGAATCGCTTTAAAGTTAATTGCAACAGAATTAGTGTTTGAAAATGATGATTTTTCATCAATTACCATATTATTTTTATCAAGTGCTTCCATACACATAGAGGAATTTTGATTGTTACAAAGTTCAGAATATACTGATGTATTCCCTAAGATAACTGATAAAACAACGGCAAGTAAGCCGTAGAATAGTGTAGCTTTTTTTAATTTCATTTTTCCTTACTCTCAATAATTCTACTTTGTACAAAAAAAAGAGGGGATAAGCTTTATACTATATCCCCTCCGTGAAAACTTACCGCTTTTAACAGCAGTTAATTATTAGTACTGTGTCTCTGTCATATAACCAAGGCTGCCAGACATATTGATGAAGCTAAGACCAACAACAGGAAGTGTTGCATTAGCATCTACAAGATATCTTGTTGCTGAACCGTCAGAAAAGTTAGCAATAACAAAACGACCTGCAGCATATGGATAATTAGGTGTAAGAACATTTAGCTCATTTGGAAGAACATTAGGATCCAAAACACCTGGCACATATGGAGAAACATCAAATGGTGCAGAACCAAGAATTAAATTCTCATCTGTATCCCAAAGTTCTGCTGTATAAGCTGGTGCAAGGGCTTTCATTGCTTTGTAATATGCAATTTTGTACTGATCAAATTTTGTAATACCAGCAAGTAATGCGGGATCTACAATAACATGATGTTTTGTTGGGAATGTTACAACAAGATTTGTCTGGAAACCAGTTGCATTAAAATAGTGACCACGGATAGAAACATGTCTGAGAGCTGCTTCAAACTCACGAACGCTTGATGAAATTCCAAAAGCAACATCAAGAGCATCATTCAGATAATCATCACCATCAGCAAATGTTGGACCCCAAGTGTTATTTGCTGAAACAAGTGCCTCATATCTTCCGCCAGCAGTAGCTCTTGCAAGATCGGCTGCAAACATATATGTGTAGTTATCACCAGCAGCATCAGTCTGATCATTAAGTGTTGAATTCTCAGAGGTTACAATAACGCCGGTATCTGCAAGGTAGTTATCAACACGATGAACTGCTCCGTCTGTTCTAAAATTATCAAAAGCTATTGCATTGTATGCCATTCCGCTTCCATATTTGGTTTCCATAACATACAGTTTGCCAGAAAGAACATTTGGTACGTCGCTTAGAGTGTTGCCAGCTTTGATATACTGAACTGTATTTGTGCAGCCGCCAGGGGTAAGAAGAGCGGTTTTGTTCAAGCCCTGATCAAAAATAGCTTCACCAATAACTTCAATATATCCATAGCGTTTGTTTGCTTCTGTTCTTGCTGCGTCAGAGAGAATGTCTGTACTTGCAAGTGTTGCATAATCATTTTTAAGTGTACCCATATCAACAAGAGATTTTACAGGAGAACTGTTGATTCGTACATACTGGAAGTTATGTGGATCAATAGAGTAGTCTATACGCCACAGACCATCTGCCTGACCAACACGAGTTACCTCAAAAATCGCCATATCACCAGGAGAGAGAATAAGAGGGAAGTCCTTTCCTTCTATACTATCACCCGCAGTTCTTAATCTTACATGTGTCTGAATCCAGTTGTTGGACTCATTTGAAATGCAAACATAGTTAAGAGCATCTGCATCAAAAAATGGAAAGAGAAGAGCATCACCAACTCCATTTGTTGATCTTGTGATTACAGCGTTAGCATTAGATGCCAATGTAACAAAGGCAAACAGAGCCATAACAAACATCATACTAATTCTTTTTTTATTCATCTTTTACCTACCTCATCAATTCGATTTAAAGTTATTCTTAAAAAACACGATCTCTAACAAACTTCATTACTGCTAAAATAAACTAAAAGGCTTAAATCACCTCCTTAAAAATATTACTTTTTTAAAAAATCAGTTGATTGTTTAAAAACTAAAGCCAAAGTTTTTCAGAATCAAATTACATATAGTGACTTGTATGTCAACAAAAAATATAAATTTAAGGCTTAATTAATTCTTCTAACTGTTTTATCAAGTTGTGTTATATGCAAATAACATTCCATAGAATTTTTATTAATCTGATTAGCGTTAATCTGTTTTTTTATCTTCTACTGATTAATAGTAAAAGTTTTCTTTTTAATGCTACTAAAGTGCAGTTTATTTAATCACTTTATTTGCTCACATTTGCACCAATTTGGTCATTTACAGCCATATAGCACTACATAGTTATTGAAAAGTCTTCAAGTGTTTTTGACAGCAGCTCATGATGCATTGGATCGTTAGTTATGTAATTGTTATAACGTTTCAAAATTACGGCTTCCTCGTCTATATTCCGCATCTCTTCAAGAAAATGTACAGAACGGTTCAATACTGCTGAAATATAAGGAGTGTAAAGATTTTTATATCCTTTTTGGATAAGTTTCAAGCAAAAATCGACATCTCCTAATTGGTTCAACTGTGGATCAAAACCATTTACCTGCTCAAACTTATCCTTAGAAACCCCTATAAAATCCCATGATACAGCACTATAATTTCTTATACAGGCAGCAAAATTCCAGTATCCAGGACTTTGCCATATGTTACGGTGGGCATAGCCTCTCACGCCGTTTACTCCAAGTAAAATACCAGTGTGGTAAAAAAAGCCGTTTGGATAGATAATTTTAACGCCAGCAGCACCAATATCTTCACGCTGAGTGTGCTCAATTAAACCAAATGGATAGTCACTGTCAAGAAGATCGATATATTTCGAGGAAAAAATCAGGTGCTCTTCATTAGAATATGATGCACCTGTATTGTAAATTTCGGATAGTGCAGCACCTTTTCGGCATGTAACTATTTTTGCCTCAGATTTAACGGTTAAATTATCAAATAAATCTCTTTCATCTTCGCGGCAGACAACAATGATTTCAACAGGAAATGTTGATAGGTTTTTGATATTATTTATCATTGAGACAACATGATTTGAGCCGCCTTCCATAATATGTGTCACAGATAGTTTTTTTACCCTTCGTTTTACTCTATAAACTCCAAGTCCGGTACCAGCAGCCTTTAACACGACTGCATCTTCTCCCCTTCTTTTAATTGCTGCCTCTAATGCCCTTTTTCCTGCGTCATAAGCGTATATTTTAGCACAGGCATCTAAGGCAACTGAACCTTGAACAGAACGCCATGAGTAGAGAATTTTTGGTATGTGACCGACATTTTGAGCTTTTTCTGTAAGCCTGAGAAAAAAATCATAATCTTGAGCACCGTCCATCTCTGGATTAAATGGAAATAACTGATTCATATCCTCTTGAATCTCTTTATCGCGGGAATGGTGCAAAAGGGCAGGGCAATTAGTTATCTTATCCAAAACCGAACGTTTAAAAGAGACTATATGAGGGCAGTACATGTGGCTTAACAGCATATCAGGATTCCAGTCTGGCTGAAGTCTTGGAGAGTGCCGCCAGCCTTTTTGATCGATCATATCTTCATCTGAGTATAAAACATCAACATCTGGATTATCATTGATATATTGGGCTATCATCTCAAAGGCAAAAGGCTCGACAAGATCGTCATGGTCGCACAGAATAAACCACTCTCCCTTTGCAATAGCTATTGCTTGATTTGTATTGCCGGCAATCCCTCTATTTTTATCTGAACGTACAACAGTAATATTGTCTGATTTGGCTTTAAGTTCATCTAAAAATTCAAGAAAATCTATGTTTTTAGAGGCATCATCGCTTATGCAGATTTCAAAATATTTATATGTTTGAGATTTAAGTGATTGAATAAGCTCTTGGAAAAATATCAGCTCGCTGTTGTAAGTAGGCAGTATGATAGAAAAAAATGGTTTATAAGCTAATTGAGAGATTCTTTGTGCAGATTGTTTTAAATTTAGCGAATGCAGGGCTATCCATTTATGGTAAAAATCATCTCTCTTTTTTTTCTCAAAAGCTATTTTTTCTGCCTCTTTTTCGGAAACTTTAACGCCCTTTTTTTCAAAATATGACGGGATAGAGATTCGTTTATCGCTTCCTTCATGGTTAGATATATCAATTAAGTTTAAGTTAAGGTATGGGTCTTTGGAGATATTATATTTATCCGCTAAATGTCCCACATAAAACATTGAAGAGCCATGATATTGATCAATAGTACCTTTATAAAGCAGAAAAGCGTTTGGATTGAACGCTATCCTATAACAATTGAAAGAGTTATTGCTGTTTGGATTATTAATAATATTATTTAGCTGCCTGTTAAGGCGGAAACATATCTCAACGTCCCACATTGCTTGATCTAAACTGCCTTCACTTAATACTTTTTTCAGCTTGTTTGAGGAGATAACCATTGCAGCACCAGATACAGCAATAACATCTCGTGTCCGTTTAGCAGGAGAGTTCTTTTCGCCTGAATCGCACCCAAAGAAGTCATTTCTCATCTCTCCCCAAGGCATAAGCGTTCTTCCGGCTGCAATTATCTTATCATCACCAGAATAGATTAGTGCTCCGACAGCACCAATATGATCTCGCAGGGCTAATGGAACACTCTCTTTAAGGAACTCCTCCCATGAGTGGGGAGTAAGCTGGCTGTCAAGAAAAATAACAACATCACTATCAGTATTTTTAAGCTCCATTGGAAACGGGTCTGATGGATTCCAAATAGTAAGTTTTATATCAATTGGTTCGTTTGTTGATAAGCCAGTTGATGATAAAAGCTCATAAGGATTAAACTGTAAATCGCTTGTGCCGATTTGAACAATAAGAATAGATAAGTGATCCGGCATTAAAAAGCGTGTTCGATAGAATCCTTTTATATTTTCAAGGTAATCGTTCGTATATTCAACTTTATCGCCTGTTCTTTTGTAGTGCTCCTCTAATGCTTTTTTGCCAGTTTGAAATATTTCAGGTTTGAGCATTCCGCCAAGCATAGATGTCTCATTCTCTCTCCATGAGTAGAGAATATCTTGAATGTGTACAAACTGTTCTCCCATATCCATCAAACGCAGTAGAAGATCATAATCTTGAGAGCCGTCAAACTCTCGTCTCAACATGCCCGCTTTAACGAAAATATCCTTTTTTATGCACATTAGATGTAAAATATAGTTGTGCGTCTCAAGAAGAGATGGGGAAAAATCGGGCTTAAAATTGTATGAGTGGCGGTATCCATCTAAAGAGATATAATCCTCATCTGAATAAAATAGAGAGGCATTTGGATTTTTATCAACTGCATCTTTTATTTTTAAGAGTGCATCTGGATAAATTTCATCATCGTGATCTAATAGAAGGATAAAATCACCATTTGCATGTTCAACACAGGCATTGGTTGATTCTGAAATACCTCTATTTTGGGCGTTTGTGATTATTGTAATTCGCTGGGTATCTTTTAAATTATCTTTTAGATGCGTAAGATATTCTAAAGTCTTTTCAGAGTCTGATGCGTCATTGCAGATCACAATTTCCCAATTTGGATAAATCTGTGTCATAACTGAACGAACAGCCTTTTCAAGCAGGGCAGGGGAGGTGTTATAGACAGGAATAACCACTGAAAAGAGAACATTTTTACTGTTCTGATATGTTGGAAGCAGAAGCGTTGAGAATGGTTCAATTAATTTGTGACGCACAAGCCATGCAAAATAGTCAGGGTCAAGAGTTTTTAAATTATCAATCTGTTCAGATAAAGGTGTAATCCATCTGTTTTTTGACAAAATGAGATTTTGCAGCCATCTTTTTATTCTGTTTGATATTTTAACTGCTAACCTGTTTTTCATTAAAACTACCTAATATTTATTTGATTTGATTTTTGATAAAAATATAAAAAAGTTTATATATAAAAAATAGCACAAGCTCATATTTACAGTTTTATATAAAATTCTTCAAGTTCTTGAGCATGTTGATCAGGTGTTTTCATTGGAGCTATATTTTTTCTGAACTTTGACTCAAGCTCTCTGTTATTAACTATCATCTCTATTTTTGAAGCAAGGTCAATCTTATCACCAGGCTCAAACAGAATACCGTTATCCATATCTTTTACAAAATCAGGAATGCCTCCGATATCAGCACCAATTACCGGAACTTTCATTGCCATCATCTCAAAAACAACCTGCGGTGCGTTGTCATACCATAACGGGGGTACAATGCCGTAATTCATACCTGAAAGAATATTGGGCAGATTATCAAAAGCGTATCCATCGTGAATTTCAAGTAAATTTAGTTTTTCCGACAGCGGTTTTATAAGGTCGGAGAGAGTCCACACTCCTCTTGCATGGATATAAAGATTTATCTGTTTTAAAACCGAGTCTCCCTTTAAAGTAGAATCACCCTTTAAAACAGATAAACTATTTTTTTCTGAGGTTTCTATCTGCTGATTAGTTTTTAGGCTGTTATCACCATTTTTACTAATTCCAAGCAGCGTCTCAAGCAGAAATGGCAGCCCTTTAGGTTGTGATGAGATACCAAGAAACACAATATTTAAAGGCTTAGTGTATGCTTCTTTCTCTTTTAATGCTTGTTTGGGTTTTAATCCAGCCATTTGGCTGATATTTATATTATCAGACGATATTTTTTCCATTCTATTGCCAATCTCTGCCATTTTGTTTCCAATATGGCAGGTGGTTACAATCTCTGGCTTTATTCCCTGCTTTATATAAAAATTTCTTACAAATTCAGACACAGCATGAATTTTATGAGCACGGTTTAACCCTTCAATTATCATCTTGCGGCGGTTTGCATATAAAAGATGGCGATTGTCTGATAATACTTTGTCAGATATCTGCTTATTTAAAAGCTTGCTATTTTCCGTCTGTTTATCTGATATCGTTTGATTATCGTTCTGTTTACCAATCAATCGCCTAACCAAGCCGGAAGCACGCTGCCCTTTGCTCCAGATTCTATCGCCAAATGGAAGTTTATAAATATGAAATGCAGCACGTCTTCGAATAACTTCTTTAGAGTATGGCGGAGGATTGATGCACTCTAAGCATTTACGACCATTATCAAAATCTTCACAAATGGTTTTATCCTTATATAAAAGATAAATCTGATTGCACACAGGGTGGTAGTTGTGAAGAGAAAAGATAGTCCTGCAGCCGTTTTTTACAGCAATATCAATACATTTGACAGAAAAGCCTTCAATATTTTGAAAATGGACAACATCAGGTTTTATATGTTTTATAAAATCTTCAAAAAGCTCTTCAACCACTGGCTCTTTAATATCCTGCATGGGATTTTCATAATTAAAAAAGCCGGGAGCTATATTTGGGGCATTAAAAATTTCATAGTTTTTTACACCCATAAAATCAGGACCTTTTTTAATATACGCCCTGTTTTTTAAATTGTATGCAAATCCTGATGAAATTGAAAATAGAGTATGACCCAATTGAGCAAGTTTTACAGCCATTGATTGGGAGTAGAGATTTACTCCGCCGCCCACTTCTGCACCACGCCAGAGAGGTGCCCAGTTTACATAAAGTATCTTCATAATTAATTTCTTTTTATGGAATTGTTATGCGTTCAAGATTTGAGTAGCTGCTTGTTATGCCTGTCTTGCTATATGCAGTAAGTGCAGCATAGTAATCAAAACCTTTAAATAGGTCTAAAGGCAATAGAGCTGTTTTTTCCATATCAATAGAGCCGATATAGCTTAAATCTGCTGGAGCATAATAGAGAATCACACCATCAGCACCAGCAGGAATTGTCCATTTAAGATCAACATGCAGACCCGATTTTGACACAGACAATACAGGAGGAGCAATTACTAAAGGATTAACGCTCTTTGTTAGCGAAAAAGCAGCAAAATAGTCTCTCTCAAAAGGAGGCACTGCAAATGTAAGAGTTCTGTTTTTAGATTCTACAGATTTAAGTAAGATCGTCTGATTATCCGCTCTTGTATCCCAAATTTCAACCTTGTACTCTCCGTCTTCTGAAAGATTGCTGATCTCAACTGAGGGATTAATGACCACATTTTCCTTAGAGTTCAATAGATAAATAACTCCAGCCTTACCATTTGATGATGCAAAAACCTTTACAACTCCCTCAGACAGGCTCTTTATCTCTCCGCCTGATATAACTCCTTGTGAGGTGTTATCAATGACTTTTACATGTCGTTCAAAAGGAAAAGAGTCGAGATTTTTAAAGTCAATCTCTGTCTGGCTGAAATAGTCTGACATATTTTTTTGGTAATCCAGCATCTTATCAGAGAGCCTTGGTCCATTATGCTCAAGAGTTTTACCGGGCCATCTCAACCCCATTCCAGCCGCTCCTGATGCAAATTCAGACCAGATTATGTTGTGGAATGTCTCTTCATCATCTTCAAGAGTGTAATCTTTTGAATAGGTCTCAAGGCTGATAGGTCCAAACTCTAAATCAAGAATAGGTCGAAAATCCACTGTGTTGCCAGTCATATATTGTATAAGCCGTTTTGAATCCCATGCAGGTCTGATAGATGGGTTTATATCTCCTGAAGCTGTAGGGTCTTTAATCGATTTTGTGTAGTTATGAACACAGACAAAATCAAAATAGTCGCTGAGTAAAACAAAATCTTTAAGCTCAAATTGAGGCTGCCATATTACTGATGATATAAAAACCATATTGCGATTATCAATTGCCCGCAGATATCCAAGTAAATCTTTTATCCACTCAATTCTTAAATTTTCCCACCCTTGCGGTTGAGATGCAAATGTATTGTTGTCCCACTCGTTCATCATCTCCCAGCCAAAGAAATTATGATGCTTTTTAACCACATCATATAAGACTTGAAGCCGCTTTTTTTGGGCAGATACAGCTTGTTTATCAGTAACAAAATCATCAGGTGAAGAGAGCATTCCACCATTTTGGATATTGTAGGGGTTGTAATCCCAATAATCTTTATAAAAATAGGTGTCAAATGAAGTTATAGTAACATAAATGCCATTATCTTGGCATAAACTCATAAAACTATCTAAAAATTTAAGAGTCTCATTAAGATAATTTTCTCCTTTGTCTGTTGCTGGAAATTCCAAATATGACACACCCTTTTCAGGAGCATGAGGGTTGCCAGAATGGGCAAAAGCTAAATCTTCAATAAAAATTCTGATAAGATTAATGCCTTTTTCACTAAGCGATTGAATATAATTTTTTGCAAGTGCAGACTCTGCTTCACTGCTCTCATGCCAGTTGATAAGTTTTTTAAATGTGTCGTCCCACAAAGGAAAATCGTATAAATCTCTGATGCCGAGCCATGTGATGCCTGCTGGTTCTGTTACAGGCATAAATGGAGTTCCATCCGCATAGATGAAAAAGCGTCCGGCAGCGGAGGGATAAATCTTTCCTTTTCCATAGCCGGAAGGTGCTTTTGGTGTTGTGCATGAAACTTGCGTTAAAGCTGTGCTGCTGGTTGAGTTGATTGCTGCAAGCGGAGATAGATTGCCAGCACCATCTTCTGCTCTTACGGCAAAATGGTAAACAGCCGCGGGTTCGAGACCAGTTATTCTTAAAGTTTCTCGTTTCCCCCCTATTTTAGGTATAAATCTGTTCTCAAATGCTGCTGCAGATGACCACGCCTCTTCAGTTGAGATTTGACCATTTTTTGAGTATCTGATGTGGTATTTTACAGCAGCCCCGCCAGATGTAGCACTTTGACTCTGTACAGATATGTAGTTATCAGCCGGTGCGGTAAAAGATATGACAGCAGAAAAAGGATTTACATCAATAAAAGAGATATCGTTTACAGCAGCGGGCGGAAGGTTGTCAGCATCAGCAGCGGGAAGAAGATAGATTTTAGCGTAATTTTTTGGTCCATTAAGTCCATCGCCAAACCATGAGAAATATCGGTCAATTTCAAATGGCTCGTTCCATCTTGTCTCATCGTAATTGACATTGAGCGAGCCGCCGTCATCATCTTCAACAACAATTATGTTAAGTGAAATATAATCTTTTAAAGAAGTGCTTACAGAAGAGTTGACTCTACTGCTTCCAACTACAGCGGGCAAAACTCCGCCAAGATGACTCCATGGAATTGCAGCTTCAACCACATAACCGATATCTGTATTAGATGAATCATTTACACTCCCTTTTATTCCAACTGCCTTTTTTATTTGGGAAAACTCGCCGTAATACTCGGTTGAGCCTGCATTGTTGCCTTGATCAAATCTGTATTTCCTGCCAGCAACTGTAAAGGCAACCACTCTGTCATTTTTTGTCAGAACACTATCTCTTGAGCTGTCTGGGTCAATGTATATCTCAACTCCATCATCTTGATTAGTCTGCCACACCTCTCCGGGTGAATCGTCCCAGATTTTATCATCATCAACTTCAATAAGAATATAAAGATTATATGTATCATACTGAAACATATACCTGATACGATTATCGTCTCTGTCATATTTATAAATCTGCCTGCTGTAAGAGCTGTTCCACTCATTTTCCCCGATTTTACCATCAATAGAAGGGGTTCCGTATAGAGCCATACCATCATAAAAGGAAAAATCACTTCCTGTGTTTTTGTGGTAGTATCCGTTATAAGCTGATGCAATTGCCGTTGATGGAATTATAATCAGCAAGGCTGCAAAAATAGAGAACACTTTTGTAAAATATAACTGCAGGTAAAGCAGCGATTCTAATTTTGGACGCAAATAGAGTCTCATAATAGATTATCCTTTATGATTTATGTTAAAATTAAGTTTTTATATTTTGCTTAATGATTTTCAACTCATTTGTTTTTTAACATTCTGATTTAATTTTCTATATCCAATTTTTTGACAAGGCTGTTCAATAAAAAAATAGGTAAGTGCAGCAGATAAAAACATTGCTGCCAACTCAATGATGCCTACTGCAAAAATCAAATATGGTCGACCATTTAAATCAAAATAATGTTGGATAACATCTTTAAATAAAAGGAACACGGGAAGATGGCACAGATAAACAGCATAAGATAGTTCTCCAAACCAGTATATAGGGCGTTTTAAAAAATTTGGAATATAAATATACCCTTCATTCAGAGTTGCTTGTGTAACTAAAATCGAAGATAGAAATGCCACAAGAGACCAGTTGATAGCTGAATAAAGCCCTATTGATGTTGGAACTGATGGTATTGCAAGACATAAAAAAGCCGTCATAATTAACCTTCCAGTTCGTGTTTCAGGAGATATAAGCCTTACTGCATCTTTAAATGCTTCTAAATTTGTAAGTTTATATATAATCATACCCATCAAGAGTCCGTCAAACCTAAAAAGCCATGCTTCTATTCCATAAGGTCTCCAAAACAAAGATATAACGCACAATAAAACCACCACTGTCCAGAACCATTTTTTAGGAATAAAAAACCATGCGAGCGGCAATAAGAGATAAAATTGATTTTCCAAAGATAATGACCAGTAATATCCAAGATGCGTAAAATGGATTGCTTCCAAAAAATTTCTAAAACATAATACCGAAGCTATCCACGCCTTATACATATATAGCTTGCTGTCAAACCATATTCCAGTAGTATCTGAAGATACTACGCCAGCTGTTAAGGTAAAAGTTGCCCAAAAAAAAGAGGCTGGATATAATCTCCAGAACCTTCTTAAGTAAAATTTTGATGTAAAAGCAATCTTTTCAGATAAGTCTGTAACTAATTTTGTTTTATCAAGTAATGTCAATCCCATAAGATATCCAGAAACAACAAAAAAAATATCAACTCCTACTGCTGGATGGATAAAAGCTAAAACAATCCTGTTGTATATTTCTGAATAAGGGCTGCACATTCCAACTGCGGCATGCTGCATAAGAACCATTACAATTGCAATTACACGCAGAAACTGTATTTCAATATTTTTCTGATTCATCTAAAATCTCCTCTGGCTCATCTAAAAGCTCACATTAGATGCTTTTGGGTTAAATTTGTTTTTAAGGATTTTAAGAGCATTTAAAGAGGTTTTCCATAGTATTTTCAAAGTATTACTAACAGCTTTAATACGACTTGCCTTATACAATGAATACTGTCCATTCTCAAACACTGCCGTATATTTTGCAAGGTTGTTAGGAATCACAGACTCATTCCAGAAAGGCAGAATAACCACTCCATTTGAGGGCAGGAAAAAAGTTATAACCATCTTTATCAGGACTACCAATTTCAATAAAAATGGATTTCTGATGTTGTGATGCGTTGATGCTTCCACAATAACAGTCTGCGGCGATATCTCTCGTATTTTAGATATTATGCCACCCTCATAATCAACACCGTCATTCATATATCTGTTTATCTCTCTTACGATAAAGGCTTTTTTAGGATATCTGCCTCTGTTTGCTCTATCGTTTTTATACTCATCAAACAGAGATTTAATATCAGGAAAAAATAGAGCAAAGCGTTCTAAGGGCTGTTTTCCAAATCTGCCTTCAAAAAAATCATCAATTCCTTTTATATGAAAATGGCAAAGATCATCTCTTTTAATTGCAAGCTGTTTTAGTCCCATAAGCGTTGTTTGGATCATAACTTTGAGCAGAGGGTTTTTATCTATATATTTATATTTCTCATATTCTGAACAGGCATTTTCATTTTGATTAATCCCTGATTGAGTCCTATCTAAGAAGCTCTCTTCTATAACATTACAACCTGCAAAGTAATCAAGAAAATTTCTTGTTTCATAGTATCGTAATGTCGTAAATGGTTTTTTTGAGCCTTGAAGAACGTGCCAGATAAGAGAGTCAAGAGCTATGACAACCCTTTTGCCTGTTAATCTTTTAATCCTTAAAGACCATTCACAGTCATCAACATGCAGAAAATAGTTCCGCCAGATGCCGACTTTATGGATAAGCTCTGTTCTAAAGAGCAGTGAATATGCTCCAGCATAACCAGATTCCCAAGTCTTTTCATTAACGTGCATTAAATTTGAAGCATCTGTATGCAAAATATTGGCATTCCACCCAAAACTATCTTTAAAAAGGTCTCCGCCTGCTTCATAAACAGTAGATGGGTTTTCTAAATCCATCATTACAGAACCGGCAACTGCAATTGAATCATCATTTATAATCGCTCTTACAAGATATATCAGAGTATTTTTATCAACCACTGCATCATCATCAATCAGCCACCCCAATGGCGGTAAATGCTGATTCTGAGCTAATTCGGTTCTCTCTTGTTGATTGTCGGAAAATTGGCTTTGTTGATTAAGAATAGGTCTATCCATACCAGCAAGATGGGTAAAGAATCGGTTGAATCCGCCTGATCCGCCGAGATTTTCGCTGTTTTTTAATACATTAACTTCAGGAAACTCTTGCTCTAACAAAATATCTGTTCCATCTGTGGAGGCATTATCAACAACAAAGATTTTTAATTTATCCGCAGGATAGTTAATGCTCTTCATCTGATTCAGCAGTTCTGCAATATGCTTTTTTCTGTTATAGGTTACAATTCCAACTGCAATTTCAGGAAGATTTGAATCTTTAGAGAGTGATGTTTTAGAGATTTCATTTAACTCTGATTCTATATCTATTTTAGCAGTTTCTACAGCTTCATGCCTTACAATAAAAAGCTCTGAAATCTCAACAAACTCTCCTCCAGTATCAGGAATTATTATTTTAAGGTGTAGAGGTTTTGAATTAATCTCATTTATATTAGTGTTAAAATTATCCTGTATATAAAAATCATCTTTCCAATCTATTGCGTTGTTTGTTGATTTGTTATCTAAAGATTGATTACCTAAATTATCTAACGATTGATCTGTTAAATTTGGGTTGAGAACCCAGTTTTTTACAGGCACATTTGAACCATGATAGTATAAGCCCATATATAGACGGATATTTGATCTATATTTAATGCCGATTGAATATAGCTGTTTAGGCTCAAGAAAAATTCTGCTTCCCCATAACCCATTTCTTATAATAATAGGTTCATGGTAGTAGTTGTTTATCTTTAAAACATCTTCACTCTTTATAACTGTATGAAATGGGTGGTTTGACTCAATACGCCAAAAAAGAGATTTATCATTTAACAAATCTGCATCAAAATCTGGATAGGCAATCATGTTAATCCATTCAGGATATCTTTTAACCACTGTATTTACTCCTATTTAAAAATTATCTTTAGATTGTCTCTCAAAAGTGTAAAATTAGAAATCAAGATAATTAAGACAAGTTAAAAGTTCATTTTTCTTTATTAAAAACCACTTTTGATATATCTTTAGTCCTTAAAAATCAAGCATATAAAAAACTTACATAATTTAAGAAAGCGGATAAAAATGAATATTATTATAATCGGAGCGGGACCATGCGGACTTGGTGCAGCGTGGCGTTTAAACGAACTTGGGCATAAAAATTGGTCTATTTATGAGCAAAGCAGCTATACTGGCGGACTTTCGGCATCATTTAAAGATAGCGAGGATTTTTGGTGGGATATCGGCGGACACGTTCTGTTCAGCCACTATCCATATTTTGACAGTGTAATGGATACAGTTATGGATAAAGATAAAGAGTGGCTGTTCCATGACAGAAGCGCATGGGTCTGGATGAACAGTCGATTTATCCCTTATCCTATTCAGAACAATATCCACAGGCTGCCAAAAGAGATTTTCAGCGAGTGCCTGCATGGTCTTATTGATATTCAAACAGCACCTTTTTCTACTCAGAACAATCAATCGTCATCAACATCAGCATCTCAATCAAAATTGACAGGACAGTTGCAGTTAAAACACTTTGGAGACTGGATTGATGCCGGTTTTGGCAGCGGTCTTGCAAAGTATTTTCTGCGACCATACAACTATAAAGTGTGGGCATATCCTGTTGAGGAGTTGAGCCATAACTGGGTTGGCGAGCGTGTGGCAAAAGTAGATATCAAGCGGATTATTGATAACCACATATTTGATAAAGATGACATAGGCTGGGGACCAAATTCCCGCTTTAGATTTCCAAAATTCGGCGGAACTGGTGCTATATGGGAAAAGGTTGCACAAAATCTTCCAGCAGATAAAATTCATCTGAATGCTGGACTGAAAACGGTCAATATCGATGAAAAAACTGTTGAATTTAATGATGGTTCAATAGAGCATTACGATATTTTAATCAGCACAATTCCCTTAACCTCTCTTATCTCAAATATTGCCTCAAAATCAGATTCAGAAGGCAAGATTGAGATAATATGCAAGACAGATGCTTTAGAAGAAAATAAGCAAGTTGCTGAAGTGTCTCCAGCGTTAAAACATTCATCAACTCATGTTGTGGGTCTTGGATTAAAGGGCAATCCTCCTGATTATCTAAAAGATAAGTGCTGGATATATTTTCCTGAAAACGATAATCCATTCTATCGTGTTACTGTATTTAGCAACTATTCGCCCAATAATGTGCCGGATATCAAAACATCGTGGTCATTAATGTTTGAAGTGAGCGAAAGCCCAATGAAACCCGTCAATCAAGAAACTGTAATCCAAGATGTCATACAAGGAGCAGTTAATACACGGCTGGTTAAAGATAAGAGCCAGATAATCTGCAGATGGCATAAGCGGGTAGAGCATGGATATCCCACACCAAGCAGAGATAGAAACAGATATCTCTTTCCAATGCTTGCAAAATTAGAGGAAAAAGGTATTTTATCCAGAGGAAGATTTGGGGCATGGCGTTACGAGGTCGGCAATATGGATCACTCGTTCATGCAGGGGGTTGAGGCTGCTTCTCAAGCTGTTTATCAGGGTGGGGAGTTGACAGTTTGGTATCCTGATATTGTGAACTCTCCGCATCCGTCAACTATATTTCGTTCGTAAGACTTTTACATACTATCAATTGTAGTTGCAGGGGTGCGGCACCCCTGCAAAATTAGGATATATAACTATTTCAACTAAAAAATCCTTTAGAATGAATATACTTAAAAAGCTATTTTTCCTGCATCTGACCGATAATCTCTTCTAAAATAGTATCTGCTTGTTCAATCGGAATCTGACAAGTTCCTACCTTTTTATGCCCGCCTCCGCCATATTTCAGCATCAAAGAGCCGATATCAACGTTGCAGCTTTTGTTTATAATGCTGTATCCGCAGGTCATAACTATATTTTGACGCTGAAATCCCCATAAAACCTGAATAGATACATTCTGATCTGGATAGAGGCTGTAAAGTATGAATCTGTTGCCTGTATATATCTCCTCCTGATTTCTCAAATCGAGAACAATTACATTTCCTCTTATGGTCGTATTGGCTTTGACCATCTCTTTAAAAAGAGTATCCTGCTCAAAATAGCGGCGTGTCCGCTCTTTAACATCTTCTATTTCTAAAATCTCATAAACGCTTTTTTGACGGCAATATTCGATCATATCCATCATAAGCTGATAGTTGCTGATTCTATAATCTCTGTATCTTCCAAGCCCTGTTCTTGGGTCCATAACAAATGAGAGTAAATCCCACCCTGTAGGATTTAAGATTTCATTAGCAGTAAAATTGCCTGAATCTGCCTTATCAACCGCACGCACAAGGTCATTAAGGTGGGCATTATTAAAGCTCTTCTCTCCTCCGTAGTAATTGTATATGACACGGGCAGCACTTAAGGCAGAGGGATCGCTTACTCCATTATACTTACCGTAAGCACTTCTTTCTGTCTCGCTTGAATGGTGATCAAACCATAACCCACACCCTTTTACATAAGGAATATTGGCAAGAATATCGTTATCATCAACATCAATTTTTCCATCTTGAATATCTTTTGGGTGGACAAATTTAATCTGATCAATTAAGCCTTTCTCTTTTAGAAGTGCGGCACACCCTAAACCATCAAAATCTGAGCGGGTTAAAAGTCTCATAATATGCTCCTTTTATAATTAGTATATTAAAATGCTCTAAACTCTTAAATATTTAGAAATTACAAAAAAAAGAGCATTGTTGCAACAAATATCAATAAAACAAAAAAGGTGATGTATCATAAGAACGATACATCACCTTTATGTTTTATAAAAAGTTTATAACTTTTAAAAGTTATTCAAACTATTTAAATATTGCTAAAATTTAATGCCGCAGAAATTAACTAAAAAATAATATTGTTCTATTATTTCATCTCGTTAATTGCCTCTGTAAGAGCCGGCATAAATTCCAGAATATCAGCAACAATACCAACATCAGCTACCTGAAAAATAGGAGCTTTTGGGTTTTTATTTACAGCAACGATATAAGGATTACCTTTTACGCCGCCCATGTGCTGGAATGATCCGCTGATACCCATAGCCATATAGACTTTAGGTTTAACAGTTTTGCCAGATGTCCCAACCTGACGAGCTTTTTCAAGCCATTTTGCATCAACAATAGGTCTTGAGCAAGATACAACAGCACCCATTGCCTCGGCAAGCTCTTCAGCAATTGCAATATTTTCCTGCTCCTGAATGCCGCGACCAACAGATACAAGAACATCAGATTTTGTAATATCAACATCACCAACTTCTGCCTGAACAACTTCAAGAAAGCGTCTTTTAGCTGTAAGATCACCAGCAGGCTTGTCAGTTACCTTTCCAGTTGCAGATGCTTCAGCAGGAGCAAATGCACCAGGACGAATTGTTATAACAGCACCGTTTGAGATATCACAAGTTACGTGAGTGCTTACAGCTCCGCCAAGTTCCTGACGAACAAGTTTAAGTTTCCCGCCATCAACTCCCTCAAAATCAACAACATCAGCAGCAAATGCTGAGTCCATTTTAATTGAAAGACCCGGGCAGAGATCCATTCCAAGGGTATCATGTGGAGCAAGAATAACGGCAGATTTATCAAGTACATTGCAAAGAGCTTTACGGATTACTTCGCCGTTTGGATATGCAAGAGCAGAATCGCTTATTTTAATTACTTCGCTATATTTTGATGTAAGTGCCTGTGCAACTTTATCAAGATCAGCACCATCACCAGTTATAACTGCTGTAACGGTTGCTGCTGGATCAATTTTTTTAGCGGCTGTGATATATTCTGATGCAATATCATCTGCAACACCGCCTTTATGGGTAACATAAACATATATCTGTGTCATTATGCGAGTCCTCCCTTGCTTTTGATTCTTTCAATGAGCTGTGCAATGATCTCATCAGTTGAGCCTTCAAGCATCTCTGCACCTGCACCAAGAACAGGAACAAAGTAATCGACTCTTTTTACCTTTGCACCAGCTTCACCTACAGATGCTGAATCAACACCAAGTGCAGCAGCATCTTTCACAGGAATTTCAACCTGAGCAACTTTTCTGATACCACGAATACCAACATAACGCGGCTCATTTATACCTGTTTGGATTGAAAGTACACAGGGAAGTTCTATTTCATTCATCTCCTGATTTCCACCTTCAATCTCTCTGCCTATTTTAAGTTTGCTGCCATCAACATCAATCTTGTTGACCAGTGATGCATATGGAAGATCAAGCATTGCAGCGAGCATTCCACCAACCTGACCAGCAGCAGCATCAGCCTGAGCACCAGTGAGAATAAGATCATATTTCCCCTGTTTAATCTCTCCGGCAAGAATTGCAGCAACGCCTTTTCCATCTGAATTCTCAAAAGCATCATCAGACAGAAGAATACCGTTATTTGCACCCATTGCCATTTCACGTCTTAAAACTTCTTCAGACTCGCTGTCACCTACTGTCACTACAGTTACATTACCGCCGACTCTATCAACAATCTGAATTGCCTCTTCAACAGCATAGTTATCCCATTCATTTACGGAATAAACTAAATCATCACGATCAAGGTCATTGCCGGCACTGTTGAGTTGGAACTCATTTTCAGCAGTATCAGGAACACGCTTGACGCATACTAAAATTTCCATTGTTACCTCCAGATAAAGTTAAATGTCTTTTTAAAACTTAAATGTTTTAAAGATATACACAAAAAATTTAATCAAGTAATGCTATAAATCTAATAGGTACTCAGTTATATGGGCACCCTTATATATTTTTTTTCCCTTTTTTATTTAAGCCAAATGTTGGGCTATCAGCTCTGTAAAATCGATTGCCCGCATCTCGCCCTCTTTGCCTGCAACTTTAATCGCATCTTGAATATTTACAAGGCAGAATGGACAAGCTGTAACAATAACGGTTGCTCCTGCTTCAGCAGCCATTTTAACTCTTAGAACACCCATTCTTGTCTCTTCTTCTGGTTCATAGAAGAGCATCAGTCCTCCACCGCCGCAGCAGAATGAACGGTCTCTGCTCTTTTCAAGTTCAACACGATTGAGATTTCTGATTGCGTCAAGAGCCTCTCTTGGGTCTTCATACACGCTGTTATGACGTCCAAGGTAGCAGGGGTCATGATAAACATAAACCTCTGTTGGCTCTTGAGCCTCTTTTAAAGTTAATGCTCCTGATTTAATCTTCTCTGCAATAACCTGACTTACATGTTTTACAGGAGGAAGCCCTGCATAGTCATTTTTAAGAGCATTAAATGCGTGGGGGTCTGCTGTTACAATATTTTTTACGCCAGATTCAAGTATCGCTTCAGTGTTGTGAGCCTTGAGATTCTGAAAAAGCATCTCTTCGCCAAAACGTACAACCTCGTTACCGCTGTCTTTTTCTGCTTTGCCAAGAATACCAAAATCAACGCCTGCACGAGTCAGAATCTTTGCTGTATTTCTTGCTATTGTTTTGATGTTGTCATCAAATGATGTGATACTGTCAACAAAGAAGAGAGTATCTGCGGTTTCTCCGTCGTTCAGTATTTTTACGCTGCACTCTGCTGCAAACTCTTTATCAGTACACCAGTCTGAACGCTTTTTCTCCATAATGCCATAAGGATTACCACGTTTTTCAAGAGCTTTAAGAGGTTTTTGAAGACTTTGCGGAACCATACCTTCATCAACCATACCTCTTCTTAAGTCAACAATCTTGTCAATATACTCTATGCCAAGCGGACACTCCTGCTCGCAAGCTCCGCAGGTTGTGCATGACCAGATTTCATCTTCAGTGTAAATATCTTCAACAAGCATTTTGCTTTTATAGATCACATCTGATTTAAGAGGATAGTTTCTAAATATGAGGTCTCTTGCCTTGATAGTTATGAATCTTGGAGAGAGGGGGCGTCCAACTGCATTTGCAGGACATTGGTCAGAACATCTGCCGCAATCCGCACATGAGTAGAAGTCGAGCATATGTTTCCATGTAAAATCTTCAAGTTTCTTAACGCCCAGAGAATCAAGATTATCAAGCTCTTCAGCAGTAACGCCGTGTTTTACAGGCTTGATGTTTCCTTTTTTGACCCGCATGAAAAATACATTGAAAATAGATGTGATAACATGGAAATGTTTACCCATCGGGAGAAAGCAAAGAAAGAAGAAAAAGGTAAGATCATGGATATAGTACATTACAATATGGAGTCCCTGCAAAGTGCTGTGGGACAAACCAGATACCATGCCTCTGAATATCCATACAAGAGAGAGAGGAGCTAAAAATTCAGCATGACCTGTATGCTGCATCTCTGCTGCAAGCTCTGTAGCTTCAAAAAAACTTTCTGAGATCATAAGAGTTGAGATGATACCAAGAACAAAAACAGCCTCTGCAGTATGATCCTTGCCATATTTTGCAGGAACAGCATATCTTGCAGGCTTTACAATTCCTCTTCTAAAGGCAGCCACAATACAGGCAATAAGTACAGCAGTTGCAGCATAGTCTTTTAAGAAATTGTAGATATCCCCGATTATGCCGTCAAACCCGGGCAGAACAAAATCGTGGGACATACCAATAACAACAAGTGATATAGACCTTATGGAAAGTATTAAAAAGCCTGCAAAAATAATAATGTGAAGGACACCTGCAACCATATATCGCGGCTGGCGCCATTGGGCAAGCCAAATCATAAGAAGGTTTTTAATACGTTCAGGTATTTTATCAAACCTGTTATCAGGTGCAGCACGTACTAACGGTGCAATACGTCTTGCCATGATGTAAGTAAAAAGTGCAACCCCTACTACAGGTATCAAAACTGACAGAATGGCAGCAGGGAAAAAGCCAAAAAACATAAAATTTGCTGGTCCAATCAATGGTGACATGATCTTACTCCATAAAAATAAGTAGTTAAACTTTGTTAAAAGGGTTAAAATTAATAAAACTAAAAAAGCTTTTAAATAAACTCTGTTTTTTAATGAATCAATATTCAGATAAAATAAACAGCCTGCGAGCTTAAAAATTTAATCCAAAAAATCGACAATAGAATTTTAAAAACTTTTAGCTGACAGGATTTTAAATCATTACAGAATCATTTGATTTAATGGACAAGCTCTTAAAGGTCAAGAAAAAAGATAGTTCACCTTATATATTATATTCATTCTATGTATTGCTTTTTAATTTATTGTTTCCCGCGAGCTGTTTTTAATGGCACTAACATTTTGTGCGGCTACATTCACTGAACTTTTTATTCCATTCACATTATTTTTAATGCCGTTCAGGTAGAGATCAACTAAAGGGTCTGCCATAGAGACAAGATCATATTTGCCGTCTGCTGCAACCCATGTATTGATAACTCCTTCAACTGCTCCTAAAACAAACCTTTTTACCAGACCAACGAAAAGGTCTTGACGCAGAAATCCTTCCATCTGCCCCTGCTCAATTATCTCTGATAAAAACTCTAAATACATTTTAGAGACATCTTTTATGTGCAGAGCAATATCTCTTCTATATCTAACTTCAGACTGAAATATGATAGCCATATTCATATCATTCTGAAACTCTTGAAGATGACATTTTATCAGGCTTCTTAATTTTGCCTCAGCCGTTTCAGATTGATCTATAGCTTGCCTCATCTTCTCAAAAAAGGTAGTAGTTTTAAACTGGAGAAACTGATAGAGGATATCGTCTTTATTTTTAAAGTAGAGATAGATTGTTCCGTCAGCAACACCAGCCTCAGCCGCAATCTGTGAGATAGTCGATTTGTAGAAACCAAGTCTGGCAAAAATAGAACCAGCATTTTCTAATATAGAATAATATTTCTCTGTCTTCTCTTTTTGCAATTAATTGTCACCTTAATTTGAGATTAAATTTCTGTGTTTAGTTTTGATACGTTTATTTAAATTCTTTAATATTAAAGAAAGAAGAAAAATATTTCACGTATGTCTATACTACATTAAATGAATTACTATTCACTACCTTATCAAATTATTTTTCAATGTGTCAAGTGGATAAATAAGTTTTTTTACTATTGATATTAAATAGCTTTATTAAGTAATTTCAATAAATTGATAAATAGATTATATAAAAATCAACAGTTTTAAAATATATTATAATAGATTATAAAAAAGATATGCAATATGAAGATAAATTCATTTTGAACAGAGTTCTTAGTAAATCGATTTGAGCTTTTTGAGAAGATAAATTTTAATATATCTTTAATTTTATCTGAAAAAATCGTTGTTCTTTTGAATATCTAACC
The DNA here is from genome assembly GCA_964539635.1 of uncultured Desulfobacterales bacterium. Taxonomy (GTDB): domain Bacteria; phylum Desulfobacterota; class Desulfobacteria; order Desulfobacterales; family Desulfobacteraceae; genus Desulfamplus. The sequence continues at coordinate 138,425 of CAZIJN010000003.1, read as the reverse complement.
GTTTTTTTTAATGCAGTTGCTTGCTTTTTTAATAGTTCCATGTAAAAACGGCAAAATAACAATTGATTCTCAGACAATAATCAAGAACTGTCTGACTCTATATCTGTTATTTCCACGTCAAAATTATTTCATGTAAATTTATTACTATAAAATTATAAAATAAGAAGGAGGGGATATGTCACAAAATTCAATCAGCAGCAATAATTTTCAAAAAGCTCTTGAGGTAGGCAGACCCGATAATATTAAAAGACTTTTTCCCAACTCCCATGCACTGATTGTGAGTGGAAAATATATTGACAATGCAATGATGAAAAAGGGCAAAGCCATGACTATTGCAGCTAATGGCAGAAATTATTTTGTCATAAAAGGAGCACTTATGGCTGCCCAGCGTGCAAATGCTGCAATTATTGTTGAGATTGCCCGCTCAGAAGGCGGAACATCTGCATATTGTCCTGTAAGTTTATGGAATATTGCAAGGCATGTTGATGCTCTTTGCAACGAACTTGGTATTACAATTCCAGTTGCTATTCATGCCGACCATTTTGGTATTAAGAGCGTTGATGATATTCCGCAGGCAAAAATTGAAATACCCTCTCTTTTTGACGCAGGTATTACATCTATAGCTATTGATGCTTCTCACATGCCTGATGCTCAAAATCTTCTTGCAAATTTAGAATTAAAGCCGTTTGTTCCTGACTGGGCTGGTCTTGAAACTGAAGTTGGTGAAATTAAAGGAAAATCTGGTCTATCAACAGCAGAAGAGGCTCTTTTTCTGATTCAAGGTCTTAATGCACATAACATCTTTCCAAACTGGATTGCCCTTAATAACGGAACAACGCACGGTATTGAAGAGAGCGGGAGCGGAATTAATGTTGAGCTTACTCAAAATATACATGAAGCCTTAGCAAAATATAATGTCTCTGGGGCACAGCACGGCACATCTGGTAATAGCTCTGAAAAACTTATGCAGATTGCCCTCAAAACCCGAACAACAAAGGCAAATGTGGCTACAGCACTTCAGATGATCTCATGGGGCGTTGAGGTGAACGATTTTGGCAATGCTATTCTTGACGCTGATGGTAATTTTATAAAGCAGTCAGATAAAGGCATGAACCAACAGACATGGGATAAGATGCTTGCTGCGGCAGATCGGCAGAAATTGAAAGCCGGCGATTTCAAAAAACTGAATCTCCCATTTGAAAATGTATTTCTTGCACAACCTAAAGAGATTAGAGATAGAATGGCAAAAGGGGTTGAGGATTTTGTTTTTAATATGCTGGTCAATGTATTTAATGCACAAGATACTGCTCCAATTGCGATCGAAGAGATTATTAAAACAGGTTCACCTGATCCTGGTCCAAAATGCACACGAATTGAAAAACCTGAAGATTGGACAAAAGAGGAGATTGTACGTAAAGGCGGGTTAATTCAGACTGATAAAGGTGTAACAGGTAATTTTGATGATTAAATAAGTCAAAATTAAATTTTTATAGTTTAAAATGAAAAAAATTTTAGTTTTAACTCTCATATGCCGATTTTGTGAATAAAGGAAAAGGAGAAAAAGACCATGCAGATTCCTTCATATCAAATACAGAATGTCCTAAAGGTTTACAGCAAGCAGTTAAGCCAAGGACGTACTCAAGAATTTGGGAATGATATACACTATTCTGGCAAGGTCAAAATTTCTGCAATTATAGAAAAAGTTGCATCAGGTATTGTAGAGAAGATTAAAGATGTTGATTTTAAAGATAGACGGCATAAGTCAGTAGAAAGAAATAGAAAAAAATCTGAACACTTTACCTTTAATTCTATTGATGAGAATAATCAAAAGATTACACAGACAATTTCTGTAGAAAATTCTACCTTTGTACTAAAACGAATGAAACAGTTAGCAAAAGAAGCTGCAGACGAAACTGTAGAGCTGTGAAGAAAGAGGTGAGCATATGAGAATCCAAAACCCAAATACTATATTTATTCCTAAGGCGTACTCACAGCCTGAAAGCAGTCGTACATCTAAGTTTAATACTGCTGAAGGCTTAATGAAGAGTGGAAAAAATGATAGCGTAACCTTTTCTGATACTACTTTACAACTTCAGAAAATCTCTGCTTCTATGGACGCTCCTCAGGCAGATAGAGCAGATAAAATAAGTGCTCTAAAAGAGTCTATAGCAAGAGGAGAATACTCTGTTGCACCTGAAAAAATTGCTGAAAAGTTTATGAATGCCTTTTCTATATAACGAGTGCTTTTTTTCTAATATTTAATCACAGCAGCTATTTCTGATAAGTTTAAACATAAACTCAGAAATAGCTGTTTTTAATCTTATACAAGAACAATTTACAACACTGCAAAAAATTCCCTATCGTAAAAATTTTCCTCTTAAAGTTAAAATATCAGCTTAAAATAGCATTATTTTACCATCTTAAAGTTTTTAAAAAAATAATCTTCTCTATTTAGAGAATTTTAAAATATAGTATAAACAATTGGTTATATATTATTTTTATATTTTATGGTCATGATGGACTTTTTTTTGCTTATATTTTGATATATTAGATTTAAATATTCAGGCAAAATGTTAAGATTAAAAACATACATAAAATATAGGTGAGCCAGATGATAGATTCCGTAAACGGTTACGCACCGATAAATAAAACGAAAAATATTTCTACTACCGGCAAAGCAGAAAATATTAAAAATGCCGAGCTATTCAAGCAGTTACTTGGTAAAGCTGTTGATGGAGGCACAGAAGCTGCGGGGGCATCAGGAACTATGCAAAATATTGATAAAGCAGGGCTGCTGCCAGAAATTTCTGCTATTAACAATGTTGACCTAAATAGCCAATTATCAGAGATTGAGACCCAAACTGACGAGCTTATTGAACGACTGAGCCTATATTCAGATAAATTAGAAAATTCCAATGTCTCTCTTAAAGATATTAATGAACTGCTTGAGGAGATAAAAAAAGGGGCTGAAAATCTGCTTCAAAAGAGCGGCGAGTCAGAAGAAAGCATGGATAAGGAGTTGATCGATATTGTACGAGAATGTGCCATTACAGCACATTCTGAGTATATTAAATTTCAAAGAGGGGATTATCTTGATAGTTATGGTTTTGTATGAAATATTCACGCTCCAGATTATTTTGTAATAAGAGTATAATAAAATTTTGATCGAAGCGTCTTATATTTTTCTGATTTTGATGTCATTTTCTTCAAGATATGTTTTTATATCAGATATGGTATATGTTCCATAATGAACCATAGATGCAATAAGTGCTGCATCTGCCCGCCCTTTTGTCAATACATCTGCAAGATGTTCAGGTTTTCCGGCTCCGCCTGATGCAATAACTGGAATAGATACATTCTCTGAAATCAGGCGGGTTAGGTTTATCTCATAACCATCTTTTGTGCCGTCTGCATCAATGGAGTTAAGACATATCTCTCCTGCACCAAGAGACTCTCCTTTTTGTGCCCACTCTAAAGCATCAAGCCCCATGTATGTTCTACCACCATTTATAACAATCTCGTAACCTGATGGAATACCCTTTTTCTCTCCAACATGCTTTACATCCATTCCTAAAACTACACATTGGTTTCCAAATGCTTTTGCACCGTGTGAAATTATTTCAGGATTTTTTACAGCAGCAGAATTTACGCTCACCTTTTCAGCTCCTGCTAAAAGAACAGCACGCATATCTTCAAGGGTTCTGATACCACCGCCTACAGAAAAAGGGATAAATATAGTTTCAGCTACTCTGCGGACTACATCAATCATAATGCTGCGTTTCTCATGCGATGCAGTAATATCATAAAATACCAACTCATCAGCACCAGCCTCATAGTAAAATCTCGCCATCTCTACAGGATCGCCGATATCCACATTGTTTTGAAATTTAATACCTTTTGTTGTTCTTCCTTCACAAACATCAAGGCATGGAATTATTCTTTTACTGAGCATTGCAAGATTTCTCCATAAAAGTGGTCATTTTATTGGGTATTTTTTTATGATTCATATTTTTGCCATAAAAATAGTGCGTAACATATTGAATATCATGGCTTCCAGAGACAGAAATTTTTTAATACCAACAATCCCGGTTCTCCGCTCTTTTCAAGGTGGAATTGAGTTGCAAACAGGTTATCTTTTCCTACTGCAGAGGCAAATGTGATTCCATATTCAGTAGTTCCGTAAACATTGCCGTTATCAAGAGGTGATGGAAAATAGCTGTGGACAAAATAGAACTCATCTTCAGGCTTTATACCGTTCAAAAGCGGGTGGCTCTGTACTATATTAAGCCCATTCCAGCCCATGTGCGGTACTTTAAGATATCTTCTTGAAACACTGTCAGCATTTTGGGCAGATTCTACCATCTTATTTGAAAAAGCCTTTGTTTCTCCCTCAATCAGCCCAAGACATACTGCATCGTTTTCCTCACTCGTATCCATTATAATCTGACAACCGACACATATTCCAAGCATAGGAATCTTTGATGCAAAAGTCTGCTTCAAAGCCTTATCAATGCCTGTCTGCCGCATAACTTCCATTGCAGAACCCGCAGCACCAACGCCGGGAAAAATAATCTTTTCAGCAGAGGCAATTTTTTCGGCATCTCCTGTGATTATCCAATCATACCCGATATAGGAGACTGCCCGAGCTACGCTGGTAAGATTGCCTGCTCCGTAATCAACAATAACTATCATAAATTGTTATGCTCCATCTTAAAATATATTGCTAACTTTAGATACAATCTTGCTTTGCCTTATCCCACAAAGATTCAAGCTCTTGGCGGGGGATATCTTTAAGTGAGAGTCCGCTTTTGTAAAGCATACCCTCCATATATCTGAATCTTTTTTCAAATTTGGCGGTAGATGCGTTCAATGCAAGTTCAGGGTGGATACCGGCAAGACGTGCTACATTGTTAAGAGTAAAGAGAACATCTCCAAATTCCATTGCAATCTCATCTTTATTACCCGAAGCAAGAGCCGCTTTAAACTCCTCCCACTCTTCAAAAGCCTTTGAGATAACCTCATCAATATCTTTCCAATCAAAACCGGCTCTTACAGCACGTTCAGCTATTTTATATGATCTCATCAACGCTGGCATTCCAACTGGAACAGAATCAAGAATTGAGACGCTTTGTTTTTTCTCGTGATTAGAATAAGATTGAGTAGAATTAGAAGATTCTTGAGAATTTTTTATATTCTGTTTTTTCTCCTTTTCCTCTCGTTTAATACGCTCCCAGTTTGCCCATAGCTCTGCTTCATCGCTTACAGCAGCATCTCCATAAATATGGGGATGTCTTCGGATCATCTTTTCAGCAATAAGAGCAATGCTTTTATCTATATCAAAAATTTTCTCTTCGCGATAAATCTCAGCAATAAAGACAATCTGAAAAAGAACATCTCCCAACTCTTCGCATATCTCATTATGGTCGTCATCTTTAATAGCAGCTAAAAGCTCATACATCTCTTCTGCCAAACATTTCCAGATTGTTTCAGGAGTCTGCTGTTTATCCCAAGGGCAGCCGTTTTCTGAGCGGAGAGTCTGAATAATATCTATAAGTCCTGAGAGGCTTCCTACTGTTTGGGCTGGTCTGGTAATAGAGTCTCCTCCTCTATTGTCCCTTTTTTCGTCTCGTCTATTTTTGGTTGGAGTTGAGCCTTGATATCCTGCTTTGCTTTCTCCGTTATCTTTTGCTGAACCGATATTTTCTGTTGTTCCCAAATCTGTTTAATCCTTTCTATTCTGGTTTTTATATGACCTTTTAAATCTGAAGGTATAAAGATGGTTGCCATCTCAGTAATATTCATAACATATGGTGAGAGTGTGGATTTCGTTAAAAACTGAGGCTCACCCGGTAGAAACGCTGTCAACACTGTAAATACAACTGCTGCCAATAGAATACCCTTTACTGCCCCAAAGATGCTTCCAAACAGCTTATCAACCCATCCAAGAAATACAATTTTCAATAGATATTTGAGAGTATTAGCTATTAGTGATGTTACGATGATAATTGCAAAGAAAAGCAGAAAAAAAGAGGCAATATTCCCATACGTCTGCCAGTTGTTAAAACCCCAATCATTTACTAATGGATTTAAAAAAGCAGAGAGCAGTTCATAATATGTGAATGCTCCGTAAAATCCTGCAACTATGCCCACGATTGAGGCGGCTTCTTTGATAAATCCCCTGAAAAAGCCTCGTAAAAGCCCAAAAGAGATTACAATAATAATAAAAATATCAAAACCATTCATTAATTCACCATTTTACATTAATAATCTTATTGATCGAAAATAATATAAAAACATATTATTTATTACAAAGACAAGGCATCATTATCAGTTGAGCCTCTTTTCAGTCAAGTTTTTATTGACCTTTTATTGAATAGTGTGCAATCTATTCCCCCATGAAAGAGATCACATTTGACAACATAACTATGGCAAGAGAACTTTTTGGACACCACAACTATAATCTTGCAAGGATTTCAGAAGCAACTGGTGTTAAAATTGACAGCAGAGGTAATACTATTGTTATTAAAGGTGACACAGATAATGTGCTGCTTACAGAACAAGTCCTCAATCAGTTGTATGGCTTAGTTCAGGAAAAATTTTCTATCCACCCTTCAGATATTGAAACAGCAGCTTCAGCTCTTCGTAACGACAGTTCATGCAGACTTAAGAATATATTTCTTGATACTATCCTGACAACCTCCAGAAAAAAAAATATTGCCCCTAAAAGTCTAAATCAAAAACGGTATGTTGATGCTGCCAGAAAAAATGACATTGTATTTGCCATTGGACCCGCTGGTACAGGTAAAACCTATTTAGCTATGGCAATGGCTGTAGCCGCATTAAACAAAGGTGAAATCAGCAGGATAATTTTAACAAGACCGGCAGTTGAGGCTGGAGAGGCATTAGGCTTTCTTCCTGGTGATCTTTCTGACAAAATTAATCCATATCTTAGACCTTTATATGATGCTCTCCATGACATGCTATCTGTTGATAGGTCAAGAGAGATGATAGAACAGGGCGTGATTGAAATTGCACCTTTGGCATTTATGAGAGGTAGAACTTTAAACAACTCATTTATTATACTTGATGAAGCTCAAAATACCACATCAGAACAGATGAAGATGTTTTTAACACGTATTGGATACAGCTCAAGAGCAGTTGTTACGGGAGATATAACTCAAATCGATCTGCCGACAGGCAAAAAATCAGGGCTTATTGAGGCAAAGAATATTTTACAAAATATTGAGGGGTTAGAATTTGTCTTTTTTGATAACAACGATGTGGTTAGGCACAAACTTGTATCAAGAATTATTGAAGCTTATGATAAAGAGATGACTAATAAAAATACAAATAAAAAATAGAACCGATAGAGATGAAAACTGATAAAAATATTCCTGCGATAAAAACAGTAATTACCAAGCAGTCATTTGTTTTGTTGGGAGTTCTATTTGGTATTACTCTATTTTCAACTGTTGTATTGTATCCAGATCGGACAGTTAATTATAACTATACGGTTGGTGATATTGCTGCAACTGATATCAAGGCTCCTCAAGATTTTTTTATTGAGGATGCTGCTGCAACTCTTTTAAATAGACAGCAGGTTGGAGACTCTTTTCAAAGTATCTACGATTATGATCCCAATATGTCAGCCCGGTTGTCAGAGGTTGTAGATAGTGCTTTTGCTGTTCCAAGAAGGCTGTTTGAAACAGATAAGCAGCCATTAGACGCTCTAAATAAAAATAGAGCAGTTGCAGATAATTCAACGCAGACTCTAAATGCTGATGAGTCTGCTGTTTCGGGCAGCAGTGAAAAACAGATAAGTGCTAAACAAGTTACCCAGCCTTCTGAGCATCAACCCTCTATAGAGACGGTTATGGATACTCTTGAAGAGTTTGAAAATACACTTGGAATCTCTATTGGAGAAAAAGGGTATGAAACACTGTATAAACATAAATTTTCAAACGATATAACAGATGTTATAAAAACAATTATAACTGAAATTTTAAAAAAAGGTGTTGTTTCAAATAGTGAGCTTATACTTAAAAAAGAGAAAAAAGGGATAATATTACGCACAATTGGAACATTAGAGGAGAGATTTGTTGAAAATCTAAAAGATTTTTATGGTACTGAAGAGTCTCACAATATCGTTAAAAAAGTTGGAGAACCGCTGCTTAGAGGATTAAATCGTAATCTTAGCAATCTTATTATTCAGATATGCGGGCAGCTTATTTTACCAAACATAACCATGAATAGAAGCGAAACAGAAAAGCGTATCTCAGAGGCTCAATCTGAGATTAAGCCTGTTTTATATCAAATCAAACAAGGCGAGATGATCCTCAGAGAGGGAGAGCGGGTTGATGAGACAAGGCTTCTTAAGTTAGAGGCATTGAGCAGCCAGCTTGAAGAGAAAGATATTTTTATAACTCGTGTTGGTATTGCTCTGATGACTATGTTATCTATTCTTGTAATATATTTTGTTCTGCTTAAGAATCATAAAAAAATTACTAAGGATCAAAGTAAAAATATCCTCTTCTTATCTCTTATGCTGATTATTTTCCTATCTGTGGCAAAAATAGCGGTTCCTATTTCCTATACCAATAATATAAATTTTCCTCTTGATATAACTTCTGAATCACTATTTCTAATGCTTCCCCTTGCAGCAGGAGCAATGACAGTATCGCTGTTTCTTGGGTTTGAGATATCACTTTACTTTACCATTGTGTTATCAATTCTTGGAGCAACAATTTTTGCAAGCAAAATTGAGGTTTTTATATTCTTCTTTCTAAGCAGCATAACTGGAGCATTCTGGATAAAAGAGTGCAGAGAGAGAAAAATATTTATCACTACCGGCTTTAAGCTCGCTCTGTTTAATGCAGGAGTTGCGGCAGCGTTAAGTATCTACTCTGCAGATACTACAATAGCTATCGTTGCCAAAAACATACTGCTTGCATTGTCAGGAGGGCTTACTTCAGGCATAATAACTGCTGGATTGACACCTGTTATTGAGCTTCTCTTCTCATACACAACAGAGATAAAGTTTCTCGAACTCTCCAATATTGATCAGCCGATGATGAAAAGGCTCATGATTGAGGCACCCGGGACATATAACCACAGCGTTATTGTTGCCAATCTTGCAGAAGCAGCAGCATCTGCTATTGGAGTAAGTGCCTTAAAAACCAGAGTCGGGGCATTTTACCACGATATAGGCAAGCTGGATAAACCACTATATTTTATTGAAAATCAGACTGATGGTAAAAACAGGCATGATAAAATATCTCCATCAATGTCAGCTTTAGTCTTAATTCAGCACACAAAAAAAGGTGTTGAATTTGCAAGAGAGTACAAACTTGGTCAAGATATTATTGACATCATACAGCAGCATCACGGCACAAGCCTTATTAAATATTTTTATAATAAAAGCGTTAAAATTCATGGCATAGATGCTGTTAAGGAGAGTGATTTTCGTTATCCTGGACCTAAGCCGCAAACACGGGAAGCAGCAATCGTTATGCTTGCAGATGTAGTAGAGGCTGCATTAAGAACGCTTGAGCGTCCTACATCAGCGAGAATACAGGGTAGGATTCAAGAGCTTATAAATGCAATTTTCCTTGACGGGCAGCTTGAAGAGTGTGATTTGACTTTAAAGGATATCCATCAGATATCAAACAGTTTTAATAAGATTTTAACAGGCTTATACCACCACAGAATTGAATATTCTGATAAACCTATAGAGACAAAAAAAGAGAGCGAAGTTAAACGAGAGGCTAAAACTCAGGAGTCTCCAAAAGAGAATAAACTTGAGGAAATTAAAACAAAGAGCAATGGCAAAACAGAAGATACTCATACAGATTCAGCAGAAAACAGTCAAAATATCAAAAGAGCAGACAATCAATAAAATCGATCAGATTTTAAAAGCCTTGGGATATGATAAACATGAAATTTCAGTGGTCATAACAGATAATGCCCATATTAGAGAACTCAACCATCTGTACAGAGGCATTGATGCTCCTACCAATGTGCTCTCTTTTTCTATGCTTGAGGGTGAGTTTGGTTCAATAGGCAATCTTCTCGGCGATTTGGTCGTATCAGCAGAACGGGCAGAGGAGGAGGCACGAGAATTTAGTATTACAACTGATGAGAGAATGTCTCAGCTTCTTATCCACGGCATTCTTCATCTCATAGGTTATGATCACGATGATCAGAGTGAAGATGATGAATTTGTTAGTGAGAATTTTAGAGAGATGGAGAGAAAAAGTTTAGAAATCCTTAGTTTAATCGAACCCAACAAAAATCTCGATTTTTTTTAACATAATTTAACATAAAATTACTTTTACAACGCTAAGGCAGGAGAAAAATAATGGCAACACTTGCTGTAAATGTTGATCACATTGCAACCTTGCGTCAGGCAAGAAAGATAAACTATCCTGATCCCGTAACTGCTGCAATGGCAGCCGAGACAGCAGGGGCAGATGGAGTTGTTGTTCATCTTAGAGAAGATAGACGGCACATTCAGGAGAGAGATGTTAGAATATTAAGACAGATGGTGCAAACCAAGCTGATCCTTGAGATGGCATCTACACCTGAAATGGTTGGCATTGCTCTTGATATCAAGCCTGATATAGTAACTTTGGTGCCTGAGAAACGGGCAGAGCTGACCACTGAAGGGGGACTTGATATTATTACCCACTTCAATAATATTAAAGAGAGCGTAAAACAGCTTCAAAATGGGGGAATCAAGGTCAGTATCTTTATTGATCCCGATCTTGATCAGATTAAACATGCTCACAAAATGGGTGCAGATATGATAGAGATTCATACAGGAGCTTTTTGTGATGCAGTAAGAGAAGATGAGAGAAAAAAAGAGTTTGCAAGGATTGTAGATGCTGCAAAAATTGCATCAAAACTTAAACTTGGCGTTAATGCCGGTCATGGTTTAGGTTACCAATCTATTAAATGGTTCAAGGGTTTAAATGAAATTGATGAGTTCAGTATTGGGCACAGTATTGTTGCAAGAGCTACAATTTCAGGAATGGAGCAGGCTGTAAGGGATATGGCGGCATTGATTAAAGCTCTTTAATGTTATTAATAAGATTTACTACTCTATGTATTAGGAGTAGATAGCTTTAATATTTCAAAATGATACTTGAGAATATTTTGCTTGAGAATATTGACAATTATCATTATAAAGAGGCGTTTAAATATTGAAAAATAATTGCGATGATCAAAGTCAATATATGATCATCAATTTAGTACAACATAACACAAATAACTATTTATTCAGGAGGTTTTATGTCAATTTTAGCATTTGGTCACAAAAATCCGGATACTGACTCTGTCTGTGCAGCAATCGCTCTTGCAGATCTCAAGAAAAAACTTGGTGAAGATATTGCAGCTGCAATGCAGGGTGATTTGACTCCGGAGACCAAATTTGTACTTGAGAAGTTTGGTGTCGCAGCTCCTCAGGTTGTTAAATCTTATGCAGGTAAAGATGTTTATCTTGTTGATCATTCAGACCTTGCCCAGAGTCCTGAAGACCTTGGCAAAGCCAACATTCTTGGTATTGTTGACCATCACAAACTTGGTGATGTAACCACATCACAGCCATTAGAGTGCTGGATCTGGCCTGTAGGCTGCACATGCACAGTGATCAAATCAATGTACAACTTCTTTAATGTTGAAATTCCAAAAAATATCGCAGGCATTATGCTCTGTGCAATTTTGAGTGATACTGTTATTTTTAAATCAGCAACATGCACAGCAAAAGATAAAGCAGCTTGTGAAGACCTTGCAAAGATTGCTGGTATAAGTGACATGCAGGCACTTGGAATGGATATGTTCAAAGTAAAATCAGCAGTTGAAGGCACTCCAATCAGAGAGCTTGTATTCCGCGACTACAAAGATTTTAACATGAGCGGCAAAAAGGTTGGAATCGGACAGCTTGAAGTTGTTGATCTCTCAATTCTTGACGGCGTTAAAGCTGATCTTGCTGCTGATATTGCTGCACTTAAGAAAGAGGGCGGACACCACAGTATTTTCCTCCTTCTGACAGATATTATCAAAGAGGGTTCAGAAGTTCTTATCGTATCTGATGATGAGTCAGTTATTAATAAGGCTTTTGGAGTAGCTCCTGCTGGTGGTAAAGCGTGGCTGCCTGGTGTTATGAGCCGTAAAAAACAGGTTGTTCCAAATCTTGAGAAAGCATTTGCATAATAGTTAAAATCTAACAAAGCTAAATTATGCTTTAGCATTTTTAGTGAATCTATTATCTAAATAAACAATGGGGAAGAACAAAATTTAATCTGTTCTTCCCCATTTCTATTTTTTGTTACTTTAATTTGCCCTATACTCTTTTAAAAATATTGTTTATTCAACTCCTGGCAGCAGATACCATCTTCTTCTTGTCTGCTGTGCAACTGGAAGATCAGCTTCGCACACGACAGCGTTTTCTTTATTGGCTTTAGATTGCTCTTCTTTCGCCTCTGCTGACGATGAAGATAAGGAGGCCGTCCTCTCATAGCAGAGCAGACCGCACTGTAAGCATCGTTCAGACTCATTTTTAGCCATTTCAGCAGTATAGCTGCTGAATATCTCTTTGCCTTTTCTGCTCCATATAAGAGGAGTTGTCTGCTCATCAACGTTGATACCGCCTTTTATAGAGCTGTTGTTATCATACATAGGCAGGATATTTCGGGGCATAATCTGAACATTTTCGACGCATGTAACCCCTTGGAGAATAGAACGCTTAGTAACAGGCTTTGTAACATCATTGATCGGAAGACCATAGAGCAGTTTATTAATAGTTGCGGCTGCCCTTCTTCCGCCATTGATTGCTACAACTGCTGCACTATAACCGCTCAACTCATCTTCTGGAGAGAGAAAACCAAGCTCATTTTTGTTTGAAGGCACTTTATATATTTCAACACCTTCCCAATATAAAGATTCATCATTGTTTGGAGCTGCATTATCCTCTTTGTTAAAATCATCAGCTTCTGTGATTTCTTCAATCTCTTCTACTGCTGCTTTTTTCTTCATAAATACAAGCTCTGGACACCTTCCAGAAGCCAAAATTACAGTCTGAGCATCAATGGCTGTTGCTGCTCCGGTAGCAAGATTTGTGCATTCAATCTGAGTGAGATCATTATCATGTCCTATAATCTTGGTAACTCCAGAGCCGTATATAATATTTGCTCCACTCTGTTTGATTGAATCAAGAGTATTTTGATCAAATGGTTTATCATCAATCGATTTTCTGGATACTACAGTTATATTGTCTGCTCCAAGTTCATGACAAACTTTTACAGCCTCTGATGTTAAAGAGCCACCGCCGACAATCACCACATCTTTTCCGCATGGAATTCTTTTGCTCTTTTGGATATCGTTTCTTAAAAGATCAATCATAAGATAGCCGCCCGGAAATACGCTTGCTGCCTCTGCGATGCCGCCTCTTGAAAGTCTGCTGTCCCAGCCGCCTGTTGAGGTAAAAACTGCTTCATAACCTGCTTTGAGAAGAGATGCTATCGTAAAATCTTCTCCAGATTTCATGCCAGTCTTGATATTAACTCCCATCTCAATGATACCCTCAATATCCCAATCAAGGACATCTTGTGATAATCTATCTTCGGCAATGGCAATTCGTAAAAGTCCGCCAAGTGTAGAAGTTGATTCAAATACAGTTGGCTCATGACCAAGTCTGGCTGTAAAAAATGCAGTTGATAACCCTTCTACTCCGCCGCCGATAACAGCAACCTTTTTTTGAGTTTCAGGAGCTTTGTAAGGAAGGACTCTTTTGCCAAGTTCCATCTCAATATCGCACACAAAGCGTTTTAGATTGTTTATTCCAACTGCTTCATCAACCAACTGTCTTCTACATTCGCTCTCACAAGGAGCAGGACAGATTCTTCCTATAACTGTTGGGAACGGGTTTCTCTCTTTGAGCACTTGAACAGCACCAGAGTTATCACCCTTTCTGATACGAGAGATATATTCTCTTATATCAATACCTGTAGGACACGCCCGTTGACATGGAGTAATACATTTATCCTCAGTATATTCCTGCATAATTCTCATAGAGATTGATGAGAGACGGATAATATTTTTAGGGCATACTCTCTGGCATGTTCCGCACCCTGTGCATTTTTCAACATCAACAACAGGAAGCCCATATTCGCCCATCTCAAGAGCACCAAACGGACAAGCCTTCACGCATGTACCTAATCCAAGACAGCCGATATTACACTCTTTCATTCCGCCAAATACCATTGATGCTGCACGGCAGTCATTAATGCCGTCATACAGGTACTTTATATCAGCATCTTTTTTTCCGTAATAACAGCCTGATTTTGCAATTTCAGGCTCTTTAGCCGATATACTCACTCCCATAATTTGAGCAATCGCAATAGCAACTTCAGGTCCTGCTGCAACACACGAGTTTGGTGACGATTTGCCTGCTGCAATAGCCTCAGCATTTGGTCCGCAGCCGGGAAAACCGCAGCCGCCGCAGTTTGCCCCTGGTAAAACATTAGTTATCGCCTCTACCGTTGGATCAACATAGACATAAAAAATTTTAGAAGCAAATGCCAATGCACCACCGATTATTAGACCAAGACCCCCCATTAGAAGTACAGATTGTATCATTCTTACCCCCGTAATATAATTTTTTTCCCTGCATTAAAATAAATTAATTTGAGCCTGAACTTATAAACTTAAGCCTGAATCTTATAAACTTTTGAGAAATAAAAAGTCAAGATATCGTTCAAAATTACAACTATTAAATAGAGCGGATTGATTGACATCGTTAAATTTATATTGTAGTGAATCTACAAATATTTAGAAAATAAAATCCAACCTATTAAAATTTTTTTTATAAAAAATTAGAAGATAAGTAGATAGCCGTAATGTGAATGGCTGTTTTCAGTACTAAAACATAACATTAAAATAAAGGAAAAAATCATGAAGAGAATTTATGCCGCATTATTGTTCACCATCTGTCTAATTCTGTCCATAACTGCTATTTTTACCCCTAAACTTCAAGCAGAGGAGATTCAGGCACATGTCTTTAATTTTCAACCTTTTTATGTAGTTGAAGAGGGTAAAGAGCCTTCTGGTATTCTTGTTGATGCTATGAAAGCAATTTTTGAAAAGTGTAATATATCATATACTATAAAAGGTTATCCTGCTAAACGAGCATATGTAAACCTTGCAGAAGGAAAATCAAATATTTTCTTAGGTGTAAAGGGTGTTCCAGAGCTTGAAGGGAATGTGTTGTACGGTAATGAAAAGATTACTAAGATAGATTTGAGAGTTTATACGAGACAGGAAACTCCGCTTCTCAAAACAAAGGAGGAATTAAAAGGCAAAAAAATTCTAACAATAAGAGGTTACAGTTATGGCGGATTCATCAAATATCTTGAAGACCCTGCAAATAATATCGAACTTGATGTAACAGATGGACATGAACTTGCATTTAAGAAACTTCAAGGGAAAAGGGCTGACTATCTTTTAGATTATAGTGCTCCTGCTGAAACAACTTTAAAGTCTGTGATAATACCAGGAATACAGAATCACAGTATATCAGTGCTTGATATTTTTATAATTCTTTCAAAGAAAACTCCAGATGCGGAAAATGTTTTAAAAACATTGGAACAGGCTTTCGTTGATTTAAAGAAAGAGGGAAAATTATCTGATTTATAATAAATTGTAAAATCAACAAGGAACAAACAATGAGTAAAAATAATATTATAACCATTGATAACAAACAGTTTACATTTGAACAAGGGGAGACAATCCTTGAAGTTGCACAGAGGAATAATATTTTTATTCCAACTTTATGTCATCTTAAAGGAACAACTCCAACTGGTGAGTGTCGTGTATGTGTTGTCGAGGTAAAAGGCTCTACAGAGCTTCTTTTGTCATGCTCTACTCAGGCAGCTTCAGGAATGGTTGTCAGGAGCGAATCTCCTGAAGTTATTAAATCACGTAAAGATACAATTCAGCGTATGCTTGCATCAGGCAACCATAACTGTGCTATCAGAAGATTTGAGCCAGATGACTGGACTTCGTTTCATTTAAAAGTTTTAAAAGATGATAACTATAACGAGCTTTGTCCTGTCTGGGGTGACTGCCGTTTGCAAGATTTGGCATATCGATATCAGGTTACAACTAAAGCTCTTCCTGTGTTGCCATCTAACTATCAGATGGAGAGGGTAAATCCTTTTATAATAAGGGATTTTTCTCGATGTATTCTTTGCGGCAGGTGCGTTAAGGCGTGTCGTGAAATACAGGTAAATAATGCAATTGATTTTGGTAATAAAGATACTAATACCAAAATTGTAGCTGGTGCTGATGTTGCCCTTAGAGATTCTGATTGTGTATTCTGCGGAGAGTGTGTTCAGGTTTGCCCCGTAGGTGCACTCATTCCTAAAGAGACTCTTAAACATAAAAAACGTTTTGAAAAAACAGAGGCTGTCAGAACTACATGCTCTTACTGTGGTGTTGGTTGTCAGATGGATTTGGTTGTTCAAGATAATAAAATTGTTGAGATCAAAGGTGCTACAGACTCTGAACCAAATCGTGGAAGTCTTTGTGTAAAAGGACGATATGGTTATAATTTTGTATCATCTCCTGAGCGTCTTACTACTCCGCTTGTCAAAAAGAATGGAAAATTGGAAGAGGCATCTTGGGACGAGGCTTTAAATCTTGTTGCAGAAAAGTTTGGAGCAATTAAAGCAAAGTATGGTGCAGACTTAATGGGCGTTCTCACATCAGCAAGGGTGACAAATGAAGAGAACTACATTGCCCAAAAATTTACAAGGTCGGTACTTAAAACAAACAACATTGATCACTGTGCCCGTCTTTGACACTCCTCCACAGTAGCCGGTCTGGCTGCAGCATTTGGAAGCGGTGCAATGACAAACACAATAGCAGATATTGAAACAGCAGATGTTATTTTAGTAACTGGTTCAAATACAACTGAAAATCATCCGGTACTCTCAACTTTTATCAAAAGAGCAGCCCTTAAAGGTAAAACTCTTATTGTAGTTGATCCAAGAAAAATAAAGTTGACAGAACATGCAAAAAAATGGCTCAGACCAAATCTTGGGACAGACATTGCATGGATTAACGGACTTATGAATGTAATTATAGAAGAGAATCTTCACAACAAAGAGTTTATACAAAACAGAACCGAAGGGTTTGATCAGATAGTTGATACTGTCAAAAAATATACCCCCTCTTATGTTGAAGAGATTACAGGTATTCCAGCAAAAGATATTATTGAGACAGCCCGTCTATTTGCAAAAGCAGGTACTGCAAGCATCTGTTACTGCATGGGTATTACCCAGCACACCTGCGGTACTGATAATGTAAAATCTCTTGCAAATCTCTCTATGCTTTGTGGTCATCTTGGTAAAGCTGGCGGAGGAGTTAATCCGCTCAGAGGTCAGAATAATGTTCAAGGCGCCTGTGACATGGGCGGTTTACCTAATGTATTTACAGCTTACCAGAAGGTTGATGATCCTGCATTTATCAGAAAATATGAGACTGCATGGGACGTTAGCGGACTTTCACCTAAACCAGGTCTTGCTGTAACAGAGATGATTCATAAAGCTGAAAAGGGTGAATTTAAATCATTATACATTATTGGAGAGAATCCTTTAGTATCTGACCCTGATTTAAACCATGCTGAAAAAGGCTTTAAAAATCTTGAGTTTCTTGTAGTTCAAGATATTTTCCTAACAGAGACAGCCCAACTCGCTGATGTTGTCCTTCCGTCATTTTGTTTTGCAGAGAAAGATGGAACATTTTCTAACACTGAACGTAGAGTACAGCTTGTTAGAAAAGCTGTAGAAGCTCCTGGGTTTGCAAGAGAAGATTGGAAAATTATATGTGAAATTGCAACCAAAATGGGAAGCAGAATGCACTATAATAGTGCTAAAGAGATTTTTGAGGAGATCAGAAGATTAACACCATCATACGCAGGAATAACATGGGAACGTCTTGAAAATGGTGGTATTCACTGGCCATGTCCAACCGTTGATCACCCCGGCACACCAATTCTGCACACAACCAATTTTACCAGAGGAAAAGGGTTGTTTCATGCAATTGATCATCAGCCGCCAGCAGAGCTTCCTGATGCTGAGTATCCATTCTTGCTCACAACAGGAAGGGTTCTATATCACTATCATACTGGTTCAATGACAATGAAATCAGATGGGCTTAATGAGATGTCACCAGAATGTTTTGTTGAGATTTCACCTAATGATGCGGCAAAGCTAAATATTAATGATGGTGAAATGGTAGATGTATTTTCACGAAGAGGAAAAATTAAGGCAAAACTTAGCATTTCACCAAAAGCTGTAGATGGTACTGTCTTTATACCGTTCCACTTTGCCAAAGCAGCAGCCAACAGATTAACAAATGCAAAGATTGATCCTGTGGCAAAAATCCCTGAATTCAAAGTGTGCGCAATTACTATACAAAAAGCAGCATAGCAAACTAACAGACTTTAAACTCAGTTTTAATTAAATATAATCAATAAATTCTTCCATATCGTCAGGCAGAGGGGCTTTAAATTCAACTCTTTTGCCTGACCATGGATGTCTAAAACTCAACTTCCACGCATGCAGCATCTGTCTTTTTTTCTGATGAAATCTGATAGTTTTCTTCCCCTTTTTAAATCCATATAGACTATCTCCAACTAATGGATGTCCTATTGCCTTAAAATGGACTCTTACCTGATGTGTTCTTCCTGTTTTAAGCTCTGCCTCAACTAAAGTAGCGTCTTGGTATCTATTTTTTACCTGCCATAATGTCTCAGCATATCGACCATTTTCAGCGAGCGTTGACATCATTTTGCGTTTGATAGGGTGGCGACCAATTGGGATAATAATTTTTCCTGAATCCTCTTTAATGATGCCTGAAACAAGGGCAATATATCTCTTTTCTACTCGTCTTTGCATAAACTCTTTTTTAAGAAAGTGAAAAGATTGCTCATCTTTTGCAATAACCATTACGCCGCTTGTATCTCTATCTAATCTATGTACAATTCCTGGTCTTAATGGGTCTTCTCCAACATATCTAATCTGTGGAGAATAAGTTATAATAGCACTAACAAGTGTGCCAGAGGCATTACCCGGAGCAGGGTGGACTACTACGCCGCTGCGTTTATTTATAACAACAATTTGGGAATCTTCATGGATAATATCAAATTTGGGTTCAATATTATCATTATTGTCAGTTCCGTTAATAATACCAACTCTATTTTGAGCTTCTTTTATAAACCCTGATACTACCTCTCCTGCCTGCACTTTGTAAGATGGTTTTCTTGTTCTGCCTGATACTAAAATATCGCCATTTTTGATATGCTGTGCAATTAAAGAGCGGGAGTATCCAGATGCTTTTATTGCAACAACGCAATCAAGACGATAACCTTGAAATTCATTTGTAGTGAAAAAGCTGATTTCCAAACTATTATCTCTTCAATAAAATAAAAAAAATATAAAATAAAAAGACCGGCAGAAGCATATTAAAGCAACTGCCGGTCTTTATAATTTACATTATTTGAATTAAATTCAATTAAACGATTTAAAATAACTGAGCAACAGACAAATGAAATAAAGATAACTATGAAAAAAGATTCTCTAACTCTGTTATCATATCCTGTTCATTTATAGCTTTTGCTGTTGAAAGCTCCTGAACAAGAAGGCTTTGAGCTGTATCAAGAAGTTTTCTCTCTCCAAAAGAGAGGTCTTTTTCCAGCTTTAGATGAAACAGATCCCTGAATACCTCTGCAACATCATATATTGAACCGGTCTTGATTTTATCCATATATTCACGATACCGGCGGTTCCATGTTTGATTATCAGCTGTTTGTGTCTTTTCCTGCATAATCTTGTAAACCTGAGGAATCTCATTTTCAGGAATAATATCTCGAAGTCCTACGGACTCAACCTTGGACGTAGGAATCATTATAACCATGCCATTTTCAATGATTTTCATCATATAGAAATTCATGTTTTCGCCATTGATCTCTTTGCTCTCAATGGACTCAATACAGCCTACCCCGTGTGCAGGATAAACAGCAAGATCCCCTTTATTAAATTGTCTTTTTTCAGGTCCATGTACGACTGCCATCAGACTCTCCCCCTATTTTTAAACACTTCTCTTTATTATATTCTTAACAAGGCATTCCTGCCATCATTGATTAATATAACATAGGCTCATATGATTATCAATCTTAAATTCTTATAGTATTTAAGCCGATCTTTTTGAATAGGGGGAAACTTGACGATTTAATCAGATAGCTTTACTCAATTAAACAGATTCATTGCAGCTTGGACATTGTTTGATAGTATAAGCGTACAAGCATCAGCAGCCGTTTTGATGATGGTATCTATCTGCTTTTGCTCGTCCTCTGCAAACCTTCCAAGAACATACCCTGCAACCTCATTTAGACTCTCTTTTGTTGGACGACCAACACCCACTCTAATTCGGGTAAAATTTTTTGTTCCAAGAGATTCAATAATAGAACGGATACCATTATGTCCACCATGACCCCTATCCTTTACTATCATTATGCGACCAAAGGAGAGATCTAAATCATCATGAATAATAATAATATTTTCAGTTTCTATTTTAAAATATGATGAAATTTGTTGAACCGGAAAACCACTTCTGTTCATGTATGATTGAGGTTTGACAAGAATTGTCTGCTGACCTTCTATTGTACCTTTTGAAATATCAGCATTAAATCGGGAGCTATTAAAAGAGAGATGATGTCTGCGGGCAAGCTCTTCTACAACTATAAAACCCATATTATGACGGGTCTTGGAATATTCCTTTCCAGGATTTCCAAGACCCGCCACCATGTAAATTGTCATATTTATTTACTTATTCTTCACTTTCTCCAGCCGCTTCTCCAGCGGCTGCCTTAGAAGTAGATGGTGGGACTAATGTTATTACTGTAAAATTTACTTCGTGGGGAATCTGAATATTATCTCCAAGATCAATATCTTTAACATGGATTGCATCGCCTATGTTAAGATTTGAAATATTAATAGCGACTGTTTCCGGTACATCAATTGGGCGGCAGATAATCTCAAGTTCTCTACGAATGATCTGTAAAAGACCTCCTGCTTTAATACCAGGAGCAATACCCGTCGGCTCTACAGGTACCATAACAGAAACCTTAGCATTCATATCAACTTCCTGAAAATCTGCATGAAGATATGTTAGACCAAATGTATCTTTTTGAATATCTTTAAGCAATACGGTTCTTGATGGTTTTGCGTCTCCTTCAACTGTAAGGTTTAAGAATATACCAGCATCACCATTTTTTCTGATTATTTCAGAAAAATCATAAGCTCCTATAGAAAGCATTAAAGGTTCTGTTTTAGGTCCATAAAGAATAGCCGGCATTGCTTCACTTTTTCTTAACGCACGGGCTGCGGTTTTGCCACTGCCACCTCTAATTGCAGCTTTCAAATCGATAAGTTCCAAATTATTATCCTCCATGTGCTATAAATTAATATGGCACTCAAATATTTTTATATATTTTTTGTATCTTAAGAATGCAATAGAGCAACTCAAGTATATTGAAAATTTTTATATTTATACAAACAGACAGTTTACCGAGTCGCCTCTATAACTTCTGATTATAGCTTCCCCAACAAGTTTAGAAATAGAAAGCTGCTTGATTTTTTTTGATTTAACCGCATTTTCTCTTAATGGAATAGTATCTGTAACTACAAGTGTCTCTAAAGAGGAGTTCTCAATTCTTTCCACAGCAGGTCCTGATAACACGGCATGAGTACAACATGCATGAACAGATTTTGCTCCTTTGGATTTAATGATTCCTGCAGCCTCTGTTATTGTACCAGCAGTATCAACCATGTCATCAAAAATTATCACCACTTTATTTTCTACATCTCCGATAATTGCCATAGCTTTTGCCTGATTAGGAGCACTTCTCCGTTTATCAACAATTGCAAGTGTAGCATTAAGGCGTTTAGCAAAAGCTCTTGCTCTCTCAACTCCGCCGGCGTCAGGAGATACAACGGCTAACTCACCTGAAAAATTTGACTTTATGTAATCAAGCATTACCGGTGCAGCATAAAGATTATCTACAGGAATATTAAAAAAACCCTGTATCTGTCCCGCATGAAGGTCTATTGTTATTAAACGGTTTACCCCTGTATTGGTAATCAGATCAGCGACAAGTTTTGCACTTATGGGAACACGCGGCACAACTTTTTTATCCTGACGGGCATAGCCAAAATAGGGAATTACAGCGGTGATATAACTTGCAGACGAGCGTTTAAGTGCATCAATAATTAATAGAAGCTCAACCAAGTTGTCATTAACGGGGCTGCAAGTTGATTGAATAACAAAAACTTCCTGCCTTCTGACATTCTCCTGAATCTCGACCTGAATTTCACCATCACTAAAGCTGGTTAATTTTGCACTGCCAAGAGGTTTAGAAAGATATTCAGCAATTCTTGTTGCAAGAACAGGATTAGAATTCCCGGAGAAAAGCGACATTGTATTCATAAGAACTCTCTTTAACACACCTTATTTGTATTGGCTGGGGCGGGAGGATTCGAACCTCCGAATGCAGGAATCAAAATCCTGTGTCTTACCGCTTGACGACGCCCCAAGATTCTAAGTATTAGTTTATAAAGGAGGTCATAAAGATTTCTCTTTTTGTAAACCTCCATTTTAAGGAAAGTTCATTAAAACAGCGTTGAGCTTTCTCGTAATCAGAAACAATGTAAAAAAAGGTTGAACCGCTTCCTGTCATCATTAGCTTTTCTGATAACAAATCAAATTTTGATAAGCAATCCACCAACTCTTTTCTGAACAATCCAATATCAGGGTATAAGGCACATGCGGATAGTTCAAGATCGTTGTGCATTAACCCCTTAACATTAATAAATCCCTGATTGATGTCAGGGATTTTTAAAAGGCAGTTAATATTAGATTTAATAGGTTTTGTCAATCCTAAATCCAGATTTTTATATACTTCTGCTGTAGAGGCATGTAAACCAGGATAGAAAAGAAGAACATATTGTTCTTTTAATGGTAAATGTATTGGTGTGAGTTTCTCTCCCACACCTTCTGCAATAGCCGCACCACCAAGAATAAAAAAGGGTACATCAGCACCAATTTGGCTTGACATCTGCATCAGTTGTTCTACAGAAAATGGAGAACCATAAAAACTGTTCATAGCTTTAAGCACTGAAGCTGCATTGCTGCTGCCTCCGCCAAGCCCTGCACCCATAGGTATTCTCTTTTTAATCTGTATAGCCACCTTTTTTGCAATAATATTTTCAACCAATGAAAGATGCTCATTAAAGAGAGCTGCTGCTTTAAATGCAAGATTAGAATGATCTAAAGGAATATTTGGATTATCACATTCTATTTGTATATTCTCTTGGGCAGCCGATTTTAGCTCTATAGGATCAATATTTTTTTGAGCATCTTCAACAGGATCAAGAAAAGTCAGCTCAATATCATCATAAAGATTTATACATGTCATTAAGGTAAACAGATCGTGATAACCATTATCCCGTCTTCCAGTGACATATAAAAATAGATTGAGCTTTGCCGGAGATTTTATCAGCATTTTACCCTGACATAAGTCATTCTTAATTCATGCAGCAGATTTTTTATCAACTGATCCTCTTGAGTATCTAAATTGCCTGCTGTCTTTTTTTCAAGCATTGCAATCATATCAATAGTCTGCTTGGCTATACATAAATCTTTTGTCCTTGCACCAGTTGCAGGATCAGGAATCTCTCCAAGCTGTACCAGTGCAGATGAGTAGAGAGAGATGATAAATGTTGAAAAATCAACTTCTGGAAGATTTCTTTTTGTACAATCTGCCTCTGATGCGTCTGAACAATCTTTTATTATAAAATCTTTTCCTTGAGCCATTACTCAAAATCTCCTATCCAAAAATTTTTTGGGCGATTATTTGGTGGTAATTGGTTCTAATGTTATAACAATATCAGCAACTGTAGTCCCATCTCCATCTTTATGAACAAACAGCGGGTTTATATCAAGTTCCTTTATTATAGGATTATCATCAACCATAGTTCTAAGACTTACAAGGTTCTTTTCAAGCATTTCAATATCAGCTTGGGGTTCTCCTCTAAATCCTGCAAGAATTGGATAGCCTTTAATGCTTTTTACCATACGCCTTACAACATTTCTACCCATAGGTGCCATTCTAAAGACTACATCTTTATAGACCTCGACAAATATGCCCCCAAGTCCAAACATCACAGCATGTCCAAAGCCCGGGTGGCGGCTTGCACCAAGAATAACCTCTTTACCTGATCGAGCCATCTCTTGAATTAAAACGCCTTTAAGTTCGGCAGAAGGATTATAGTCAGCGGCTGATTTCATAATAGCTTCAAACGCAGCACAAACATCGTCAGGAGATTTAATTCCAATCTTAACTCCTCCAGCATCAGATTTATGAAGAATCTGAGGAGAGACTATCTTCATAGCAACCGGATATCCTATGCGATTTGCCGTTTCCACAGCCTTTTCAGGAGTTGATGCAATCTCCATCTCAAGAGTTTTAAATCCATAGCACTTTAAAAGCTCACTGCCATCAAACTCATCAAGAATATATCTTCCAGCATCAATATGGTTCTGAATAATCTGCCGAGCTTTCTCCTTGTCAAACTCAAGGCGGTACTGAGGAAGAATTTTGCGGGAGAGCCATTTCTGCTGGGAGTATAAAGCACCAAGAGCACGTGCAGCACTTTCTGGAAATTGATATACAGGTACATTGTTCTGCTGGAGAAGTTTTACACCGTCAGAAACATCAACAACCCCCATAAATGCACAGACAATCGGCTTTACAGATTTTTTTGCAATACTCACAATTGCCTCGGCAGTACCCATTGCATCAGTCATTGACTGCGGAGTCAAAATAATCAGAACGCTGTCAACGCCCGGATCACTCATTACTGTAGCAAGCGTGTTTTCATAACGATCCCTTGCTGCATCTCCAATAACGTCAACTGGGTTATGAAAGTTTGCAGTAGGAGGCAGATATCTGCGAAGCTCTTTGACAGTCTCTTCAGAAAATTTAGCAAGCTTCAATCCTGAGTGTTCGCTCATATCAGTTGCAATTATGCCGGGACCGCCTGCATTGGTAACAATAGCTATCTTATCGCCTTTAGGAACTTTTTTAGAGGCAATTGCCTGTGCATAATCAAAAAGCTCATTAACTGTATCGCACCTTATAATTCCTGACTGCTCAAAAATTGCATCATATATTGTATCAGAGCCTGCAAGCGAGCCTGTATGAGATGCAGCAGCAGCAGCACCTGCATCAGATGTCCCTGATTTGATTACAATAACAGGAGTCGGGTTGATGCCGGATGTCATCTGTCTTACCTCAGAGATAAACTCTTTGGCATTACGGGACAGCTCTTCCATATATATCATAACAACATCGGTATTTGGGTCTTTGTGGTAATATCTCAAAAGATCAAGCTCATCTACATCTGCTTTGTTACCGATAGAGACAAATTTTGAGAATCCAAACCCCTTATCAGCAGCAAAATCAAGCACTGCTGTACATAACGCTCCGCTTTGGGATATAAATGAGATGTTGCCGTGAGCCGGCATTCTTTTGGAAAAACTGGCATTAAGCGAAACTAAAGGATCAGGATTTATAACTCCTAAACAGTTAGGACCTACAAGTCTAATATGAGCATCTTTGCACATTTTTTGGATTTTTTTCTCAATTTCAAGACCCTCTCCGCCAACCTCTTTAAATCCCGCAGAGACAATTACAATCCCTTTAACCCCTTTTGCAATACACTCTTCAACCGCACTAAGTGATATTTTAGGTGGTAAAATGATCATTGCTAAATCGACTGGATCAGGAATAGCAGTGATACTTTTATAGCACTTTACGCTTAAAATTGATTTGGCTGTAGGGTTTACCGGGTACAAAGTACCCTGATATCCTCCATACAAAATATTTGCAAATATGTCATGTCCAACCTTACCCTTTTGTGATGATGCACCAAGTACAGCAATTGATTGAGGGGCAAAGATTGCATCAAGTCTATCCATTATCTTCTCCGTGTTTGAGTTTGCTTAAAGTGTTTATTATGAAGCTCGGGTTAATACCCCGCCGCTTGGGGCGGAGTTCTTCATTTCTAATATATACAATCAATGTTAAATCTTTAGAAGATATCTATTTTTTATTAATAATTTCAAATACTTTATTCATTAAGGAGTCAACTGCTAAAACAGCAGGAGAGTCATCAGGCAGATCAAGAAGAGATTTTCTTTCCATATCAAATTCAAGCAGAGTATCATCATTTGGCAGGGTAGAAAGAATTTGTACCCCGATTCTTTCTGCCTCATCAAGAAACGCCTTTCCAAGCTGGGCAGGTGCTCGATTGACAACAAGACCGACATTTGAAACGCTGAGTTTAAGACTGTCAAGCATCTCGTGGATTCTGCCGACAGCACGCAATCCTCTTAAAGCATAATCGCTGACAAGAATAAGCATGTCAACCTTACCGCTTGTGCGGCGGCTTAAATGCTCCATTCCAGCCTCATTATCAACTAAAAGAAACTTATAGTTCTTCTCAAGCTCCTCCGTGAATCTGTTGAGAATATTGTTGACCATACAGTAACAGCCCTGACCCTCTTGGCGACCCATAACAAGCAGATCAAATTTGTTGTGCTCTATCAAAACCTGATTCATAAGCATCTCAATATATACTATTTTATCCATTCCTGACGGAACAGCCTGCGGGTCTTTCATAAAATCTTCTCTTATGTCACCTACTGTTTTAACAACATCTATGCCTAAAGTCTCACCTAAATTGCTGTTAGGATCAGCATCTACAGCTAACACAGGGGTATGATTGTTTTTTGAAAGATAACGTAACACAAGTGAGGCAACTGTTGTTTTTCCTACTCCGCCTTTTCCAGCTAATGCAATAATTTTACTCATATCTACTCCAATTTATTTGAATTTGGCATCAATCTTTTTGATGTCGTTATATTAAAATATTTATCATTTGATAATGTTTTTCCCATAAAAAATCGGAAATAACAAGGAGATATACCAATTTGACTCAATTAAAATTAAAACAATGCAGCTATTATACCTGTAATTATAAGATGTGATTCAATCAGAAATTCAAGGTTCATATCAGAGTCAACTTTTCCTTTTTCATGCAGTTTAATTATATACAATATTAATAGAGGAATAACCGCAATCAATATGCCAGATATCTTAATTAGACCTGACACAGCAGAAAGAAAAAGTGTTGCAGATGCAAACAGCAGCATATTCTGAATCAGCCGCTGGCTCTTTTTTTCTCCTAAAATAATAGGGATTGTCTCTTTGCCTGTTATTCTGTCTCCCTGCATCTCTAAAATGGCAAAAAATGCTGTGCTTGCAAACAGAACAGATGTAGCAAATATAAATGGTATAATAAATAATATACCCTTTTGAATTGTCAATATTAAAATGTTTGATGTTGGAACTACAGTATTTGCTGAGGATGTAATAATATCCCCTCCGGTTGATGCTGCAAGAGCTGGCAGCAGAGAGGTTACAGTTCCCCATGCAGCAGCAATAAGGACTGTCTTTGAACCTGGAATATCTTTTATCCGCATGATAGGACGACCTGCAAAATGGACGTTTGGTATAAAATCAGGAAAGATTTTCTGGTTATATAGAAGTCCGAGAAGACTCATAAAAGATAAAATTAGAAACGGTAGTATGCCGGTTGTAAATGAAAGAGAGAGTCCTATTCCGCCGCTTATGATGGCTGTAACTGCAAGTATAATTCTGTTTTTTTCATAAAATTCACCTCTTTCAGGGTTGTTGTACCTATCAGATTTTACAGAAAAGAGGTTATTTAAAATCTGCATCGAGAGAACATAAAACATGGCAATAAAGGCGTGAATAAGATTGTGTTCAATTCTCTGAAGTTCTGAGCAGGCATAGGTTAAGCTGCCTGCACCTGCTGCAAGAAGAAAATTGCTCCTTATCATGAAATCTCTTATTATAAAAAGATAAGATTTTATAGATCGATCGTTTTTTTGAACAGCATGTTCAATTGCTCGACGGGTTTTATTTATGATCCAGTTTGGTGTTGAAGCTCCTGCTGTTATGGCAATAGATTTAGCTGAACTAATGGCTGCCATGTCAAGTTCTGATACATCTTCAATATGCACAGCATACGCAGGCTGCATATTCTGCGGATCAGAGGCAGCCTTTTGACGGATTGCCGGACTCCTCCTTCTGTTGTAGGGAATTTTACGCGGTTTAGACAGCTCTTCTTGTCGATTGGATACAGTCTCTGCTGCAATCTGAGCAAGCCTTCTTGTATTTCCGCTCGCCTTTCCCCCTACCACAATAACTGCATCGCTCTCCTCTGCAATTATACGGGTCTCAGCCTGTCTCTTTTCAGTTGAGTCACATATGGTATCAAAAATTTTGTAATGTGGACAATTTTTTGATACCCACTCTTTTACACAATCATATAATGCAGTATCTTGGGTCGTCTGGGCAACAACAATAGCCTGTTCAAATTTTGGCAGGGCTGCAAGCTCTTCAATATTTGATACTGTATAGCCTCTTTTTTGCACACCCTCGCAGCTGCCGTTTTCAATATTGGCATAACCCATAAGCCCTTTTACTTCAGGGTGATCTTTATCTCCTATTATAATTACATCAAAACCCTTTTTTGCATGTTTCCTTATTATAGTCTGAACCCGTATAACTCTTGGACATGTAGCATTTATAATCTTAAATCCAGCTTCCTGAAGAGCCTTTTGGTCTTCAGGAGGTACGCCATGAGCACGTATAAGCACTGTACCTTCTCCCTTTTCAGGGATAGCGGTCATAACTGGAATGCCTTTTTCTGCAAGCATATTTAAAACTTGCGGGTTGTGAATCAGAGGACCATAAGTGCAGATCGGTTCAGATGTCTTATTAGCTGCATCTAATACCATATCAACTGCACGACGAACCCCCATACAGAATCCTGCTGTTTTTGCGACTGTGATCTTCATGATTGTTTATCCGGGAACTGAAATATATTTAGGGGTGGATTGCAAAGCTGTTTTTATTAAAGGAAAAATCAAAAGTTCCAAATAGATAGCATTAAATTGTTTAAGAGACTCTTTTTAAAAGATCAATAATCTGTTCCAACTCTCGGCTGTCTCTGAAAATTATCTCAATTTTACCTTTATCTCCATTTTTTCTTATAGAGACTGGACAGCTTACCTTATTGGTAAGTTCTGAACAGATATTTCTTATATAATCTATATCTTGATTGTGCGTGCTGTTCTTTTTTATCTCCTGCTGGGATTTCATACGTTTTACAAGCTGCTCTGTTGCCCTGACAGAGAGGTTTTTAGCGACTACAGTCTCCCATGTTTTTATCTGGTTCTCATCGCTTCCTGCACCTAAGATCGCACGGGCATGACCCATTGATATCTGCTCTTGTGCAAGGCTTTGCATAACAGGAGCAGGAAGTCCTCTAAGCCTCAGAAAATTGGCAATAGTTGACCTGTTTTTTCCAATCTTCTGTGCAACCATCTCCTGTGTATATTGAAATTCACTTATCAGCCTGTGATAAGCCTCTGCCTCTTCAAGAGGATTTAGATTTGCCCGCTGGACATTCTCAATAATAGAGACTTCAAGCACCTGCTCATCTGTCATATCTCGCATAATTGCAGGAACATGGTCAAGGTTTGCACGCTTTGCAGCTCTAAGCCTTCTCTCTCCTGCAATTAGTTCATATTTGGCATCACTGTTACTATATTGCTGCTTTCTTACTAAAAGAGGCTGTAAAATACCCTGTTCTATGATTGAGTTTGTAAGTTTTTCAAGCTCCTCTTCTGAAAAATGGGTGCGAGGCTGAAATCGGTTAGGTACAATATCATCAACCTTGCACATGAAAAAATTACCTGATTTGCTATTATCAGCCATATCTAAACTATCCATATCCGGAATCAAGGCTGATATTCCTCTGCCAAGCCCTGTTTTTCTGCCAGCCGCAGCTTTCATATTAAAGTTCATTTTATGATTTCCCCCCTGCTTTTGTCGTTAAAGCCTCTTCTCTTGCGATCAACTCATCTGCAAGTTCAAGATAGCTGTGGGAGGCAATAGAGGCAGGATCATATGTGATTACAGGCATTCCATAACTTGGAGCCTCCCCAAGTTTTATGCTCCTTGGAATTTTGGTTTTAAATAGCAGCTCTTTAAAATAACCCTCTGCATCTTGAGCCACTTGACGCGAAAGGTTTGTCCTCTTGTCAAACATAGTCATAAGGATACCTTCAATTTTAAGAGAGGGGTTAAAAGACTGCTTTATAAGTTTAATGGTTTTTATGAGCTGTCCAACACCTTCTAATGCAAGAAATTCGCTTTGCAGAGGAATGATGACTGAATCTGCGGCAGTAAGGGCATTAAGCGTCAAAAGGCTTAAAGAGGGAGGGCAGTCAATAATTAAATAGTCAAAAGTACCACTAATATTGGTGTCTGATTCTGCTAAATAATCATTTGCAGTTGATAAAAGGCGCTTGAGTATCTCCTCACGACCTTTTGCTGCCATCATCTCTACTTCAAATCCTATCAGTTCCACATCTGATGGAGCTATCATAAGATTCTCCATAGCAGTAGTTTGGATAATATCTGACAGCTTTGCCTCTCCTATGAGTCCATGATAGAGAGAGTAGTCAAGGGAAGATTTATTTATTCTTATTGCGGTGGTGGCATTTGCCTGAGGGTCGCAATCTACAATAAGTGTTCGTTTACCTTTCTGGGCAAGAGATGCCGAAAGGTTCACAGCAGTAGTTGTCTTGCCAACCCCGCCTTTTTGATTTGATATGCTTATTATTTTTGTCATAGAGTTAATTTACTGTTTTTATTTGTAATTATTAAGAGTAATTATTTAATATTATATCTGTTTTTTATCGTTTAAACTGCCTAAATATTGCCTCTTCTCAGCTCTAATGCTTCTGAATGTTTAGGATCAATTTTAAGTATCTGGTTAAGATACTCCTCTACAATAAAAGGTCTTTTTTTATCTATATATGCCCTTGCAAGTTTCAGCTTAACATCAATAAGCTCTTCTGATGTCAAGTCACGGTCAATTTTAGCACTGCTGTTGATATTTTCATAAAACTCCAATGCCTTGTCTGGTTCGCCTACTTTTGTATAAAGTTTTGCTGCCTTAAGTTTAAGATCGATCCTTTCGGGCTGCTCTTGAATAAGGTTTGCGAGCAGCTCTTTTACATACTCATACTCACCGCTCTGCATACAGATATCTATAACACTATCCCTGATAGACACAGTATCTTTTGACTTTTTCATCAATCGGGTAAAAATCTCCAAAGCCTGAGACGACATGCCTTTTTCAATAAGCCTTTCGCCTATCTCAACGCCTTTAGAAATTATCTGGGACCCTAAAACTCTTGCCTGTTCATAGTAGTTAAGAGCATTTACAAGATCATTGTTTTTAAGATAAAAATCTACAAGCAGAAACCTTGATACATCATCTTCTCGATTGACTGCAACCGCTTTTTGCAGGCACTTTTCAGTCATCTTGTCATTATTAATCTTTTGATATAACAGCCCTAAATTTCTTAATATTCTTGATGCTCTTGGTCTCTCTTGAAGGGCGAGCTTTGTCTGTTCAATTGCATTTTTTATATCTCCTGCCTCTTCAAACTCTCTTGCCTTTTGCAGATGAATTGTTGCTTTATCTGGATTATTGGCAGACTCTATTACTATTTTTACCTTCTCCTCAAGCGATTTCATTGTCAGAGGTTTGAGAAGATAGGCATCAATATCAGATTCTGCTACATTGATTACAATATCTCTCTCTGCCTCAGCCGTGATCATAATAACAGGCATATCCCTGAGTTCTTTAGTATTTCTGATTTTAGTAAGAAGTTCAATGCCGTTCATAACAGGCATGTTCCAATCTATCACTGCCATGTCAATGTGAACTTCATTAAGGATTCTAAGTGCCTCCTTGCCATTTTCTGCATGACGGATGTTATTGCCAAGATGAAGCTGCTTAAACATATTGCGTATAGAGAGTCTCATGCTCTTCATATCATCAACTATCAGAACTGACATGGTGTTTATATCAATCATTTTGAAATCCTCACATAAAATCAATATTTTGCAATAGTTATGGTTTTATACCTGCTCAAGAGCTATAAACTCTACAAAAAGTTGAAACTCCTTTTTTATAGCTTCTAATATTGATGAGCTATTTAAAAGTACACCGCTTTTAGCAGCATTTTCCATCTCAAATGCTATTTTGTTAAGCAAATTTGCGTGGACATTTGCAGCAGAACCTTTCAAAGAGTGGCTTAATAACCTTATCTGCTCTAAATCACCTATTTTAACAGCCTGTTCAAGAGAAGAGATAATTTGGGCTGCCTCTTCAACAAATGACTCTACAATCAAATCAACGCTCTCTTCATCACCGCCGAATCTCTCTATCATTGCTGTTTTATCAAACGTTGCAGCTTTATCAAAGGCTAATGGTTTATCAGAATCACCAGCATCTGTTTTTTTATTAAGCGTATCATATGAACAACTATATTCTTGTTCATGGCAGGAGGTCGGAATTTTTACTGTAAGATATTTTTTTAGCACTTGGGCAAGAAGTTCCGGCTCAACCGGTTTTGAAATAAAATCGTCCATTCCAGACTCTATGCACCGCTCTCTATCTCCTTTCATTGCATTTGCAGTCATGGCAATAATAGGAATATGATAACCTCCGCTTTCAATAGAATCTGATTGCTCAAGTTTTTTGCCTTGCTCAAGCTCCCTTATCTTGCGTGTTGCTGTAAAGCCGTCCATTACAGGCATCTGACAATCCATAAAGATGATATCATAATGGGTTGACTGCACTTTGTCCACACCTTCTTTGCCATTGAGTGCCTCATCTGCATGGTAGCCAAGTTTTGATAAAAGGTTTTTTGCAACAAGCATATTTGTCTCATTATCTTCAACAATAAGAATTTTTTTTAACTGCTTTTTACTCTCTGCAATTGAGTATCTTGTTATAACATCTCTATTTATCTTTTGGCAGCCTACAGCTCTGAGACAGTCATTAAGAAGCTCAATATCTACAGGCTTGCTTATATATGCTGAAAAACCTAACTCTTTAAAATGCTTTGCATCTCCTTTTTTACCAGTTCCAGTTATAATAACCAATTTGATATTTTTAAGCTCTTCTGACTCATGTATTTTTTTTATCAATGTTTCAGGATTTATACCTCCGCTTTGAATATCAACAATAACTACATCAAACTGACCACTCTTTTCTATATTTTTACTATCATCATGATTGTTTAAACTATCTGCTGCATCAATAAGTTTTTCAACTGCTGTTTCAATATCGTCAGCAGCATCATGTTTAATATTTAATGATGAAAGCTGCTCTTGGATAGAACGGCATGCGTTTAGATCATCACCAACAACCAGTACCTTTTCAATCATATGCGGCAGAGTAACAAGATTGTCGTTTGACTCAGCATTAAACTCCTCATCAGATTTATCCGCATCACTCTGCTTCTCAAATTTAACTATAAACCAAAATGTGCTGCCGATAAGTTCATCACTATCAACTCCTATCTTACCATTCATAAGCTCTACCAGCATTTTTGAGATGGACAGCCCAAGCCCTGTGCCTCCAAATTTTCTTGTTGTTGAAGCATCTGCCTGTGTAAAAGGCTGAAATAGATTTGCAGCTTTATCAGGAGCAATGCCGATACCTGTATCATCAATGGAAAATTTGATGCGTGCATGGGTATCTGTTTCATCTTCAAGCGTGATATTAATAGTAACGCTGCCGCTTTCAGTGAATTTTATTGCATTGCCTGTAAGGTTGTTCATTATTTGACGCAGACGACTTGGATCACCTTTTAGAAGTCTTGGAACATCTGGGGAAATATGGAAGAAAAAGTCAAGACCCTTATTTTTTGCCTGAATTGCCGGCATTGCGTTTATATCTTCCATTGTAACTTGAAGATCAAAGTTTCTCTGTTCTAATTCTAATTTTCCAGCCTCAATCTTTGAAAGATCAAGAATATCATTAATAAGAGAGAGCAGGGCATTTGCACTTGAAAATACAAGAGATGCGTATTTTTTCTGTTCTGCTGTCAAAGGGGTATCCATCAAAATGTGCATCATGCCGATAATGCCGTTCATTGGAGTTCTTATCTCATGGCTCATATTGGCTAAAAAATCACTTTTTATCTGGATTGTCCGTTTAGCCTCAATTTCATAAGCATAAAATTTCTCTTTAAGCTCTCTAATCTCTTTTTTTAGAAATTCAACATCATCATCATCTATATAGCCGGCTGGTCTATTATGGTCAGACAATTTTAAATCAGATGCAGGTAACATTTAAATCTCCTGTAATATCGAGAATCTGTAATATCGGGCTATCTGCCATATTCTCAGCTATTATCCTGATGTTTAAGAAACGCATTAAACTCAACATCATAAATATATAAAAGAACAATTGTCAGACCAAACACCATAGGTCCATAAAGAAGACCTGTTATTCCAAAATAGCTCAATCCTCCTAAAATAGAAAAAAATATCAAAAGAGTCCCCATGCCGGCAGAGCCTTTCATAAAAAGAGGTCTTACAATATTATCTATTGTCCCCACAACAATAACAGACCAGATAAGAAGAAAAAACGCATAACCCCATGATCCTGAAATAAACAGCCATAATGAGGCAGGAAGCCAGATTAGTGCTGTCCCGACAATCGGAATAAGAGATGCAAACGCCATAACTGCTCCCCAAAAAAATCCTGGAAGTCCGCATATATAAAATGCAATTCCTCCGGCAACTCCTTGCGAGAGGGCAGTAACTAAAGTTCCGAGTATGGCAGATTTTGCAACAGCCTTTATCTTATCAGCAATCATCTTTTCATGGCTGCTCGACAGAGGGCTTAAATGGAGGATATAGTCAAATATCTTGCGTTGATCTTGAACCACAAAGAAAAATACAAATGTCATGAGAAAAAATTTGCCTGATACAGACGATATATTTGATATTGCATATTTTCCCTGACTCATCATTATCTCACCAGCATGAGATGACATAGTTATCATAAGGGCGTTAAAATCGATCTCTTTGAGAAGAGTTCCCTCCATCTTTTCATGGATAAAAGCCAATGCTTCAGATATCAGCGGAGTTTGTGCAAGACGCTGAATATTTCCATCTTTAATCCAGAGGTTTATTGCATTTACAGAGACAATACCCTGCTTTATAACTGCTGAAAATACAAAAAAAAGAGGGATTATAATCACTAAAATCAGCAGAACAGATGATATAAATGCCGCAAGATTATTTCTATTTCCGCATTTTTTATTTATCCACTCATATATAGGATGAGTTAAAACTGATAGGATAACCGCAATAATAACAGGATCAATATATCCTCTCATCATATTCCAGCAGAGAAACAGAGACAACGCTATTAATATAAAGAGGAAATATTGGGAAATATTAAGTTTTATATTTGACTCAACGTTTGGCTTCAAAATGCTCCTCATTACTTTTAATAATAAATTTCAATGGAAATTAACAACTCTGATTTGGGTTGAGGCTCTCTACAAACAAAGCCCCATTTTCTATAATTGATTTTACAGCAAAACATGCTCTTTCGCAGGCAAGCGGTACGTTCCACCTATCTTTATCTCTTTCTCCCACAAGATTTGAGCCTGCTCTTACTTGAATAAAGCCAATATTGTAGAGCTTTGCAATATGGGCTGAAGCTGCCCCTTCCATAGACTCCATGCACGGACGATCAAATGCTTTAAAAATATGATCAGCCTGTTCAGGTGCAGCAGTGATGGTTGATACGGTTATAAAATCACCAATTGCTGCGTTGCAAGTTTTATCTTCTATGCGGCTGGTTGCCTCTTTTACAAGGCTCTCTTTTATATTTGAGCAGGCTCTTTTAATAAGCTCTTTGTCAAAAATAAACTTTCCGCTTTTACTTTCTGGGCAGTTATGAACAAGCTCAAAAGGCAGTTGATTTAAGGGGTAGGAGCTTAAATCTTCTGAATTTAAACTAACTCCAGTATGAATATACGTATCAGATGACGCTACGGCAATATCTCCGATTTTTAGACCAGAACCTTCAAAAACACCTGCAATACCAGTTTGAATTATTATCAAATTTTTATAATTTTTAATGCAGCTTTCAAGATAAACAGTCAATCCATGAGCTGCATTTATCACACCTGCACCAGTAACTATAATAGTAAAATTGTTGTCATCTTCCTCTCTTTTTTTATCATAAAGAGAATTTCTTTTATCATCATAATCCTTATTATTATCCGTATCTCTATTAAACTTTCCAGTAATAACTCTCACACATGAAGATGAAAAAGAGTCTGACAGAAGAGTTGAACATTTAATAAGAGGCTCTATCTCCATAAAAGTCGCTGCAACTATTAAAAAATCTCTGTTTAGCATAACCTATCAATTAAGCTGTCAATATTTAAGTTAAATATACAAGCAGACCCATTTTGTTCTCTGCTGTTTCTAAAATAAATTGTTTGAGTATGTCAAAGTATTCAATGCAGTAAGATAAAGTCTCATCATCTTCGGCATTACGATTCCAAATTTCAGGATAGATTTTCTTTTTCATCATATCTTGGGGATTAAATCTTTTTTTCAGATACTGGTGGTCTATACTTTTAAAAGCCTCATTTATTTGCTCTATCTCAGTTGAAGTTAAGGCTCTTGCCGTGCCGTAGCCGACTTCAATATTGCCTACAACTCTGCCTCCGCAGGTTATAAAGTTTAAAGGTGGATCAGCCTTCCATTCAGAATGGGTTAAAAGATAGTGGATTCCATGCCACGCTTTATCTAAATCAATGCTCCTGTTTTCACCTGTTTTATATGTAATTAAAGGGACTTGAATGGTGTTTTTGTCGGCTTTTCTGCCCAATAATTTCGCAAAAAAGCCAGTTTTATTTTTTCTAACCTCTTCCACGTAGATAGAAGAGTCATCAGGCGATAAAAAAAGCCAGATTAATAATGGGTCATCAAGAATATTCTCAATATGATCATCGCTTATTGTCTGTGCAACAAATACCATGCCCATAATAACTCTCCTTATGTTTAAATTGTCATGTAAAATGCCTGTTTTTAACATGCAGATGTGTCATTTCATCATTTCATATAAAACCCTTTTGACCAATATAGAGCAGAATCTCATGCACAGCCTCGTCAGGCGTGATGCTGGTTGTATCTATGGTTAATTCGCAGTTTTCAGGCATCTCATACGGATCATCAACACCTGTGAAATCTTTTATTAAACCAGCCCTTGCTTTTGCATACATGCCTTTTCGGTCACGCTTTTCACACTCTTCAATTGGTGTCGCAACATGAACCTCAAAAAAACCTCCATGAGCCTCAATAGAGTTTCTTATCTCTAATCTTGTATTTCGGTATGGAGCAATAGGGGCGCATATTGCAACTCCGCGGTTTTTTGTTATCTCTGCTGCAACAAAGCCGATTCTCTTAACATTAATATCTCTATGTTCTTTTGAAAAATTGAGTTCGCTTGATAGATTTCTTCTTACAATATCGCCGTCAAGCAATGTTACAGGTCTTGTGCCGATCTCCATGAACTTTGCGTAAAGTATCTTGGCTATTGTAGATTTACCTGCTCCTGATAGACCAGTAAGAAAGATTGTAAAACCTTGACCTGACGGCGGAGGATAAGATTTTTTAATCTCTTGGACAACCTCTGGAAATGCAGCCCATTCCGGCACATTTTTTCCTGCACGTATTCTGCTTCTAATATCGCTTCCTGATAAAAATATGGTCTCGTTAGTTATATTTTGTTCAACTATTTCATCTTCAAATTTATACTCATCTTGATATGGCAGATAAACCATCTTGTTAAAAGCAATTACCTGAACTCCAATCTCATCAGCAAATTCAGATGCAAAAGCTGCTGCCTTTTCTGATTCATAAAAAGGAGAGCCGTTTCTATCCATGCCCGGGCTTGCGTGGTCATGCCCTATTATAAAATGGGTGCAGCCAAAATTTTTTCCCATAATAATATGGAGCAGCGCATCTCTTGGACCCGCCATTCTCATGGATAAAGGAAGAAGATTCAGCATAAAAGAGTCTGGCGGATAGTGTGTTTCTATCTGTTTATAGCATTTTATGCGTGTAAAATGGTCAAAATCACCAGTTTTAGCTTTACCAGCAACAGGCAGAACCAGTAAATTAGCCTGTGCCTGCCTCATTGCCCTGATAGTCATCTCAAACTGAGGTCTGTGAATAGGCTGTCGTGTTAAAAATCCTACAGCTCTTTTCCAGCCTCGTTTTGCAAAATCTGCCCTTATCTCTGCTGGTGTTTGTCTAAGCTGCCTGAAATCTGAATGAATAGGCAGATTAATAGCTTCAATTGTGCCGCCTATGTAAAATTTTCCTGATCCATTATAAAGATAACTAACTCCTGGGTGTGATACGTCTTTAGTTCCATAAAAGGTTATAGCTTCTCTCTCTTTATCAATCAGCCAGATATCTTCAACCCTCATTCTGCCAAGAGGAAAACCTTCTTGATCTCTTAACA
The DNA here is from genome assembly GCA_964539635.1 of uncultured Desulfobacterales bacterium. Lineage (GTDB taxonomy): Bacteria > Desulfobacterota > Desulfobacteria > Desulfobacterales > Desulfobacteraceae > Desulfamplus. The sequence goes on along the minus strand of CAZIJN010000003.1, from coordinate 99,783 downwards.
TTATATATCTGTCTGACTCACTGTTTTTACTCACAGACAAGATATTCGGGGTATTCTCTTTTAAACTATTCTGCCATGATTTCAGGCGATTCACCAAAGTTTCGGACACATCAAGGCATATTGGAACAGGCCAGAGTTCTCCAGTAGATAGACGCATATTTTCCAGCACGCTCTCATAATCAGCCTGAGTCATAAATCCTTTAAGAGGAGAGTATGCACCAGTTGCAAGCAGTTCAAAGTCGCACAGTTGACGATCGTTTAAGACAACATCAGGTATTGTTGCAGATGCCTGTTTTATGAGGTCACAACGATTCTTATCCACAATAAGGTTTACAAGTTCTCCATTTTTTCCATGAGGAATAGGAGTTAAATATTCGGTTGTTCTGCTTATCATCTTTATTCTCTTTTTTTAATTTAGATATTTTTATTTGAGTCAAAATTTTTTATTAATGTAAAGTATATTTATGTTTGTAGTTTGTATATGTTTGTATTGTATTATGTTTGTAATTGAAGGCTGTAACTTGACTATACAGTGCCTTTAATATAATAAAGCTGGCTATGTTTTTAAAATTTAATATAATTTTGTGAATTAACCCTTATCAAATAACCTTTATAAATTGAAGATTTTAAATGCCGAGTTTTACTTTAAAAAACCACCTTTTACTTGCTTTCAGCCTTTTTCTTGTGTCTGCTGCAATAAGCCTGTTTTTAATAAAAAACACAAAAGTTCTTGATATTCCCAATGGACGCTCTTCTCATTCAAAACCGACTCCGACCATCGGCGGCGTTGCAATTGTTTTTACCTTTTTTCTGAGCATGGCAATTCTCTATTTTTTTGCCAACACAACAATGATTACTGAAAGGTATTTTATCGGCTTTACTTTTTCAAGTCTGTTGATCGCTGGAATGTCATTTTATGATGATTTTAAGTGTAAGCCATTTTACATAAAATTGGCAACACAGATTATTGCGGTTATTGTTGTTATGTCGTTTGGAATTATAATTCATCAGATCAACTTTCCTTACAACTTTCTCTGGCTCAATTATAAATCGCTTGGTGCTGCAAGCTATGTGATAACATTCGGCTGGATACTTGGAATGACAAACGCATACAATTTTATGGACGGCTTAAACGGCATGGCTGGCGGAAATGCAATTATTGCCTCTATCTTTTTCTGTATCATCTCGTTTGATCAGGGAAGCAATTTTACCTATATGGTCTCTTATACGCTTGCAGCAGGAGTTTTAGGATTTCTTATATTTAACTTTCCAAGAGGCAAATTATTTATGGGAGATATCGGCAGCACGTTTTTAGGATTTTCATTTGCCACCCTCTCGATAATTGCATCACTCTATGATGATGCCCATACTTCGCTTCTGATTATTCCGCTGCTCTTTTTTCATTTCATTTATGACACTTTTTTCACATTTATGAGACGACTGCTTAAAGGCGAGAATGTTTTTCAGGCACACAGAACGCATCTATATCAACTGTTCAACCGGCTCGGTTACACTCATTTTCAAGTTACCATGTTTTACTATATAGTTGCTTTAATACAAGGTTTGGGGGCTGTGTGGATGATCAAAATTGAGGGGCTTGAAAGGTTGTTAGTCTTTGTCCCATATCTTGTTTTTCAGATAGTTTACAGTGCTGTGGTTATATATCATGCAAAAAAACGAGGTTTTATATGAAAGATTCTTCACACAAAGGGGCTGGTTCTGATCCTGCCTCAGCATCAGAAAAATCTACATCAACTGCTATAATATTTGGATTAAAAGATTATCCGCGACCTAAACATTCAGGTTTTTTTTATTGCAGACCAACTTCTCTGTTTGGAGATTTTGCAATGAAAACCCTTGCAGTGCTTGATCTATTTAATACCAATATAGATTATCTTACTGATATTATTACTAAAGGCATTGAATCTCTGCTTGAAGATGAAGATTACGCTGATAAAAAAGAGTATTATCTAACACACTATTCAACTGAAAATATGAAGCCGTTTGTCCAAAATATTCTTAAACAGGTTATTGAAACAAAACTCTTATCAAAATCTGATATGTGATTATGAGCTTTTTTTATGAATCTTATACTCCTATTTGACGATGATTTTGTATCACCTGAAAAAGTTAGAATTTCTGGAAGACGGTTAGAACATATTATCAAAGTGCACCGTGCTCAAATCGGAGATAATCTCACTGTAGGGCTTTTAAATAGCAAAATAGGAGATGGAAAAGTTCTTGCTATAAAAAAAGATCACATTGAGATGGAGGTCTGCCTCACACAAGAGCCGCCAGAACCAATTCCTCTCACATTAATAGTTGCTCTTCCAAGACCAAAGATGCTCAAACGTATTCTTCAATCTGCGGCATCTCTTGGCATTAAAAAGATTTACCTTATCAACTCGTGGCGTGTAGAAAAGGCTTTTTGGTCTTCTCCTCTACTTGAACCTGAGAGGCTAAAAAATGAGTTGATACTTGGTCTTGAGCAGGCAAAAGATACGATAATGCCCCAAATCCACCTCAAACGCCTTTTTAAACCATTTGTGATAGAAGAGCTTTCAATCCTTGTAAAAGGCTCTTCAGATAACAAACCTATTGCACTGGCAGCCCACCCAAAAGCAGCTATTCCATGCCCGCAAAATATCAATCAAAGTGCAATTCTTGCAATGGGACCAGAGGGCGGATTCATTGATATTGAGATTGAAACTCTTGAAAGGATAGGCTTTTCTACTGTAAATCTCGGCAGAAGGATTTTAAGACTTGAGACTGCCGTGCCTTTTATTGTCTCAAAGCTTTTTTGAAATTAAATTGTGATAAATCATTAAATCTGTCAAAAAGGAGAGTCTAAATATCTGCAAATAAACCTTAATGTTAAAAACGGAGGCAACCATGAAATTCGGCTACGGAGTAAGTGATTTTAGTAAAATTATTAACAAAGGCTATTTTTATCAAGACAGAACAGATAAACTCCCTCTTTTAGAACAATCTGAATCCCAGCTTTTTATCCGTCCCCGCAGATTTGGTAAATCTCTTCTACTCTCCACGCTTGAAAATTATTACGATGTTTCCAAAAAAGATGAGTTTGACTCTCTTTTTGGACATCTTGCAATCGGCAGAAATCCCACGCCTCTTAGAAACTCCTACTTTATCCTAAAACTTGATTTTTCGTGCGTTGATCCAACTGGCACGGTTGATGATATACGTCAATCTCTGTTTGATCACATAAATGTTATGATAGAAGGTTTTGAGCTGTTTTATAAACATAAAGGGTTTGAGGTGCCAAAAATCACCATAAACTATGATAATGCCCTGTTTTCTTTGCAATCTTTAGCCAATGCAGCAGCAGCAACCCCATATCCAATATATCTTTTAATTGATGAATACGATAACTTTGCCAATACCGTAATGATGGGCATTCAGATTTTAGATAGAGATTATGGCAGAGACACGCATAATCAGCGTTATCAATCTTTAGTGCATGAGCAGGGACCGCTTCGGACATTTTTCAAAACAGTCAAGGCATTAACCACATCAACCATGTTTGACCGTGTGTTTATAACTGGTGTGTCGCCTGTGGTTATGAGCGATATTACAAGCGGATATAATGTTGCAGAAAATATCTATTTTGTTCCTAAATTTAATGATTTGTGTGGTTTCACTCAAGCAGAAGTTCAGGCTGTGATTCAAGAGATCGTTGAGCAATGCAGTTGGGAAAATAGTAAAGTTAGCGAAGTTGTTGAGTTGATGAAAACTTATTATAACGGGTATAAATTTTGTTATAAGAGTAATGAATATATTTATAATCCAACTCTCTGCCTTTATTTCTTTAAATATTTTCAGGAATACTGTGAATATCCCCGAAAAATGCTTGATGCCAACCTTGCAGCAGATGAAGCTAAATTAGAATATATTGCCCTGCTTCCAAACGGCAGAGACCTTCTTTTCACTTTAATGGAGAAAAATCAAGAGGTTGTAATATTAGAGATTCAAGACCGATTTGGAATTTATGATATGTTAAATGACTCATCACAAGACTACACATTTTTAGTATCATTTCTCTACTATTTTGGAGTTCTCACAATTTCAGATGATACAGAGACCTTGAAAAGCTCTCTAAAAGTTCCAAATATGGTAATGAAAAGCCTTTATGTTGATAAGATATGCAGAATGCTTCTGCCGATACCAACAGAAAGAGACGAAGGTAAATGGGCTGCGGAAAAGGTCTATCAGATAGGCGATATTGCCCCTTTGTGCAAATTTGTTGAAGACAAGTATTTCAAGGTGTTTGCAAACCGAGATTACCGCTGGGCAAACGAATTGACTGTCAAGACCGCTTTTCTGACTCTGCTTTACAATGATCTGCTTTATATCATGGATTCAGAGCCAGAAATTGACCGCAGGTATGCAGATTTAACCATGATTATCCGTCCAGATAAGCGGCACGGCAAAATCTTTGATGTGCTGATTGAATTTAAGTTTGTGCCTCTGAAAGATGTGAACATGACAGGCGGGCAGGCAAAGGCTTTAAAAGAAGATGAACTTTATAAAATCCCACAAATTATTGAGCAGTTGGAAGATGCTGGAAAACAGGCATCAGAGTATGGAAAGCATCTTGAGGAAAAATACGAAAATTTAAGGCTTCATAAGTTCGTGGTTGTCTCGTTGGGGTTTGAGAGGGTATGTTTCAGGAAGGTCATTTAAATTCTTTATTTTTTTTACAGAAGAGTCAATAATATTTAACTTTTAGGCTTTTAGTCGTTACGCCTTTTATGCATTACAAATAATTTTTTAAAAAATCTCTTACGGAATAGACAAATGATTGAAATAAAATCGCTGACAAAAACTTATGGCAGACTCACAGCAGTAGATAACTTGAGCTTATCAATTCCTGCTGGTGAGATATTTGGCTTTATAGGTCCAAATGGTGCAGGAAAAACAACGACAATCAGCATGATTGCAGGACTTCTTGCACCAACCTCTGGTTCGGTTGAAATCTGCGGGATTGATATGCTGAAAAATCCTAAACAGGCAAAACAAAATATTGGTTATATTCCAGATCGCCCTTATATATATGAAAAATTGACTGCAATAGAGTTTCTTAAATTTACAGCAGACCTATTTTCCATGACAAATTCTATGACAAAAGAGGAGTTTAGGCAGACGGCAGAGTCTCAGTTAAAAGTATTTTCTCTTCTTGACTGGGCAGACTCTCTTATTGAATCATTTTCACACGGCATGAAACAGCGTCTGATAATGGCAGCAGCACTTATACACAATCCAAAGGTGCTTGTAGTTGATGAGCCTATGGTGGGTCTTGATCCATCAGCCATAAAAATGGTCAAGCAGATGCTCATTGATCTTGCTGCCGGCGGCACTACAATTTTTATGTCAACCCATACATTAAAGATTGCTGAAGATGTCTGCCATACTATCGGAGTTATCCATAAAGGCAGACTGATTGCAAAGGGAAGCGTAGAAGAGCTTAAAAAGCAGGCAGCCTCAGATCATGCTGATTTAGAACAGCTATTTATGATTTTGACTGAATCTGAACAGATTTAACAATTATGATATTTTTGTATCTGTGCAGTCTATATTTTAACTTTTAACCGCTTAACATAAGGAAATAAGAAATTTATACCATGCAGGATATAATAACCCTTTTGACCCCCCGCCTCCTGTCAATTTATAATCAAAGAAATCTCTCTTCAGGCAGAGGAGGAATTTATAAATATATGCTGATCATTTCACTCGGCGTAACCTTCTGGATAGGCTCTCTTTATATATCTCTTAGAGTCTTGAGATATTTCAGCCAGATTGAGGAGATGGGAGATATTCTTGCATTCAAGCTGCTATCTATGGTTATTATCACAATATTTTCACTTCTGATATTCAGCAATATTTTGAATGCTCTCTCAAAACTCTATCTTGCAAAAGACCTTAAACTTGTCCACTCTATGCCTGTAGATAGCTATAGAATTTTTCTTGCCCGCTGGATTGAAACTACAATTGACAGCTCATGGATGGTTATACTTTATACTTTTCCTCTGTTTGCTGCTTACAGCCTTATCTATCAGACAGGTATAACATTTTATATTGTAACAATATTATCTCTTATTATTCTTGCTATAGCTGCCTCAGAAATCGGATCAATTTTGGTAATGGCTGCTGTGGTGGTTGTGCCTGCAAGCCGTATCCGCACGCTTTTTGTATTTTTGGGGTTATCTCTTTTTATTCTTCTTTATATTGCATTCAGGATTTTAAGACCTGAGAGGCTTGTTGATCCAGAAGTCTTTTCAGCCACTCTATTTTATTTTAAATCTATGAGCACTCCATCATCACCATTTTTGCCAAGCACATGGTGTTATGATGCTGTTTTGGCAGCTCTTAAAGGTGAAATTGCAATATCGTGCTTTCATATAATCATATCATTAAGTTTTGTCCTATTTGTTGGATTTATCATATCGTTTATAGCAGATATTTTCTATTTCAACGGTGTATCAAAAGCACAGACATCTGCTGCCCGTCTATTTGGATCAGCAAGATTTGATATCCCGTTTACCTCAAAATTATCAGGCAGGGTGCGTGCACTTGTGGAAAAAGAGATAAAAACTTTTTTTAGAGATCAGACCCAATGGTCACAGCTTTTTCTGATTGGTGCCTTAATCTGCATTTATATATACAATTTTAAGGTGCTGCCGTTGGAGAGATCGCCGATTCAGACCATATATCTTCAAAATATGCTTGCGTTCTTAAATATGGGTCTTGCCTTTTTTGTTCTTATAGCAATAACCGGCAGATTTGCATTTCCTGCTGTCAGCATGGAAGGAGAGGCAATATGGATTATCCGATCTTCTCCTATTAATCTAAATTCCTTTATGTGGATAAAATATTGTATCTATCTGTTTCCTTTGATGATTCTTACTTTAATACTTATTATCGGCACAAATATTTTACTTAAAGTTGTTCCGTTTATGATGGTATTATCTTGTATCAACACAATTTTTATTGTTCCGGGAGTTTTATCTCTCGGCATAGGACTTGGTGCCGCATTTCCATCTTTTAAGTCTGAAAATCCAGCACAGAGTGTTACAAGCTACGGCGGACTTCTTTTTATGATTTTAAGTGCTCTGTTTATCGGATTAGTGATCGTACTTCAAGCAGGACCTGTCTATATGATTCTCTCATCTCAGTTTAAATCAAAGCCTCTTGCTTTTTTTGATATGGCGTGGATTGCTCTTTCGTTTACAGGTGCTTTGCTTATCTCGATTTTGGCAGCAGCTCTGCCGATGAAATATGGAGAGAAACGCCTTAAAAAAATTTTGTTTGATATACATTAAGATAAGAAATTTCTATTTTATAAACATATTAAGTAAACCATTTGAAAACAGGAAAAAATATTAAATGCTGAAAGGATACGTTGATGAGCATAATATGACTGTATTTATCTGTCCTGATTGTGGATTTGAAAAGCGGTTTGATGCCTCTGCGTTTAAAAACAAGAAAAAAAATCTTACAATTAAATGCAGGTGTGGAAATAAAACTGAAATGGAGATTGAGTTTAGAAAACATTTCAGAAAAAAGGTAGAACTTTTTGGTAATTGCCTGCTCAAAAAAAATAACAAAAAATGTGAAATCATTATAAGAGATTTATCAATGCAGGGAGTGCGGTTTGAGTTTTTACACGTTTGCAATAAATCTATGGCAGATATTGAAATAGACGATATTATAGAGATAGAATTTAGATTGGATACAAAACAGAATGATTTGATATTAAAACGGTGTATGGTCCGCTCAAAAATAGATAATTTTATCGGAGCACAATTTCAAGATGATAACTTTGCAAAGCGATTGGGATTTTATCTTGGTTGATTTATATTGATTTGGGTATATAGTTATATATTATGTATAACTTGATGGTATAACATTTAATTAAAAAACAACGTAACTGGAGAAGATTAATAAATGAAAAAAAGTATCTATCAAATTATTCGCTCTTTTATTATAATTTCTTTAATAGTGCCGCTCTATTCATCATCTGCGATCTGCTCAAATCTAACCATCTATACAGAAGACTCCCCTAAAGCTCATTTTAAAGATAAAGATGGAAAGATAAAAGGATATGTTTACGAGTTTGTTTTGGCTATGCAGAAAAAAATGGGAGATAAAACGCCTATTCAAATGGTCTCATGGGAGCAGGGTTATAATCTTGCATCAACAAAGCCAAATGTTGTACTCTTTTCTACAACTTTTACAGAGGAGAGAAGACCTCTGTTTAAATGGGTAGGTCCTGTTTCTGAATCTGTCTGGGTTCTTTACGCTAAAGCAGGAGCAGGTATTAAAATTAAATCTCTTGAATCTGCCAAATCTTTAAAGAAAATCGGCACATATAAAGATGATGTCCGGGAGCAGTTTTTAAAAGAAAAGGGGTTTAAGAATTTAGAGAGCGTAACTGACGACTCTCTTAACCTTAAAAAACTTATGGATAACAGCATTGATGTTTGGGTTTCAAGCCGCGACAGAGCACCTTTTGCCGTAAAAGAGATGGGGATTCCTATGGAGAGTATTGAGCCTGTCTTAAAAATGGTCGAAAAAGGGCTGTTTATAGTTTTTAATGCACAGACTCCTGATGATATTGTTGATAAATGGTTAGATGCTTATGATGCTCTTCGTTCTGACGGCACAATGGAGTCTATTTATAAAAAATGGAATGTTGCCGTGCCTCAATATCAGATTCCTGCTGTTGAAATAATTGAGGATTAAGCCCGTGTTCTTCTTTACGGATAATAATTTATATTTAAGATTGATTTTTATCTATTTGTAATATAAAGGATTCTCCAATTAGTTCGTCCTGTTCCTTTTTATGGGCTTTGGACATTTATTAATAATATTAAAATTAACGGAGAATAAAAAAATGAAAAAGTATGGGGCTGAATTTTTCGGTACATTTTGGTTAGTTCTTGGCGGCTGCGGTAGTGCTGTGCTTGCCGCTGCATTTCCTGATGTGGGTATCGGTCTGCTCGGGGTTTCCTTAGCATTTGGTTTGACTGTTCTGACAATGGCGTTTGCAATAGGTCACATTTCAGGTTGTCATCTTAATCCGGCAGTATCAATAGGGCTTTGGGCTGGCGGTCGTTTTCCTACTAACCAGTTGCTGCCTTACATTATTGCTCAGGTTGCAGGCGGTATTGCTGCAGGAGGCATTCTGTTTGTGATTGCAAGCGGTAAGGCTGATTTTAGCGTAGCTGCTGGATTTGCCTCAAATGGTTATGGTGCACACTCTCCGGGTGGGTATTCTATGCTTGCTGCCCTTGTAACTGAGATAGTTATGACCATGATGTTTCTTATTGTTATTCTTGGTTCTACTGATGAGCGTGCACCAAAAGGATTTGCTCCTATTGCAATTGGTCTTGCTCTTACTCTAATTCACCTTATCAGTATTCCAGTAACCAATACATCTGTAAATCCTGCCCGAAGTCTTGGGGTTGCTCTCTATGTCGGAGATTGGGCACTTGCTCAATTGTGGCTTTTTTGGGTCGCTCCAATTGCTGGTGCCATTTTAGGAGCTGTTATCTATAGATTTATAGGGCAGGCAGATAGTTGATTAAACTACTCTAACAAGCTGATTTAGATTTTGGGGACTGCTAAATATTTACGGTTCCCAATAAGCCTAAATAGCAATTTAAAATGATCACATCCCAAACACCTTGATAATCTTCTCCTCAATCTGCTCCTCTTTGTAAAATATCTTCTCTTCCCACGATTTGTCGTTAGTTCTATCAAAAATAAGCAGATTGCCGTCATCAGTTCCGCATCTGTCCATATATTGAAGAGTCTGCGTTAAACCCTCTCGTATTGTCTGTTCAAGAGATTTATATAAAATTTTAAGCTCAATGACCACCTTTTGAGTTTTTATCTTGTCTTGATTTGCTGCCTCTTCATCATCTGAATCTTTGCGGGCTGATGATTTATATTCAGGCTTGTATTTCCAGATAATTAAAAGATCAGTCCGCATACGTCCAAGCCCATACTCTCTCTCAACCCTTCCGCCGCCATTGACAATACGCTGCAAGAAAGCCTGAAGCAGAAGCTGGGGACCTGCCTCTTTGTATTGAAACCGCTCAATCCAATGCTCTGAGTGTTCGCGGAAAAACTCCTGAAACGATAATATAAGCTTTTTTATGTCAAGATGCCCATCTGGATTGATGTACCACGAACTTTGCTGGGTGATCGTATCTTGAGTTGTTGATGTCAACATTCGTGGAATTATTTCCATGTATATTGGATTGCTTATCTCAACAGAGGGTTTACGCCGAATAAGTCCTAAGTCAGTCAAATACTGCACATCATCTTCTGGAATGGCTGATGTGAGCATTTTACCTGTTATAATCGGCTCAATAACCCTTCTTACACGCTCTTCACGCAATTTATCAGCAAGCTGATCAAGATGTGTCTCTCTTCGTAAAATGAGATTCTCTTTAGCATCTTTTACCATCTCTTCTGTAACAGGCTCTCGTTTGACTATCTTATCTCTTCGCTCTTTTGTTCTAAAACAGGTCTCATAAGCCAACGCATTCGCAAGCCAAGGCTGACCTTGTGTTAGTCTCCAAATCTCTTCAACTGCATTTGCCATAAATGGCTGCCCTGTCTCTTGTGTGTGTTTATTTAAAAGCTCTTTAACTTCATCAAATATAAAATCCCCGACTCTTAAGGATTCTGCCTTGACATTAAACGCACTTCCGCCAGTTATAATCTCTTTATCTTTTGATGAGTGAATCCTGTAATCACGAATATCACGCACACCGCAGAGAATAATGGTTTGCGGAAAGAGCTTGGGACGTTTTGTGTAGCCTGCTCTAATCTGACGAAGCACTGAAATCAACGTATCGCCAATCAAGGCATCAATTTCGTCAATCAGCAGGATAATGGGTTTCTGGCTCTGTTCTGACCACAAAGTCAGCATCTCATTTAACGCCGTATTTGCCCCTCGTTTTTTTAATACGGAATCCCAATGCTGCTCTAAAAAATCATCATTTAAATAATTCCGAGCTTGTGAAGCCATCTCTCCAAGAACTGCCTTTATTCCCTCTCCAACATCTTCACGGGCAGCTTGAGCTGGCTCAACATTTATGTATAATGCCCTGTATTTATCGCCATTGTTGATATGCTCCATCAAAGCCAATAAACATGATGTTTTGCCTGTCTGACGAGGAGCGTGCAGGACAAAATATTTATGCTGTTCAATCAAAAGCTCAATGTCTTCAAGGCTTATGCGTCTTAAAGGGTCAATCGTATAGTGGTATTCAGGGTTTACTGGACCTGCGGTGTTGAATATTTTCATGTTCTTCTCCATTATTCTGCATTTATTTTCTATATTTCAAGTTATGAGCTTCAATCACATTCCAAATACCTTGATAATCTTCTCCTCAACCTGCTCCTCTTTATAAAATATCTTCTCTTCCCACGATTTGTCTTTAGTTCTATCAAAAATAAGCAGATTGCCGTCATCAGTTCCGCATCTGTCCATATATTGAAGAGTCTGCGTTAAACCCTCTCGTATTGTCTGTTCAAGAGATTTATATAAAATTTTAAGCTCAATGACCACCTTTTGAGTTTTTATCTTGTCTTGATTTGCTGCCTCTTCATCATCTGAATCTTTGCGGGCTGATGATTTATATTCAGGCTTGTATTTCCAGATAATTAAAAGATCAGTCCGCATACGTCCAAGCCCATACTCTCTCTCAACCCTTCCGCCGCCATTGACAATACGCTGCAAGAAAGCCTGAAGCAGAAGCTGGGGACCTGCCTCTTTGTATTGAAACCGCTCAATCCAATGCTCTGAGTGTTCGCGGAAAAACTCCTGAAACGATAATATAAGCTTTTTTATGTCAAGATGCCCATCTGGATTGATGTACCACGAACTTTGCTGGGTGATCGTATCTTGAGTTGTTGATGTCAACATTCGTGGAATTATTTCCATGTATATTGGATTGCTTATCTCAACAGAGGGTTTACGCCGAATAAGTCCTAAGTCAGTCAAATACTGCACATCATCTTCTGGAATGGCTGATGTGAGCATTTTACCTGTTATAATCGGCTCAATAACCCTTCTTACACGCTCTTCACGCAATTTATCAGCAAGCTGATCAAGATGTGTCTCTCTTCGTAAAATGAGATTCTCTTTAGCATCTTTTACCATCTCTTCTGTAACAGGCTCTCGTTTGACTATCTTATCTCTTCGCTCTTTTGTTCTAAAACAGGTCTCATAAGCCAACGCATTCGCAAGCCAAGGCTGACCTTGTGTTAGTCTCCAAATCTCTTCAACTGCATTTGCCATAAATGGCTGCCCTGTCTCTTGTGTGTGTTTATTTAAAAGCTCTTTAACTTCATCAAATATAAAATCCCCGACTCTTAAGGATTCTGCCTTGACATTAAACGCACTTCCGCCAGTTATAATCTCTTTATCTTTTGATGAGTGAATCCTGTAATCACGAATATCACGCACACCGCAGAGAATAATGGTTTGCGGAAAGAGCTTGGGACGTTTTGTGTAGCCTGCTCTAATCTGACGAAGCACTGAAATCAACGTATCGCCAATCAAGGCATCAATTTCGTCAATCAGCAGGATAATGGGTTTTGTGTTCTGTGCCGACCATTGGGTTAATATTTCATTTAGAGCATTATCTTCTCCATACTGCTCAATAATCTTGTTAAAATTATCATACACAAACGAATCATTTAGAAAATGAACACTCTGTGAAGCTATTGAGCTTAATACCGACTTAATCCCCCTTTTTACATCTTCGCGGGCAGCTTGGGCAGGCTCAACATTTACATATAATGCTCTGTATTTATCGCGATTGTTGATATGCTCCATCAAAGCCAATAAACAAGAGGTTTTGCCTGTCTGACGAGGAGCGTGCAGGACAAAATATTTATGCTGTTCAATTAAAAGCTCAATGTCTTCAAGGCTTATGCGTCTTAAAGGGTCAATAGTATAGTGATATTCAGGGTTTACTGGACCTGCTGTGTTGAATATTTTCATAAGTTTTTCCTAATTATATGGGTTTAGCTTAATTTCATAAAATAGCAGACTATTTCAAAAAGTAAAATTATTATAAAAAAGAGGGCGTACCCAAAGCGTTATTGTTATCAAAGAGCATTTTGAGAATCTGCATGTCTGAAATTTTAATATTGCTTTTATTTAAATATCACTTTATTCATAAAAAAATATGAAAAGCATTATCCTATATTCGAGTTTTAGAGTAATTTGCGAGCCTTATAAGACATTTATATATATCCCTTAGATGTCTAATAATCTTTAACAAAATAGAACTATTTAAAAAAGGAGAGCTGGCAATGAAAAGAGAAATGGTCAACTGCTTTGTATTTTGCTTTGTGTCCGCTATGTTTACATTTTTACCCATTATTCTAATTACAGGTTCGGCATATGCTGGAGTCGATTCTCCACCCCCGTCTCCTGTAAAACTCATTTTTATCCACCACTCTACAGGCGGAAACTGGCTCTCTGATCCTACTGAATCACATCCTTACGGCGGGCTTGGAAGAGCACTTATGGAAAACAACTATTATGTGAGTGCCACAAATTATGGCTGGGGACCAGACAGTATTGGAGATCGCACTGATATCCCAAACTGGCCGGAGTGGTTTGCCGGAGAGAACAGCACCGCTGTATTATCAGCACTGTTCAATGAAACAGCTCAAAATTTCCAAGATTATGGAGAGTGGGTGCGTCTTTCGTCAGACCCGGGAGGAGAAAATAAAATTATAATGATGAAATCCTGCTTTCCAAACTCTGATCTCTTTGGTGAGCCTTATGATGATGCAGGATATGAAATAAATGATCAATATACAGTCGCCAATGCTAAGGCTGTTTATAACTCTTTACTTGCTTCGTTTGCTGCTCATAGAAATAAGCTCTTTGTAGTTATTACTGCTCCTCCGCAGACTCGTGAAAGTTATGCCGATGACTATCAAACGCCTGAACACCGTGCAGCTAATGCCCGTTCATTTAACCGTTGGCTTGTAAATGATTGGCTCAAGAATTATCCATATAAAAATGTTGTGGTTTTTGACTATTTTAATGTGCTGACAGGTGAAAATAATCATCACCGATATATTAACGGCACTATTGAGCATTCGACCGTTTCTGACAGCAATATGTCATTTTATCCTACAGACGCTTGGGACGCTCACCCAAACACCCAAGGACAGCTTAAAGCAACTGCTGAGTTTGTCCCTTTGCTGAACTATTACTATAATGAGTGGATAGCCTCTAACTCTGATACACCAAACACTCAGATACTTCCGATTGCCGATATCAAGCTGAACGGCTCAGACGATTTTATTACAATCTCTGGCTCTTCATCTCAGCCGCTCAATCTCTCTGTTGGAGTTGATGCTGGAACTTATGCAGGTGTAAATGGTGATTGGTGGCTTGTCCACTTTTCGCCGGACAATAATTTAGAATCGTTTGATATTGGTCTGATCGATTTTACTCAAGGGATTAAGCCTGTGATCCAGATGCCTCTCTTTTCTCTGGCTCCAACACCTCTTGTTCAAATGTCAGTGCTTAACGCAGAGCTTCACATATTCTGTTTTGGCGTTGATAGAGTCCCAAATGGAACGATTGACGTTGATACTCTCTGCTATGAATGTATGTCAGTTGAAGTTACCAATTAGGCTTAGTTTTTAAGTTCATGTTTATGGATTGTAGATTCTTATGATATTGTTAAGGTCAGGAGCAAGTGAATGAAGATAACATTTAACGCATTCTCATTTTTGCAAAAAAAATTGTCAGACAACGGTTTTCCTTTTTATAATGTAGATATGGAAATGGCTGAACAGAGCAGGGTAAACGATCTTTTACGCCGGCTGAAACTTAGCAGAGAAGATGTTGAAGGGGTTTTTATAAACGGCAGAATAACAAATTTTGATGCTGTTTTGCACGATGGAGATAGAGTAGGGCTTTTACCTCCGGGAACACCGGGACCATATAGAGTGATGCTTGGCATAGTGAAGAAAAAACAATCATTAACAGAACAATCATTAACGGAGAAATAGATATGTCTTTTTTCAATAAAGTACTCTCAAAAGTTGGGATTGGTTCGGCAAGCGTGGATACAGAGCTTTTTAATGAAATATTTACCCCCGGAGAGCTGATAAGAGGAAAAGTTACAGTGAAAGGAGGCTCTGTTGAGCAAAATATTGACAGCATCTACTTTAGAATAAAAAGCACCTATGAAGATGAAATTAAAATCGGGGAAGATGATAAGAATATTGAACGCACAGCCCTTATCAAAGAGTTTCAGGTATCAGAACCTTTTGTTATACAGCCTGATCAGACAATAAGTTTTGATATCGATTTTACTCTTCCCATATTTACGCCGGTAACTGCTGGAAAGACAAAAACATGGGTAGAAACTGGTCTTGATATAAAAATGGCTGTTGATCCATCAGATAAAGATTATATACACGTTCAGCCCCACCCCTTGATAGATGCTGTTCTCACCAGTGCTATGGATATGGGTCTTGAAATTTACAAGGTCGTTTGTGAACCAGCTCCCCATAATATGAATATGATGGTACCGTTTATGCAGGAGTTTGCATTAAAACCTGTTGAAGGTCATTTAGTAAACAGACTTGAAGAGATTGAACTTGTTTTTAGACCAATGAGCAGCGGCTTTATGGTATTTATGGAGATTGATCGCCAAGCTAAGGGGTTATCAGGAATGCTCTCAAATATAATGGGCACTGATGAAACTATGATTAGATTTCCTGTTAATTACGATAATATTGAGAATCTTACTGTAATTTTAAATGATCTTATTGAACAGCACTGTTAAAGCAGAGATTTTTGATAAAAATATTTTTCTTTTTATGGAGGAATGTCATGAAACGAATAGCTTTATTAGCAATTATAACCATTTTTGGCTTAGTAACGACAGTTGAAGCTGTCTATGCTGGTTCAAGGGGAAGATATTACCACCACCATCATCGCGGTAACGGAGTTGTAGAGGGGCTTATTATTGGTACAGGTGCTGTACTTCTTGGAGCAGCAATTATAAATGGACTAAACAGCCAGCCAAAATACTACAATCCGCCCGTTGTAGTCCGCCCGGAACGCAGGGATAATTATTCCAATTCTGATCAATATTACAGTGATTCTGATGAATATTACAGAGACCAAGAGCACAAAGGTTATTGGAGTGTTGAGCGTGTTTGGGTTCCCCCGCTTTACAGGCAGGAATGGCATCCGGGTCATTACGGTCGGGGAGGTTACTGGGTTCCGGGAGGATATGCCCGTATTCTTGTACGTGACGGCTACTGGGAGAATAGAAGGGTGTGGGTGCGTAACTGATCAAGCCATCTTTTATACTCAAAATGAGAATAAATTGAGTTTTTTAAATTAGAGACGTACAGCCGTGCGTCTCTACTATTATTTAGGAAAAAAAAGAATAGGATATATAACATGCCGACAGGAATGATCGATAACGTGCGAGGAAAAACTCTGCCTTTAGAATGGCTTGAACAAATTGGAGAAACCCCAGATCAGATTTTTCAAATCATTATTAAGGTAAAATCCAATGTCGAGCAAGACAATCATTTCGGGGATAAACAAACAACCAGAACAAAAAAAACTATTCTTCCTCATGTGCCAAAAGAAATAAGGAATAGGGTGCTGAAATCTCTTATGGAAGAATCTGACGATAACAATGATGATTTAAATATAGAGGAAATTAAAACATCAAGAAGCTCAAAAGACTCAGATTCGTACAATTTTTTCGATTAAAAATGGTTAATTTTATGAAAAACTGTCTGCTTGATACTAATATTTGTGTCAACTATTTGAACGCTTTAAGAAAAAAGGCAGATAATAGGTCACCTGAAGAACAACGTGTATTTAAAAAAATCGAACAGATAAAAGATACTGTTGACTTATATGTAAGCCAAGCCGGGGTTGCAGAGTTGAGATTTGGAGCAGAGAAGTCTCAAAACAGAATAAAAAACCTAAAAAGAATCGAAAAATTCAAAGAGGCTTTTCCTGAATTAAAAGTAGATAATCAGGTCTGGAATGATTATGTAAAAATCAAGGCGGAATTAAGCAGAGTCGGCAGATCAATCCATGATATGGATTTATTGATTGCAGCAACGGCAAAAAGATATGGTCTTTTGCTTATTTCTAATGATAAAGATATGGATAATTTAGATTTTCTGATTGAAAATAAAATTGAGCGAGAAAGCTGGTAAACTGTAGATACCTTACAGCCGTTGAGCTAAAGCTCTCGGCTAAAGCATAAAAAAAGCCCACTTAAGCGGGCTTGGGTAAAAATATAGCCCTGAGCTTCAGCTCTGGGCTATAAAACAAGATTAAAATTTCAATTTCGAGACCGTGTAAAGTATAACATAAATTCCAAACTGTTTGACAAACCATTGCAGCCAACCTAATCTGGACAAAACGTGCGAAAATTACAGATTAGGCTGGCTACAGTTTTTTTGAATCATTTTTTCCCTTTCAGATTATAAAAATCCTCTTGTCCGCCTAATCCATAATTTCCGACATCTGCTAAAATACATTAATCTAAATCCCATCAACTAACGGATATAGCTTTTTATATCCAAAGGAGACAATTTTATGCGATCAGTTCGTTTTGCAATTTTTGCTTTAGTATCTATCATGTTTTGCACCGTTACCGCATTTGCAGCAACCCAGCCAATTCCAGACACCGGACAGGTCAAGTGTTATGATAACGAGAAAGAGATTCCCTGCCCGTCAGAGGGAGAAGATTTTTATGGGCAAGATGCAAACTACTCGATTAATCCAATGTCCTACACAAAAATAGATGCAAACGGCAACGACCTTCCCGACTCTGCAATCTCATGGGCTATGGTGAGGGATAATGTTACAGGGCTGATTTGGGAGAACAAAACCAATGATGGCACTATTCATGATAGAGACAATAAATATACATGGTATGACAGTAATCCTGAGACCAATGGGGGATATAGAGGTACTTCTGGAGACGGCACTGATACAGAAGATTTTATTAAAGCACTTAATGACTCAAAATTCGGCGGATACTCTGACTGGCGGCTGCCCACAATAAAAGAGCTTGCCTCTATTATTGATCAGGGTGTTACATCTCCCGGTCAGGCTGCTATTAACAAAGAGTCTTTTTCTCATACAAATTCCTCTTTTTATTGGTCGAGTACGGCGAGTTCAGGCAGTACCTCCAATGCGTGGGGCGTGTATTTCGGCAGCGGCTACGGCAGCAGCCCCAGTAAGTACTACGGCTACTATGTACGCGCCGTCAGGGGTGGACAGGCTGGAGCATTTGATAATTCTGATCATTTGGTTATTAATGGCGATCGTACTGTAACAGATACTAAAACTGGTCTTATGTGGCAGCAGGAGACTGGCGGATATATGAATTGGAAAGATGCTCTTGCCTATTGTGAGAATTTAAATCTTAGCGGTTATATCGACTGGAGGCTTCCAACAATACAAGAACTTAGAAGTATTGTGGATTATAAAGCCTCTTCTCCTTCAATAGATACAAATATTTTTCCAGACAGCTTTGCGTATGGTTATTTCGCATCGACTACAGATACAAAGTTACAAGCTATTAGTTATGCGGTTGGGGTTTATTTTGAAACTGGAGGAGATAGTGTGTTTTATAAAACCGACAGCTACTACGTCCGAGCAGTTCGTAATGTAGAACCAATTGTAGCTGGTCCACCTGTTCTTTCAGTCATTAAAACCGGAACTGGAGACGGAAGTGTAAGCAGCGTTCCGGCTGGTATTGACTGCGGAGGAGATTGTTCTGAAACATACCAAACCAACACCATAGTTACGCTCACTGCAACGCCAGATGATGGTTCTGCCTTTGATGGCTGGTCAGGTGCTTGCAGCGGAACAGGTGAATGCACCGTAACCATGAGTCAGGCAAAGAGCGTTACAGCCGCATTTACAACCAGCGATTTACCGGCTCAGGTGAACACATATATAGTATTGACAAATAAAACTCCTCTTTTGCCGGCATTGATAATTCAAAAGGGTTATTATGCCCAAGTTTTCGGCTCGGACGGCGGCAACAGCATCAGCATTGCATCAGGCGGCAGAATGGAGGGCATGAATTTTGTGGGTGCAAATGTTATAAATATTGAGGATAGCTCTTCGCAATGTTCAGTTTACCGCAGCGGTGCAGCAGTATATATTACCAGTAACACCGGAACGCTCGTTAAGATTCCGGCAACAAAAACAGTACAAACCTTACGTTTTTTTGACGGCAGTTCAGGGCTTGTTATTGACAATGGCAGGGTAAAGCTCGGCAATCAGGAGATTACACCAAATGCTGCGGCAGTTGGAGCTTTGGTAAATCCAGCAGATACGTCAGCAGGTATT
This sequence comes from uncultured Desulfobacterales bacterium, assembly GCA_964539635.1. Classification (GTDB taxonomy): domain Bacteria; phylum Desulfobacterota; class Desulfobacteria; order Desulfobacterales; family Desulfobacteraceae; genus Desulfamplus. The sequence goes on along the minus strand of CAZIJN010000003.1, from coordinate 80,357 downwards.
TTTTAGATGAGATAGACAATAGAGACAGTAATTCTAAATTTATATTATGTATCATGACTAATTTGATTTATTTTAGCCGTGCGATTTATCGCTCGGCTATAAAAATTGTCATAATATAATTTCCAGCCAAAGCAATATTTCAGCCGTTGGGCTAATATGAAATTGGGATTGACGGAGGTAATGAGAATGTACCAGAAAATTAATATTACATTACATCAACAAACCATAAACATGATTGAACAGATTGCCAACAAACATAACAGAAGCAGTTTTATTGATGAAGCTGTAAGATATTACATTGAGCATATTAAAAAAGTTAAATTACGTGAACAACTTAAAGAGGGTGCAATTAATAGAGCAGAGAGAGATTTAAAAATATCTAAGGAATTAAATGATTTGGAAGATTACTCATCATGGTAGAAAAATTAGATACGCCCAAAAGGGGTGAAATATTTTTGGTCAACTTTGATCCAACCGTTGGAACAGAAATTAAAAAAACAAGACCCGCTCTTATCCTACAGAATGACATTTCAAATACCTATAGTCCGATAACAATAGTTGCCGCAATATCTACCCAATTTGATGACACTTTATATCCAACTGAGGTGTTGATACGTTCTCCAGAAGGCGGATTAAAAAAAGATTCAGTTGTATTGTTAAACCAAGTAAGGTCGATTGACAAACAGAGGTTGATAAAGAAATTGGGACAACTACAACATGATACAATGAAAAAGATAGACTTTGCCTTACAGGTGAGTTTAGGACTTATTGAAATTTAATATATTGGGGATTTATGACTCCAAAGATCAATGAAGCCCTCCCCTTACTGAGCTGACTGTTATACTCTGAAAAATTATAAACTGAAGCTTGCTAAAAAATATTGAACTTTAGAGCCTGTTTAATATTTATTTGTCGTTATTCTTAACAAAAAGAACAGCAAAACTCTGTGTATTGGATTATATGGTTCATAAATAAAAATATTTTGAGAGCCATAGCTAATAAACCCAAGTAGGAGAGTATCTGGCTTTTTTAACTATCTGTAATAGCTAAAAATAATTTTTAAACAGGCTCTTAGAGACTCACGGCTGTGCGTCTCTAATTTGCATATAAATAGTTATTTTCCTTGCTTTTTGAGCCTGTAAGACTTATAAAAATAAGTTTTTTTAAATAGGCATTTAAACTCAATTCAAGGATTAACAAAAAAGCCAATGACACAAATTAAAACTGAAAACAGAAGTAATAGAAGTCAGAACAACAATATCAGAAATATTGCAATTATTGCCCATGTTGACCATGGAAAAACTACACTTGTAGATGCCATGTTCAAACAGAGCGGAGTATTTAGAGTCGGCAAAGAGATAGATGACAGGGTCATGGACTCTATGGATTTGGAAAGAGAGAGGGGAATCACCATCTCTGCCAAAAACTGCTCAGTAGTTTTAGACGGCATCAAGGTAAATATTCTTGATACCCCGGGACATGCTGATTTTGGTGCAGAGGTTGAGCGGGCACTATCAATGGTGAACGGAGCAATATTGCTTGTAGATGCGTCAGAAGGTCCTCTTCCACAGACGCGTTTTGTTCTAAAAAAAGCACTTGCAGCAGGATTGAAGATTATTGTTGTAATTAACAAGATTGACCGTCCAGATGCCAGAGTTACAGAGGTTTTAGATGAGATATACGATCTTTTTATAGACCTTGATGCTGCTGATGAGCAGATTGATTTTCCAGTGCTTTATGCTATTGGAAAAAATGGAATTGCAAAACATGAGTTAGAAGAGCCAGATGTTGATCTCCAGCCGCTGTTTAAAACTATAATTGAGAAAATCCCGCCCCCTTGTTTTGATCCTACCGAGCCTTTTCAGATGCTAATCTCTGATCTTGGACACTCTGACTACACAGGCCGCCTTGCAATTGGAAAGATTGCCAATGGAAGCGTAAGCTCAAAAGATGAACTTGTGCTTATAGGTAAAGATGGGAAGCCTGTTAAGATTAAGGTCAGCAGCCTTCAGAGCTATGAGGGACCAGCCTTATCTCAGGCAGCTTTAGTTGAGTCTGGAGATATTGCAGTAATTTCAGGTACAGATGCTTTTGAGATTGGTGATACTATATGCACCAAAGATTTCCCAAAACCTCTTCCTCGAATAACTGTTGATGAGCCTACAGTATCTATGATGTTTACAATCTGCGACTCTCCTTTTGCAGGACTTGAGGGAAAATATGTCCAGTCAAGCAAAATACGCGAGCGTTTAGAAAAAGAGGCTTTGGCAAACGTGGCGATCTCATTAAAAGAGACTGATGAGAGAGATTCGTTTGTTGTGCAGGGAAGAGGCGAGTTTCAGATGGCAATTTTGGTTGAAACAATGCGGCGAGAAGGTTTTGAGCTTTGCGTTGGACGACCTGAAGTTATCTACAAAACAGGAGAAAATGGAGAGCGGACAGAGCCGATTGAACGCCTTTTTGTTGATTGTGATGAGGAGTTTACAGGCATTGTGACTGAAAAGCTCTCAATGAAAAAAGGGCGGCTTACAAAACTTGTAAATAAGCGGGGCAGAGCAAATATGGAGTTCTCTGTTCCATCACGCTCTTTGATTGGCTACAGAGATGAGTTCCTGACAGATACAAAAGGAACTGGAATTATGAACTCAATCTTTGAAGGATATGAACCCTACAGAGGAGATTTTCCCACCAGAAGAACCGGTTCGCTGGTTAGCGATAGAAAGGGAAAAGCTGTTCCTTATGCTCTCTACAATCTTGAGCCAAGAGGTCGGCTTATGATAGTTCCTGGTACTCCTGTGTATGAAGGAATGATAGTTGGTGAGCACAGCAAAGAAAATGATCTTGATGTCAATCCTTGCAAAGAGAAAAAGCTCACCAACATGAGGGCATCAGGAAAAGATGAAAGTACAATATGCTCTCCAATAAAGCCTATGACTTTGGAGCGGGCACTAAATTTTGTAAATCCAGATGAGTTGGTTGAGGTAACGCCGTTAAGCATCAGGGTAAGAAAAAGGATTCTCTCAAAACAGAGACGATATACTGGAAGATAAACTCTGGTAGATAAACCGATTGAATCGTGTTAGAATTGTTAAATTGTAGAGACGCACGCCTTGCGTCTCTACATGTTTTTATCTGTTTTATTATTCTTAACTGCTGCATATTATTTTAGCTGCAAATAGACAACTCCTTTATATCCGTTTGCGATATAAAGCCCCTCATCTTCAATAATGATATTATTTGGTGCTGCATATAGACCAGAATTTGAGAATGAAGCCGCCTCTTTTAATATCCCGCCGGAAATATCAACAACCTTTATCTCATTGCTGTTCCAGTAGGGGGGCATGATGCCGACATAGTCATATCTCCAGTATGGATAGTACCATCTTGATGTAAGAACAATCTTTCCCTCAACTGCCTTTACCGGCGAATATGTGCCTTTTAGATCATATGAGGCAATAATATTTAAGCTGTTTGGATCAATAACATAAATTTTTGTTTGCTCATCTTTTACGCTTGTAAGATAGATGTTTGTCTGATCACAGATAACCTCTGCGTTTCCATAGCTCTCTGAGTCAAAAAAGGCAGTCAGATCAAGCACAGCATTATCTTGTCCAAGTTCAAGGGAGTTGATTCTAATGCCTTGTGTAATATCTGAATTGTTCTCGTCCACAGGGTAATAGTAGTATTCATAATTAGTTTCAACGGTAATGAGCTTATTGGTGTTAAAAACAGCCTTCGGCGTTCCCGGAATTGATATGTCAGGAAGCTGGGTTGGTGCGTTAATATCAGAGCAGTCATAACGTTTTAGAGTTGTGTTAATAGAATACTCATCTTCATTTATATATTCAGATCGCTCAGTATCTGCCGGAGGAATCTCTTCTTTATAGTAATAATATTGGCTTATAGCAAAATAGAGCATTTTATTTGAAAATATTGGTTCAGATGTTGCCCATGTTGAGGTATCTCCAAGTTTTACAGTGCTTCCTAAACTCATAGTTTGAGGATCAAAAAGCCTGAATGCTGCTGAGTGCCATGAGAAAATTAACCCTGTGCCGTTGTCAATAAAAAGTTCGGGATAGAGAAGCTCTGAATTTTTAATCGACGAGGGTGCTGTAAAATCAAATTGACCATCGCTGTTTTGATTATAAGTTGATGAGCTGTCATAACGCATAAGATCAGATGTTCCGCCTGTATAAAAATCTCCGCCAAGTGCAAAGATGCTTTTTTGTTCCTGCTGGCTTTCTACTTCTGCCTGAGCTGCTCCGCTTTTGTAAATGGCGATTTTTTCAACATTATATGCAAGTCTCAGCTCTCCAAGAATAGAGGGTTTTTCTGTTGGTGATATGTTAATAGTGTTGAGTGCCGCATCTCCCATGCTCAAAGCAATATCTGCAAGGTTATCTGATGAAGAGTTTGAATCATCAGCCTCTGCGGCTCTTTGCACATTAAATGTTGCTGAGACAAAATCTTTTCTGATAAATGAGTTCCAGCCTGAATCTACATGAATTATCTCAACTCCTGAATAGTTGGCATCTGTGTAATAACTTATTGGAACCATTATAAGATTAGATAATGTATTCCAGTAAAAGCCTCTGTCATCTTCAATTGCAACTGAATGGGTGTAATCTGCAACTCCTGACAGGGGAGTAACTCGATCAAGCAGAACAGGCTTTAATGGGTCTTCAACTGAAAATAGTGCAATTGAGACCAACCTTTTATCATTGCTGTCATCGTATCCAAGGGCAACAAGCCTGTTTTTGTGGAATCTGATATATTCTGACCAGCCCGGAACCTCAAGCTCTCCGATTATCTTTGGTGCTGAATGGTCAGAAGTATCGACAACCCAGAGAGGGTCTTTTCTCTCATAGGTTACGATATACGCTCTGTCATCTATAAAAGTTGCTGCAAACAGATCCTCTTTTGGTGCTATTCCATTAACAGACCCTTTCTCTTCTACAGATACTTTAGCTGATGCATCTTTATTGATCTCAAATATTTTAAGAGAGCTTCCGCTGCTGATATCTTGATCACGGTAGATTGCAAACAATGTGCTGCCAGATATATTCACATGATACTCAGAAGGTACTCTGCCACCAATTTTGATCTCATCTATCTGTGTGAGCGGATCACTCTGGTTAAGATCAAACAGGTACAAGATAGTAGTCTCCCAGCTAACTCTTGCAATATGAACCAAATAGTCGCTGTTTAGATAGATATCTGAATCATAACCTTCAAGATTTTTCTTAGATATAAGGGCAGGGGAGGCAGGATTTGCGATATCTATGGCTGCCACTAAAGAGCCTTGTTCAACCACTTCATCTGCTTTTAGTAGATTATTGATACTGCTCTCGTCAGTTACGCTATTATCAGATTTAAGATCAGCAGCATATGGATAATAATATGGCACTGTACCTGTTATGAAAATTCGATCTCCTGATCTTCTTGATGCAGCATATTGGAAATTTGGGTAAACCTGTTCAGACACTTTTGTTATAATATCACCTTGAACATGAAAAACCTTTAGCACAACAGAAGTGCTGTTTTGTTCGTTCATCTGTTCAAGAAGCATTACATAGTTATCGCTGATATACAGATCTAATGGAGTATTCTGCAAAGATTCTGAGTGAATAAGTTTAGGAGCATCGGGTTTTGAGATATCTACAACCTGAAATCTTGCTGCACTTCCATTGGCATAGAATAATCTGTTACCATCTACCTTGTAGATATCTGGTTTTTCAACATCAGAATCGCTGTTATCTTTATCAGCATCTTGAGGCGGTTCAACATTACCATTTTCTGCATCTACTGGATAATATCTATTGTTGATTTTAGAGCTTAAAAATTGTGTCTGACCCGGAACTCTTTCAGATAAATCTGTTACAAGAGAAGTTACTGCAACATCAATCCAATCTGACGGATTTAGAGGATCACCGCCGTTTTTAACCAAAAGAATTGCAACAATAATCTCAGGGATATCTCCTGTCGTCTGATTTTGAAGAGGCTTAAAATCTATTGATGACAGCGAACCCCAGCCTCCTGCTTTAATACAGTCATAGGCTGAAAATATAGAAATTTGGTTTTTCCACACCAACTTTTCAGGATCATTATTAAGAGGTATGAGAGAAAATATTTTATCTTTATCAAAGGTTTCAGACGAGGAAAAACCAATAATATAGAGGTCAGAAGAGTTAAAATCTTTTAAAAACCGACCTGAAAGTGTTCCGAAACCTTCTGCCTTGTTGGTAATCTGTGCACCAAATTGAATATCACCGGCATTGATCTTGTCAGGAAGAAAAAGCATTGAAAAAATAAGAACCATCATCAAAATAAAATATATTAGTGATTTTAGTCCATCATATCTACCGTGCCTTTCAGAGAGAATATTTATCTCTTGCTCATAAATGTTTTTCATCTTCGCCCCCCCCATTTTTTTTAGTTATGCTTTATTTTTATAATATTATATTAATTTCTATGCATATTTCACTCCAATATGTTTATTTTTTTATAAAATTGACAATGGCTCTTTTATACTTAGTTTTGTAAATAATTTTGTGGAATAAGTGGAATAAATTGATAATCAGATCGAATTAAATTTTACAATATTTTAATTTTAAACAAAAAACGCAGAAAAACTGTCTGCTCATACCAACATAATAATTTTAAGGAGATTATAGATGGCTTTTGAGACTAAAGAAGAGATTCTTCAAAAGATATTGGCAATGGAAAAACCTCATTGTCCGCATTGTAATATGGAAATGTCGATATGGGAGGTACCAGAGATAAATTTCAGTGATGGTTTAGGCTGGGGAACACCATACCTGTTTGTCTGTTTTAATGACGACTGCCCTTCGTATAAAGAGGGTTGGGAAAATTTAAAAGAAAGTATGGAGAACCACGCATCTTACAGATGTATCAGCTATCCCGGCTCTACTAATTTTGAGTATATGCCTGTGTTCAGCTCCGCAGGTGGAAAGGGGCAGATGCTTGATGACGAGGAGTTATCAATAAGAGAGGCTTTTAAGGAGGCTATGAAAGAGGGTTTTGCCCTGATTACTGATCTTTATATGGCAAAAGATTGGGACGAAATACTCAAAATTCTCTTAAATCCAGAGTATCCTCCGAGAGTTAGATTAAAAGCTGCTGAGATGGTAGGTGATATTGGTGGTACAGAAGCAGTAGAGCATCTAATCAACCATAAGTTTCCAAGCAAGAATTTGCAGGAAGCAGTTACTACAGCAGTCCAAAAGCTCCATGATAGGCACTACACAAGAGAGTGCCCATATTGTGCAGAGATAATCAAAAGAAGAGCAACTGTTTGTAAGCATTGCAAACGAGAAATTCCTGCTTGTTAATTTTACTTTAACGTTGGCTGATATAGATCAGGCGGCATAATGTGGTAAAAGTCGTTTTGACTTAATTTGGTGCTGCATGAAATAATTTGGTAAAAGTTGTTTTGACTTAATTCGATGTTGAATTAAATAATTTGGTAAATTAAAGTATTTGACCTGTTAAAAATGGAGAGGCATCGCACTCTCCTTCATCTCTTTCTATATCATAGGAGCGAAAGATAATCATCTCACGCTCCTTTTTTTCTGGGGGAAACGGGATATACTCAAAAGATTCAATAAATTTCATTCCTTCTGCTTTGGTTGGAACAGCCGCTAAACCTTCGCCTATTTCATATTTTTCCCCGTTTGGTTTATATATAGATTTGCCTGAAATAGCATCTCTAACAAGGGCATCTTTTCCATTTGTTGATACAGAAAATGGTATCTGCACATCATAAACCAATCTTGCTGCAGCAAGTATCTCCCTCTCATAGGAGGCAAGCGAGCCTGCAACACACCTTACAGCCATAAGAGGTTTTTGGCTGCACAATACAATCAGATCAACAGTTGAGGCATACTCTCTGCCTTTAAATAAAACTTTAATAGGCACATCAACTAAAACATCTGCCTTGTCATAACCTCTATTTTCAACAAGAAACTTCTCAAAAAGCTGTCTGCTCCCTTCTGCTCCAATATCTGGAACCATGTTGCCTGTGATGTAGTCAATTAATGTAATGTTCATATTTTAGCCTTCTCACTTCTGATATTTAGAAAAAAATGCTTTAAAATATTTCTATTTTGGATTGAACAACTGTTATGATGCCTTTTTAAAAAAGCGGTTTTCCCGTCATCTCTTCTGGCTGCTCAAGCCCCATAACCTTTAATATGGTCGGTGCAATATCGCCGAGAATACCGTTGTTTAAAGCGGTGCTGCGGTATTTTTCACCAGCAAGGATAAATTTAACAGGATTTAAGGTGTGTGCTGTATGAGGATTGCCTTCTGAATCTTTCATCTGTTCGGCATTTCCATGATCTGCTGTTACCATTGCAGTTCCGCCAGTTGCCCAGACAGCTTCAACAACCTGCTTTACGCAAGCATCAACAGTTGAGCATGCTTTTATTGCAGCATCAAGTCTGCCTGTATGACCCACCATATCCATATTTGCAAAGTTGAGAATCATTAAATTTAATCTGCCTTCACCGATTTTTTCGCAGGCAGCCTGTGCAACCTTATAAGCACTCATCTCTGGTTTTTCGTCATAAGTTTTTACATCTCTTGGGGACGGGATAAGTATCCGCTCTTCTAATGGAAAGACCTTTTCATCTCCGCCATTGAAAAAATAGGTTACATGTGCGTATTTTTCAGTCTCTGCAATTCTAAGCTGCCTAAGACCTTGACGGCTGACTACCTCTCCAAGAATGTTGTATAAATGCTGAGGCTTAAAAATTACAGGAAGCGAAAAAGATTCATCATATTGGGTCATGCAGAGAAATCCTGAGAGTTTAGGGGCGGTTTTTCTCTCAAAACCTGTAAATTCTGCCTCTGTAAAAGCTCTTGTTATCTCTCTTGCCCTGTCTGATCTAAAATTGAAAAATATAACAGCATCATTATCTTTAATCATACCATATCTGACATCACCAGCAACGCTGCCTTTAACTGCTGCAATATCTCCTGTGATCAATATTGGCTTTACAAACTCATCAGTCTGACCAGAATTATATGCCTCTTTGAGTGCCTGCAAAGGATCGGTTTTATTTAGACCATCGCCATTTGTGTATAAAAGATAAGCCTTTTCAACTCTATCCCAGCGGGTATCTCTGTCCATTGCGTAAAATCTTCCGCAAATAGTTGCGATAGCTGCTGTTATGCCTCTATTTTCAGCTCTCTTTTTTTCAAGATGCTCTTCAAGCCGTGTCAGGTATTGGATACCGCTTTGAGGAGGCGTGTCTCTGCCGTCAAGTATAGGGTGGATAAAGATATTTTTTATTTTTGAATTGCATGCCATATCAATAAGTGCAAAAAGATGATCAATATGGCTGTGGACTCCTCCATCTGACAAAAGACCCATAAGATGAAGCGATGAGTCTTGATTTTCAACCGTCTTAACCAAATCTACAAGCTCTGGAACGGCAAAAAACGATTTATCCTCAATAGCAACGTTAATTCTAACCAAATCTTGAAATACAGTCCTTCCAGCACCTATATTCATGTGTCCGACTTCAGAGTTTCCCATTACGCCGTCAGGCAGACCCACAGCTCTTCCTGAACAGAGAAGGCGTGAGCATGGATAAGTTTTCTCCAACATATCAAGAAAAGGGGTCTTGGCAAGCGCAACTGCATTATCTGTTGCGACTGGATTTACTCCCCAGCCGTCTAATATCAAAAGTGCATCAACACGATTTGTTTTACCATCTTGTGTCATAATTATCCTGCCTTATTGAATTCTGACGTGTCTATTCTTGGAGCATTTGCCCAAAGCCCTTCAATATCGTAAAAATCTTTAGTCTCGTTATTAAAGATATGTATAATCACATCTCCAAAATCAAGCAGAACCCATGTTCCTTCCTGCATGCCTTCAACGCCTAAAGGCATATTGCCGGCTTTTTTCCTATTAATATGGATATGCTCGGCAATTGAAGATGCCTGTCTTGAAGATGATGCTGTTACGACAATTATAGCATCTGTGTATGATGTTAAGTTACGCACATCTATTGCTGTAACCTGTTCAACTTTTCTTGCAAATATCTCATTTAAATAAGGTGCTAAAGTTGGTTTTATATCTATTGCTTCTGTCATCTTTTTTATTTAATCCTTAATTTATACCCTTTCAGAGTATAATTAAATTATAGGTATAAAAATTCTAATTTTAATATTCGGTTATAAAAATTATCATAAGACAATTTCAAAATTTAGAATTGCTGATTATATGTAAAGCTGTTTTTGATAAATTATCGCCTCAACTGCGGGTGGAACAAGTCCCTTTATTGATTGTTCTGCTCTTATTTTATCTCTTATCATTGTAGAGGATATAGGAATTTCAGGGACATAGCAGATATGAACAGTTTTAAATTTATTGTCTGTATGAATTGAATCGCTGCTTTTTAAATTTTTATCTGATTTTAAAGGCTGATAGTTAATAGTGCTGCCTGACGAAGCTATCTTATAAAAAGGAGATATCCTATTTTGTAAGAACAGCTCAATATCATTTAAATTTCTTGTATCTCCAGCCCTCAGCATTACAATAATATATGTAAGTCTGAAAATTTCTACGCTGTTTTTCCATGTATCTATGTCAAAAAAAGCATCAGAACCCATTATAAAATAGAGTCTGCTGCCGTTATCCGTTGCAGCCGTAAAGTGCCGGATAGTATCTATAGAAAATGATTTTCCCTCTCTTTGAATTTCTACATCAGAGACTATAAAACCTGAAATATTTTCCACTGCCTGTTTAACCATCTCAAGTCTATAGTCAGCCGGAGCAAGGTTTGTAGTGGTTTTATGGGGAGGAACGGCTGATGGAATAAGATAAACTGTATCCAAATTAAAAGTTGATTTAACGTGGCTGATAACCTCTATATGCCCCTTATGAATAGGGTTGAATGTTCCTCCAAATAAGCCGACATTCATGCTCGCCTCTCTAAAGCCGTATCTGACCATCTCCACGAACAACAAATTTTGTTGTAGTAAGCTCCTCTAAACCCATTGGACCAAAGGCATGAAGTTTTGATGTGCTTATTCCAATTTCTGCTCCAAGTCCTAACTCTCCCCCATCATTAAAACGGGTAGAGGCATTAACACCAACCATTGAAGATGAGACAGTCCGCATAAATATATCTGCTCTCTCCATATCAGTTGTGATAATTACATCTGTGTGGTCAGAGCCGTAAGTTGCAATATGCTCAGTTGCCTCTGTCATACTTTCAACGGTTTTAACCGCAAGAATCAGATCAAGATACTCAGCAGACCAATCACTCTCTTGTGCTGTTGTAATTTTATTAATAGTCTTATTATCAGCAGAATCAATCAATTTAAGATTCTCTTTAAGAGTATCAAAAGTTTTGCTGCAACATCTAAGCTCAACTCCTGCTTGTAAAAACTTTTCAGCCATCACAGGCAGAAATTTTGGTGCAATATCTTTATGAACAAGCAGAGTCTCCATTGCATTGCACACACCAGGACGCTGCACTTTAGAGTTAAAGCAAACCTTTACAGCAAGGTCTATATCCGCAGCTTTGTCGATGTAAGCGTGGCATACACCTTTGTAGTGTTTCAGAACTGGAATTGTCGAATGCTGGACAACAAACCTTATAAGAGCTTCACCGCCTCGTGGAATAACAAGATCAATCGACTCTTCTTGTTTTAAAAGATGTGTTACAGCCTCTCTATCTTGAATCGGAATTACCTGAACAGCATCTTTTGACACTCCGTTTTCTGTTAAAGCCTCTTGGATAATCTGGGCAAGTATCATGTTTGAGTGAAACGCCTCTGATCCGCCTCGTAAAATTGCACAATTTCCAGCTTTTAAGCAGAGGGCTGCTGCATCAACAGTTACATTAGGGCGGGATTCATAGATCATTGCAATAACACCAAGCGGAATCCTCACTTTAGATACATCAAGACCGTTTGGGCGGCTCCACTGTTTTGCTGTCTGACCTACAGGATCGGAAAGCAAAGCAACCTCATTAAGACCTTTAACCATAGATTGTATGGTTGCATCGCCTATTTTGAGTCTGTCTATCATTGCAGCAGATAAGCCTTTAGCTGCTCCGGCTTCTACATCTTTTGCATTCTCTTTTTGTATCTGCTCTTTATTTGAAATAAGTTTATCTGCAATTGAATGGAGTATTTTATTTTTCTGTTCTGTTGATGCAACAGCCATCTTCCTTGATGCTGCCCTTGCCCTGAGAGCAATATCTTTTATAGTGGATTCCATTGATATTTTTTCTCCTGTTAAAATTTGCCCTGTTAAAAATTTGAAGGATTAGGAAGTTAAGAGACTGTTTTAAATATTCAGGCTCTAAGATCATTAAATCAGGTGATAACAAGATTATCACGATGAATCACATCATCAAAAGGTTTTGAACCAAGAACTTGAAGTATCTTATCACTCTTAAGCCCCATAATTTTGTGGATATCTGATGAAGGGTAGTTGACAAGACCCCTGCCGATTATTGAGCCGTCTAACGAGCAGATATCGACCGGTGCACCCATGCAGAAATCTTCAATAACATCAGTAATACCGATTGGCAAAAGACTTTTCCCCTTTTTTACAAGAGCCTCTTCCGCTCCCTTATCAACAACAATGCTTCCTTGCGATTTAAGATTAAAAGCTATCCAGCATTTTCGGCTGTTAAGATGCTTACTACCGGGAATGAAAAATGTCCCTTTATCCCTGCCAGATACAATATCTGTTATGATATTAGGATTAAGTCCTCCTGCAATGATCATTGGAATGCCTGCCCGTGAGAGTTTTTTTGCAGCTTTGACTTTGCTTAACATTCCACCTGTTCCAAGATTTCCCGGAATACCGCCTGCTGCATTTTCCATATCAGATGTTATGGTGCTCACGGTTGATAATAGTTTAGCATCATCATGAACCCTCGGGTCTTTGTCATACAGTCCGTCAATATCAGTCAGATTTATCATAACATCAGCATCCATCAAAAGGGTAATCATAGCTGCAAGGTTATCGTTATCACCAAGTTTAATCTCTTCAAATACCACTGTATCATTCTCATTAATTATTGGGATAATGTTCCATGCCAAAAGTTGATTAAGAGTGTTTCGGGCATTAAGATATCTTTTTCTGTGGCTCAAATCCTCTCTTGTTAGAAGAAGTTGAGCCACTTTATGGTCAAACTTTTCAAATGCCTGCTCCCATGCCAATATAAGTCCAGCCTGCCCAACTGCTGCCGCAGCCTGTCTGGCTGGAATACCGTCTGGTCGTCTTTCAAGACCTATCTTTTTTACACCACATGCAATTGCACCAGAAGATATAATTATAACTTCCACTCCTTTATTACGCAGTTGAGCAATTTGATAGCTTGTCTTTTCTATAATATCAACATTAAGACCATGATTTAGTGTAAGAACACCGCTTCCGATTTTAACTACAACCCTTTTGGTGTGCTTAAATATTGTCGATCTATCATAGCTGATAGTAGATTTATCGCATTTTGCTGCACAATCTCTGTTATTATCATAATCATTCATGGAAACACTCTATTTATTGTAAGATTATTTAATTATACAATTGTTCGTTAAGAGGCTTTTATTGTTTGTTGATTTTTTGTGCAAGAAAGGCAATCAGCTCCCGAGTGCCTTTACCCGTTGCTGCTGAAATTGTTAAAATTTGAGGAGGGGAATTCTCTGTTTGTTCTAATAGATATTTTTTATTCAAAGCATCTTTAAAAGCTAAAACTTTCTGCTCTGTATCGGTCAGATCAATCTTATTTAGAACTATTAACTGTTCTTTTTGTGCAAGGGTTTCACTGTAAAGAGACAACTCTCGGTTAATCAGATTTAGTGAATCCAGAGGAGAATCGCAATCGATCTGGGAAGCATCAATCAGGTGTATTAATATGCCGGTACGTTCAACATGCTTTAAAAACTGGATGCCAAGTCCTGTGCCTTCATGCGCACCCTCAATTAAACCTGGAATATCTGCAACAGCAAAAGGCTCTCCAAATTCAGGCTGAACCATTCCAAGAGATGGATTGAGTGTGGTAAAGGGATAGTCTGCTATTTTAGGACGAGCTGAAGAGATGCTGCTTACAAGTGTTGATTTTCCTGCATTTGGAAGACCGACAATACCAACATCTGCAAGAAGTTTTAGTTCAAGCCTAAGACGGAGTTCAACTCCTGGAATGCCGGGCTGAGCATGTCTTGGTGCTCTGTTGGTGGATGTTGCAAATCTTTTATTACCACGTCCGCCCATGCCCCCCTGAGCTACAATATACTGCTGTCCCGGCTCTGTCATATCTGCGATCAATAAGCCTGTATCCGCATCGGTTATAACGGTGCCGGGAGGCACATCAATTATCTGGTCTGCACCATTTCTGCCATGCCGTTTCCTCCCCTCTCCAGAAGTTCCATTAGGGGCAGTGATGATTTTTTGGCGGCGAAGGTCAACAAGTGTACGTTTACCTTGATCTGCACGGAAGATGACGCTGCCGCCATCTCCACCATCTCCGCCGTCAGGTCCACCCCATTCTATGAACTTTTCCCTTCTAAAACTTACGCAGCCGGCTCCGCCGTTTCCGGACCTGACAGTAATAATGGCTTCATCTATGAATTTCACGCGGCATAAACACTCACTCTCTTTCTGTCACGGCCCTTTCTTTCATAGGTTACAACGCCGTCAATCAGTGAAAAGAGAGTATAATCTTTACCCATGCCTACATTATTGCCTGGATGAATTTTAGTTCCAACCTGCCTTACAATAATATTTCCTGCAACAGCTTGTTGACCGCCATACATTTTAATACCACGCCGTTGACCGTTTGAGTCACGACCGTTTTTGGAGCTTCCTCCTGCTTTCTTATGTGCCATATCTTTTAAAATCTCCTTTTTTGTATCTTGTAGTTCTATATCTGTATAGAATTAATTTTCACGGCTGTATAAAGCTGTCTGTGTCCTCTCATTCTTTTATAGGACTTTCTGCGTTTGTATTTAAATACAATCACTTTTTTCCCTTTTCCCTGCTCAACTATATTTCCGCTGACAAAAGCATTTTCAATAACAGGTGAGCCAAGAGTTATATTTTCTCCGTCAGAATAGAGAAGAACATCATCAAACTTAATATCAGAACCTATCTCTCCTTCAAGTTTTTCAACTCTCAGTATCTGCCCCTCTTCAACTTTATACTGTTTTCCGCCTGTTTTAATTACTGCGTACATACTAATATCTCTCCTTCATTCATCTATAAAATGATTTAAACCCTCTATTAAATATGGGTTTATTGGCTAATTATGGGCGTTAAAAAAATTCTGGATACTATGATGAAAATGTTTTTTTGTCAAGGTAAAGATTATTGCTCATTTTTTCTATATATTTAGCCAAGTGTCAAAAATTTTGCCGCAAGCTGCCTAATCTCTGTCGGAATAGTTGTAACATCATCAAATGGACGCACACCTCTTCTATCTGCTTCTGCAACCTCATCAAATTCAGGTAAAAATCCTATAATCTCAAAATCAGATAGAGATTCTCTTATTCTATCCTCATCTTCTTTATTTCTGACCCTATTTCCAAGCACCACAATTCTTTTTATTCCGATATCTTGTCCAAGCTGCCTTATTCTCTCGGCAGCAATACGGCTTCTCTGTCCAGGATTTACTACAGCCACAAGTGCATCAACCGAGCCAGAAGTTGCCCTGCCGAGATGCTCCACTCCAGCTTCCATATCCATTATGACAATATCTTTTCTTGCAAGAACTAAATGGTTCATTAGTGCTTTAAGTATTGTGCTTTCAGGGCAGATACAGCCGGAACCTCCTTTTTTAACAGTTCCCATAACTAACAGCTTTACGCCGTCTCTCTCGCGTGAAAAGCGTTCAGGAATATCGTCAACTTTAGGGTTTAATGTGAAAAAACCCCCGATTGTTCCGGGTTTTGCACCTGTTCTCTCTGCAATCAATTCTGACAGTTCAGACACAGGGGTTATAGGTGGATTTTCAGATATGCCAAGTGCAGCCGCAAGATTAGTTACGGGATCAGCATCGATTGCAATAACGCGGTTGTTTTGGTCAATATCGGCAATGCACCTTGCTAAAAGGGAAGTAATAGTTGTCTTTCCTACGCCGCCCTTACCACCAATTGCTAATTTTAAGCCCATGATTTTATTTTACCTCATATCTATTTAAAATAGAGATTAATTGTATAACAATATCACAAAATCTCATTTTTAACCCGACTATTTTCATCCATCATAAAGACCTTATATCCATTTGTTTTTGCATAATTTATAAGATCGTCTTTGAGCATTGCCTGAACTTCATATTTTCTTTTCATTAAATCCTTAGGCATTAAAAGAAAGCACTGTTGAGCCTCCTCTTTTGTCTCAAATGCTGGAATAAAAGGTTCAGAAATACTACTTTTATCATCATCTGGAGAGAAGCCCATCAACTCTTCAGATGAGGTCTCAGGGTCTTGTACTACAACATAAACCCACTGTTTTTTTATAATTATATCTGGTTCCATATATTATTTTCCACCAAATCAAAAACCCCTCCCTTTTTTGAATTAAGGAAGGGGTTTTTTAATTTAATCTATTTAAGTCAAAAAATTATGACTAAAAAATGATTTTAATTTAGCAAGAGTAAAGATATCTTAAATGTACTATTTAAAATAAACAACTCTCATATTGCAAGATATCAAACTTCAAGCCATGAATCTGAGTAGAGTGTATTTCCAAGAATAACATTTACTGTCTTTGCATAATCTTGCATCTCTTTTGATAAAGATTCGATGTTTGGCTGATTTCCATCCATAATAGCATAAATAAGATCAACTATATCCTGACGTTTGCCTTTGGCAATTTCAGTCAGCTTAGTATCAAGAGGATCAGAAATTACAGACTCCATACCATGTTTTTGAAGCATAACCATGTATGTCTGGTTCAAAATTGGTCTTAAATTATTTGGAGGACCATTTGAAATATTAGAAAGACCGCAGGTGCTTTTTACACCAGGTGCCATATCTTGAAGCATTCCCTGAAAGTTCATAAGGCTGATTGCCTGAGGCTGCTGAATATTGACAGGAGTTACAATACCATCAACCCAGATACGCTCATTAGCAATACCTGCTTCGTTTGCATAATAAATAAGCTCAACAGCAAGAGCTGCTCTTTCGTTCTCGTCTCTTGGAAGACCATCAGGTCCCCACATAAGAGCTACAAAATCGGCATCGTATTTGGCTGCCATTGGAACCATAACTTCATATCTTTCAGGTCTTGCCATGATTGAGTTGATTATATGGGGTTTGCTGGCTGGTTTTATCATTTTAAGACCAGCTTCAATAGCAGCAATATTTGATGTATCTAAAAGCAGAGGCATTCCAGGAACTGCCTCTTGAACAACCTGAATTACCCATGGCATCAGTTCAACACCAAACTTTTTAGCGGGTCCAAGGTTGATGTCAATGTAATCCATTCCTTTCTCTTTTTGCATTACAACTTCTTTTTGAATAGGCTCTGGATTACGTTTAGAGGGATCAGGTTCTTTGAACTGTTTTCCTATAACAGTGGAAATTACATTCAGACTCTCTCCGAAAAGTATCATAGTCTCTTGTTCCTTTTTTATTCTAATATTTAGGAAATTCTACGCAATAATTACAATAAGACACTCGCATTTGTTTATAAATAAAGCGTGTTAAGTATCTTATCTCTATTTTGTTTTCAAGAATGCAGGCAGATGAGCCGCCTCTCTTGGTCCGACTGTGATAGTCCAGCCCGGAAGTTCTTCTTCAACATCGCCAGCAATTGCTGCAGCATAACCAGGAATAATAAGCTCTGTATGTTTTACCTTATCCATAATGCCTGATTTCTTGACAAAAGCACCAACATCATCACCGCCGAACTTACCAGCAGCCCAAGCTGTAAGAACAGACAGACCCTCTGAATCTTTGATAAGCAGCCAGCATGGAACTTTACTTGCTTCAATCTCACCTGATACGATGAAGTATGTTAGAGCAAAGTTTGTAGTTACAGCAACTGGAGAATTTTCATTTGGATTACCAATTGGATAGATGCCTTCTGTAACGGTCATTGGTCTCTGTGGATCAGTAAAGATATTTAATCTCTCAAGAAGCAGCGGGAACAATGATTCTGGTCTAAAATCTGAAAGAACAACAATTCCGCCGTATTTAGCTACAAACATGGCAGCAATCAATGTCTCCATGTCAAGATTTGAAGCCATTTCACACGGGAATGTAATTGTTGGGAAACCAAGAGCCTTATTGCCGGCTTTAAGAGCAGCTCTGCGGATTGCAACCTGATCTTCAAGAGCCTGTTTAATCTCTCTTGAGCCAGAATCAATAACTATATCTTTTATTCCCATGCCGGTAAGTTTTTCTGTCAAAGGCATAAGAGCAGCTACTGAATCTGCCTTAACTGCAATAGGAAGATCGTTTGCTTTTGCAAGAGCACCCATAGCATCAATATTAGCAGCAGTTGCAGCATAAAGCAGTGGGCGTTTGAAACCAGCGGCTTCAACACCAGCTTTCATAACATCAACATCTTCTGTCATCAAAACTAAATTAAACTCAGACTCAGATGCAATCTTTTTAGCAGTTGCAGCAAATGCAGCCCCGCCTTTGCCGGCATCTTTTACAACAACAAGCTCAGGTCTTAAATTTAAGCCTACACGCTCATACTGGAAAGCGTTATAAACTTTAAGTTTTGCATCAAGAGCAGACGCATCTATATCAGAAGGGATTGTTGCAGCAAGAACTGTTGGATTAAAAAAAGTTTTTTCATGTCTGTAAAGTACAGTTTCACCACCGGTTGCTGTTTGACGTACACCCTTTCCAAGTTTAACAGGACGAATAGGAGGTGCAGATGCTTCGGCAAGTTTTTCCCTTGCTTCATCAGAAACATAAGGACAACTGTCCAATTCAGCCTTTCCAGATGCTAAATTCATAGCAAATGCAAGGCAGGTTGGAACACCACACTCCTTGCAGTTAGTCTTTGGAAGGAGTTTGAATATCTGTATTCCGGTTAATGCCATTGTTATCTCCTCTTTAAGATATTATTTCATGTAGAGGTAAACTTTTAAAGATATACCTCTACAATATTTATATTTAATTATTCAGTTAAACAACTATCCAATCAACGGTTCCATACTTAGTGCTGGATGACCTTTTTCCTGAAGGAATGGAAGTATCTCCTCTTCTGTTATTCCAACAGTCTCATCTGCAATTTTATCATAAAGATCAGGAACTCCCATAGCAGCACCGCGTGCCATTATGCGATCTTTCAGCTCTTCTTTAAGCATTTTAGGCATCCAGACCATTCTTAATAGACCGCCGTCACCAAGTATGAATTTACCTTGAGTAACGTTGTGTTTTGAATGTCCAACAAATCCAGGAGAAGAAGCACCACCTCCCATAACGCCTGCAAGAGTTGTGAACTTCATACCGCAAGGAGTCTCACCAGCATAATCACGACCAACAGTCATAACGCCGTTGCATGATGGAAGCATAGCTGCAATACACTCGCAGCAGCCGCAGGTTGTCATTGGATCATAAACCATTGAATAGAGGTTATATTTGGTAACAGCACCTCTTGATGCTTTCTGAACAAACTCATTAACACCTTTCCACTGTCCAAGTTTTGGATCAAGGCATTCACCCTTCTCGATCGGCTGGTTTGGACCTGTTGGATTAATCTCAAATGATGCACGGCAGTCCATCCAGTTATATGCACCGCAAAGCCCTGTTCTTTCAGGGCTTACTGTACAAACATGACTTGGAGCAAATGACTGGCAGAGTGTGCATGAATAGAATGTTTCAACATCATCATCAGTCATCTTGTCAACACGGGCATCACGGGTGTGATATTCAGCCCTTGCTCTTGCCGTCATCTTATCAACATCTTCTTTCTTGGTGTAAAGAGTAACCTGAACTTTATCAACGATCTTCTTAAATTCCTGATGGAATTTTGCATGGAGAACAACACCGATATCCTTGAGTGTGAAGCCCTTCTCAATAGCAGATTTGCTGATACGAACCCATGAAATATCACGCTGTCCAATGTGCATAACACCCTGGATATAGTTTACAAGATGGTGAATCTGACGCTCCATAATCGGCTCAAAATCTTCCTGGAACTCACGTCCTGCAATCTGGACATAAATGCCGAGTGGGAAAGTACCACCTTCTTTAAGATCGCCCACATCTGGACCATCAACTATAACCTTTCCATCTTCAATCTCGTTCATCTGAGCCATCTTAACAAGCTCTGTACACTGAGTCTTTCCGCCGCCGCACTGTGCATAAAGATCAGCCCCTCTTACACGCTCACCTTCAAAAGCAGGACCAAAAGCACAAGGAATGTTAATTTCAGTTACATTAACTTTCAGACCTCTTACTTCAATTGATCTCTGGCACATCTCTTCATGTTTAACATTGGTTACAACATGCTCGTAGGTACAGATACCAGTTGGCAGAATCTCTGGAATATCAGTATCTGCAAGTGTTGGGAAACCCCAGTTTACGCAGCCAGCAGCAGCAACACCCCACTCTGTGCCAATATCACCAAGAGCATTTACAAAGGCAAATATTCTGTCTTTGTTATATTTCAAAATCTTCTTGTAATCGCCAGGCTGTACGCCGCCAAAAGCCATAGCAGCTCTGTTAGCAAAACCAAGAGCAAATACTGCTGATGAGATATCTGGACCAAAAGGAACAATACGAGTATTCCAGCCAATCTGAACACCAGCATCAAGCAACTGCTGAATTACAGTCTGACCGTTATGGTTTGCAGCACAGAAGATGTAAAGACTCTTTTTCTGGTAATCTTCAACAATCATCTTTGCAATTTCAGCATTTGGAGCTGCACCAACGATAGCAGCAAAACCAGGAGCAGAACCATCAACAAACTCAACACCTCTTTTTCTCAAGATTGTGTCGTCAGCAGGACCTGTCCAGATTTTCCCTGCTTCAATATCAGGGTCTTCCTGTGGACAATAAAAATCAGGATGAGTTACTGATCTGATTGCTTCTTTAATTTCATAAGCAATAATACCAGCCATACCAGCATCAAGAAGAGGTCCAAGATATGGTAGATGATTTTTACTCTTTACATGTGGTGGCAGAAGACCTCTGGCAAACTCAAGCGGTTTCTTGAGATTTTCTAAATTGGTTACTTTCATGCCTGTAAGAGAGTAAATTACTGGAAGATAATAGCCAGTATTAGGAAATTCGACTTTTGTATCTGCGTTGTATGCTTGAAGGGCATTATTGTAAAGACCCTCTACTTCTGAAACAACTTTATATCCACCCTGAATAGCTGCAAATGCTATTAATTTAGACATACTTTCCTCCTTCGTTGAGGATTTATCATTTTTATAAAATATAGCAGAAAAACAGAAGAGACTATTATTAAATGAGCTTTATATAAAACCTTTTTAATCTCCTCTGATGACAAATCATACATATTAGCCTTAAGAATTAAGCTTCAAGTTTCTGACGATCAGCCATATCCATCAGAACTCTCTCTCTTGCCTTATCAATGCCCAGCTCTTTACGTTTTTTGTCAATATGGGCAATCATCTTATGTGCATGTTCAATTGGATCGTCAGTTACATCCCACTTACCGCCATACATCTTTTCCATCTCTTCAAATAGGTATTTCTGGAATACAGGTGCACCAGATGTAGGAAGGATTCCACCAAATACTGTATAAACACCAGATGTTACAAAGTAGTGACCGATAGAGATGGCTTTTTCACTCATCCACTCTGGTGCACTTCCAGCAGCAGGCAGATCAGATATATCATTGCCAAGACCGCCGGCTTTAACAACCTCAGTAGCTGCAAGAAGAATACGGCTGTTGTCAACGCATGAACCAAGATGGAGAACAGGCGGGATACCAACAGTTTCACAAACTTCTGCAAGACCAGGTCCGCAATAAACAGCAGCAGATTCAGGAGTCAGAAGTCCATGCATAGCAGCAGTAATAGCACTGCATCCAGTTGAGAGAACAATTACATCGTTTTTGATAAGCTCTTTAATGATTGTAATATGCTCAAGGTTATGTTTGGTTCTTGCATTGTTGCAGCCAACTACACCTGCAATACCTCTAATACGACCATTGATAATGTTATCATTCAATGTGTAATATGTGCCGCGGAATGTTCCACCTAAATGATATTTAATAGACTCAACACCAAATCCTGCGATCTGGGCTGATTTGTGCTGTGGAATCATAATATCAGCAGAACGATTCTGGAAGTTGTCTATTGCCATCTTCACAATACGGGTTGCATCTTCAAGAGCATAATGTTCATTAAATTCAATGTGGATTACGTTCTCCTGCTCCATTCTGGCAATCGGGTGGGTTGTGATAAGTTTTGTGTGGAAGCATTTTGCAACATTTGCAAGGTTCTGGAATATACACTGAATGTCAACAACCATTGCATCACAAGCACCTGTGATTATTGCAAGTTCCTGCTGCAGATAATTACCAGCAGTTGGAACTCCGTGACGCTGCAACATCTCGTTTGCTGTACAGCAGATACCACCAAGCTGGATACCAGCAGCGCCTTTAGTCTTTGCATAGTCAACCATCTCCTGAGACTGTGCAACTGCAATTATCATTTCAGAGAGAATCGGCTCATGTCCATGAATGATAATATTGACATGATCTTTTTTCATTACACCAAGGTTGGCTTCTGACTGTAGTGGATAAGGTGTGCCAAAGAGGATATCTTGAAGATCAGTTGCAAGCATTGAACCGCCCCAACCATCTGCTAAACTGGCTCTTGTTCCCTGCTTGATTAGGTTTTTGTAATCTTGATCTACACCCATGTGGGTACGGTGCATGATTTCAACTATCTCTCTATCAATGTTTCTTGGTTTTACACCATATTTTTCCCATTTTTCATAAAGAGCTTTTGGAGCACGTTTCAGATAGAGAAGCTCACCCTCAGCTTTACCCCACTCATTAAGCGCTTTTTCAGCAACTTCTACAGCTATCTCGTCAATATCTCTGTCAAGAGTTTGACCGTCAACCTCAACGGTTACTGCAACATTAAGATGTGGCGCTACAGCAAGAAGTTTTTCAGTATCTTTGATTTTGTAAGCATTGGTCTGTTTTTTTGCAGCAGCCATAAAAACTTCAGCAACTGATCTACCATGATCAGAGTGGGCAGCAGCACCGCCGGCAATCATTCTGATAAAGTTTCTTGCAGCTATTGTATTTGGTGTTGCACCGCAAAGACCTTTACGTGTATCTTCGCCGACTATGCCGCCTTTTGGAAGCGGAAGTCTGCATGGACCCATTGCACAGTTTTTGCAGCAGATTCCCTGAATTCCAATATTACAGGGCTTCATATTTACAGCTCTATCAAAAACAGTCTCTACACCAAGTTTTTGAGCACGAGCGATCATCTCCTGTGTTGCAGGATCGATTGATGATTCTATAGGGTCAGCAAGTTTTGCCCCCTTCTCCACTTTCTCTTTTTCTTCTGCCATTAGAGGTTCCTCCTCCTGTTATGGAAATGTTTATCACTATAACAGTGTGATAATCATAATTATTTCAGGCATATTTCAAATATTTTTGTTTATTCTAATCTTTTAAGACAATAGCCATTAAAAAAATCACACAAAATATATATTTACAAGTTTATGCAGCGTGTCTTCTGTGAGTTCTGTTCAGACTTTCAAGAATTTTTTCAATCTCTGTTTTCTGAACCGCTGCCGGTGTCATGCTTACGGCTGTTTTTGCGCCGCATGGTTCTGCTGCATGATGTTTTTGCTCTTGAGCACGTTTATCTCTTAAAGCCTGCTCTTCAGCTTCACGTTTTGCTGCCTCGTCAGAAGCTGCTTTTTTATCTGCCTCAACTTTAGCTTTAGCATCAGCTTCTGCCTTAGCTTTTGCGTCAGCCTCAGCTTTTACTTTTGCAGCAGCGTCAGCTTTTGCTTTTGCTTCTGCATCAGCTTTAGCCTTAGCGTCAGCATCAGCTTTTGCTTTAGCGTCAGCTTCTGCCTGAGCTTTTGCATCTACTGCAGGAGCAGCAGCTTTAGCAGGTTCTGCCTTTGGTGCTGCGGCGGCAGGAGCAGCTTTTGGAGCAGCAGCAGGAGCTGCGGCAGCTTTTGGAGCTTCGGCTTTCTTTGCAGCAGGAGCAGCAGCTTTTGCGTCATCTGCTATGGTAAGATCAGGAGCAGGAGAAAGAGCTGCAAAATCTATATCTACATCATCAAGACGTTTCGCAATAGGAACAATATTTAATGCTGAACCGCCGTCTGAAATTAAATCTACAAAGGCTTTAGCAAGTTTAATAGATTCTGGATGACGCATTATCATTATGTTTGAACCAGCAAGAAAGTATGCAACAGCACCAACAGCTTCCATCAAAATGGCACGTCTTTCTGGGTCTCCAAGTTCAGGAGCATCAGCAACAGTCTGTTTTGCCTCTTTGCATTTCCATACTTCATTTGCAAGGTTGTTGATAAGTGGATTCTGGAGTTTGTCATCACCTTGAGCCATTGCAGCCATTGTTAGGCGTTCCATAACAGAATAGGAGTATTCAAGACCATATCCAAGTCCGCCTGTAGTTGGATCAACAATAACTTTATTTAAGGGAACACCAAGGTTCTCAAGAAGAATATTAACCTGTTTAGCAAGGTTTACATCTATAGGAGATGATGAAATTACAGTATGACCGTAACCCATTGCTGCGGCACCAATGCCTTTATAATTCTTCTCTTCAACTGGTCCTAATATGAGATTGTAGCCTTGGCAATCCTCTGCGATCTTTTTAAGAACTGCATCATCTTTAGCTGGAGATGCACAACCCCACACAACAAGTGGTACTTTAATAGCAGCAAGTACCTTTTTTACAGTTGCAGAAGCCTCTTCAGGAGTAGCATTTTTATCATTTGGATCAACGCTTTTTAACTGAAGTACGATTAACTGTGCTCCAAACTCTTCTACACATTTTTTTGCCCATGCAGCTGGATCAGCGATAACATCTTTAAATGGAGCAATAGCCGCAGCTGGCCACTCTTGGGGTTCAATATCCCAAATCTCCATTGCGATCACTGGTTTGTTTGGCATGGTCCCTTCAAACTGATAAAAGGGATAACATGTTTCGGCACCAACAGTTATAGTGTTGTCACCTTTTCCAATGGTGATTCCTTTGATGGCACCGGCATAGGATTCTTTTGTTATGTCAAATCCCACTTTTACCTCCTTCTGGTAGATAATTATATGGTTGCGGGTTAATATAACGACTGGTTAACTGGTTAATTAACAATTTATGATCACTTTTTCAGTATCATAAATAAAAACCTTAAATAGTTCGTTTGAAAAATAATTAACAGATTAACAAAAAAATATCTAATAAATAGTTTACGCTTAGTCTATGCTCTTTTTATTAGCATTAGGATATTTACAGGTAGGGTATCCTTTTGTCAATAGATGACTTCATTAATTCGTCGAATATTTTTGGATAAACAGAACAGTATTTTATGGTTAAAAATATTTGATATGATTAATAAATGAATAAGATTCAGTTCCTTCTGTTTTGGTTAAAAAGATGTCTTAAAATGGTCTTTTTAAAAAAATAATTGTATATTTTTTGATTGCATTGTGTTAATGAATGCTGATAATTATTTTTTGTGTAAGTTAATTGAGATGTTTCTCAATTAATTAAGGTAGTTATCATATAAAAACTTTAGTGTTTATAGCGATTAGTTTGTTTAATTAAACTGCTCATAATGTTTTTTAATGGGCTTTGATCTTAAAAACCAAAATGAACCAAAGGAGTTAAGAATGCCATCATCATTAGATCCAACCAAACATGCGGATTGGGAAATTGCACAAGATGCAGAAAAAGAGATGCTCAAAATTTATGAAATCGGAGAAAAACTCGGTCTTACAAAAGATGAACTGCTTCCTCAGGGACATTACATTGGAAAAATTGATTTCAAGGCAGTTCTGGAACGTCTCAAAGACAAACCAAATGGAAAGTATATTGATGTAACTGCCATTACTCCTACACCTCTTGGAGAGGGCAAATCAACATCATCAATGGGTCTTGTTCAGGGACTTGGAAAAATAGGCAAAAGTGTTTGTGCTGCTATTCGCCAGCCTTCTGGCGGTCCTACCATGAATATCAAAGGTTCTGCTGCTGGCGGTGGACTTGCTCAGTGTATTCCTTTGACACCTTTTTCCTTGGGCTTTACTGGCGATATCAATGCAATTATGAATGCCCACAACCTTGCAATGGTTGCTCTTACCTCCCGCCTTCAGCATGAGAGAAACTATAATGACGAGCAGCTTCTAAGACTTTCCGGCATGAAACGCCTTGACATAGACCCGACAAAAGTTGAAATGGGCTGGATCATGGATTTCTGCTGCCAGTCTCTGAGAAACATCATTATCGGTATTGACGGTGTAAATGGCAAAAACGATGGTTTCATGATGAAGTCAAAATTCGGTATTGCTGTATCTTCAGAGGTTATGGCAATTCTTGCTGTGGCAACAGATCTTAAAGATATGCGTGAAAGAATGGGTAAAATCGTTGTTGCATACACAAAACAGGGCAAACCAGTTACAACAGAAGACCTGCAGGTTGCTGGTGCAATGACTGCATGGATGGTAGATGCTCTTAATCCCTCTTTAATACAGACACTTGAAGGTCAGCCTGTTCTTGTTCATGCTGGTCCGTTTGCTAATATTGCTATTGGACAGAGTTCGATTATTGCAGACAGAATTGGTCTGAAACTTGCCGATTATCATGTAACAGAGTCTGGTTTTGGTGCAGATATTGGATTTGAGAAGTTCTGGAACTTAAAGTGCCGTTACAGCGGTCTTGTTCCTGATTGTGCAGTTGTTGTTGCTACAATCAGAGCACTCAAATGTCATGGTGGTGCTCCTGTTCCTGTTCCTGGAAAACCAATGCCTGTTGAATACAGCACTGAGAATGTCGGCTGGGTAGAAAAAGGTTGTGGTAACCTTATTCATCACATCAGAAACGTAAGAAAGGCTGGAATAAGCCCAGTTGTATGTATTAACGCTTTCTATACAGATACTCCTGCAGAAATTAAAAAGGTTCGTGAGCTTTGCGAAGCTGAAGGTGCCAGAGTTGCTGTATCCCGTCATTGGGAAAAAGGCGGCGATGGTGCTATTGAATTTGCAGAAGCTGTTGTTGCAGCCTGTGAAGAGAAGACAGATTTCAAGTTCCTCTATGAGCTTGATATGCCTATTAAAGATAGAATCGCTCTTATTGCTAAAGAGGTTTATGGTGCTGATGGTGTTGAATATTCAAACGAAGCCAATGTAGCTATTGATAGAATCCAGAAAGACCCAGAGCTTTCAAAACTTGGTATGTGCATGGTTAAGACCCATCTGTCTCTTTCTGATAATCCATCTCTCAAGGGTGTTCCAAAAGGCTGGAATCTCAAGATTAGAGAGGTTCTCACCTACGGCGGTGCAGGATTTATCGTTCCAGTTGCAGGTGCTATCAGCTTAATGCCAGGCACTGGTTCAAACCCAGCATTCAAACGTGTTGATGTTGACGTTAATACCGGTAAGGTTCAGGGTGTATTCTAATCAGTAATTATAAAAATTATACTGATTGTCATTAAGCAGCACGATATATGACACCAAAAAAAGTTTCTCTTTTACCATAAAGATGACAATATATTTTATGGTAAAAGAGATAAATATTTATAGGAGAGTTTAAAAAAATGACAGCAGCAATTATAAACGGTACCGAAATTCGTAAAGAGATTCTTGCAGAAGTTAAAGCAGAAGTTGAAGAGATGAAGGCAAAATATGGAAAAGTCCCCGGACTTGTTACCATTCTTGTTGGAGCAAATCCTGCATCAATAAGCTATGTAACTCTTAAAGTTAAAACAGCTTTAGAGGTTGGTTTTAAAGAGATTCAAGACGATCAGCCAGCAGATATTTCAGAAGCTGATCTGCTTGCCTTAATTGATAAATACAATAAAGACCCTGAAATCCACGGCATTCTTGTTCAGCTCCCTCTTCCAAAACATGTTGATGAGAAGAAAGTTCTTAATGCAATAAATCCAGATAAAGATGTTGATGCGTTCCATCCAGTAAATGTCGGCAGACTCATGATCGGCGGCGATGAAGCAAAATTTCTGCCATGTACTCCTGCTGGTATTCAAGAGCTTATCGTACGCTCAGGCACAGAAACTTCTGGTGCAGAGGTTGTTGTTGTTGGACGATCAAACATCGTCGGCAAGCCGATTGCAATGATGATGGCTCAAAAAGGCAAAGGTGCCAACAGCACAGTAACTATAGTCCATACAAGAACAAAAGATTTAGCAGCCCATTGTAAGAGAGCAGATATCTTAATCGTTGCTGCTGGTGTGCCTGATCTTGTAAAACCAGAATGGATAAAACCGGGTGCAACAGTTATTGATGTTGGTGTAAACCGTGTGGGCATGAATGAAAAGACAGGTAAAGCAATCTTAAAAGGCGATGTTGATTTTGAGAAGGCAAAAGAGATTGCAGGCAAAATTACACCAGTTCCAGGCGGTGTAGGACCTATGACAATTGCAATGCTTATGAAAAACACATTGAAATCAGCACAGTACAGCCTAAAAGCATAATCTTGATATAATTAATTATTCATGAATTTCAATTAAACAACAATTGCAGCGAAGCTTTTTGTGTTTTAACGAGAGCATTCACACTGATTTTACTATAAAACTGTAGATACGTAATTTTTTCGTATCTACAGTTTTTTTCGTATTTACAGTTTAGCACTTAAGATATAATTCTATTTTATGTAATCTACAGGTCTAAATATACTGCTTTCCAAATTTTCTTCTGCCACTCCCTGGCTTCTCAACCAGCCGACTCTTGTGCAGACAGATGCCCCTAACAGCAGATTTAGGGCTATATCTGCTACACGCCTGTTTTCGCTCTTTTCAAGATATGTTCCTTTTACCCACTGATTAAATGCTCCCATAGCAGGACCGCACCATATCTGGTAATCCATCTTTCGTTGAGGCTCTCCGGCAATTGACCAGCGAGATGAAAGACCAAGATATGAGCGGAAAACCAAAGCCATTTTATGACGCGGATCATTTTCTGCCCGTTCAACCTCTCTCATATTCATGGTCTTTATATTACCGCTATTCCCAGCCCTCATATCCCTGTCTTTAAAAAAATTTTTGGTCTCTTCCCACTTTTGATCAAAAGTGGCTTGAAGATATTTTTGCTCAATCTCTACTCTCAATTTTTCAGGAACATCTTCAAAACATTCATAATTTTTATAAATGTTATACAGCTTTTCAGCTCTTACAGAAAACATTGTGCCTCGTTTCAACACCTGAACCCTTGCTCCTATCTCAAACATATCAGCAGCAGGAGCCATTGCAACATCTGCCTGCTCTGCTTGAGCAAGAATCTCTTTTACATAGTCAGATGTTCCAGCTTCAACACAAGATTGGTTTATAGAGCCAGTCAAAACATACGCAGCACCCATCTGAAAAGCTGATGCAACAGATTCAGGCGTTGATATTCCACCTGCAAATCCTACGCACAGAGGTTTGGCATAATTAAACTTTTTATTAAACTCATCTTTAAGCGAAATCATTGTGGGCCACAGCGATATTGCGGGACGGTTGTCTGTGTGTCCGCCTGAATCTGCCTCTGCCGTCAAATCTTGTGCCATTGGAATATACGATGAAAGCTCTGCCTCATCTTTTGATATCAAACCTTGATTTAACAGCTCGGTTACAAGTTTTTGAGGCGGAGGAGAGAAAAACTGCCGTGCAACTTCAACTCGCGACACCTTAGCAATTATATGGTTAGGAGTGATAATATTTCCCTCCATATCGCGATAAATACCTTTGATTCGATAATAGACAAGCGGCAGAGTTATCCGCATAAATGCAGCAGCACTAACTCTATGCACTTGATATTGTAGATATAATTTCGCAAGAGACATTTCAAATTCAGGGTCTCCAAGAGAGTGGATAAAGTTGAATCCAAAAGGAAGTCCTATTTCTGATTTAGAATCGTCTGAATCAGCAGCTAATTGGCTATGTCCAAGCGTCTGTTTTAGATAGATTATCGCTTTTTCAACCTCTGCAAGAGAAAGCCCTCCAGCACCGAAAAAGCCGATCATTCCATTTTCAGCCATAGATTGGACTATTCGTACAGATGTAATGCCGTTTGCCATAGCTCCGGCAATGTATGGATATTTCAACTGATGACGTTCTTTAAATTGAGAGTCTCCAAGGTTTTCAAGCGGCAGAGGAGGGGCGTAGGCTCTGATTTTAAAATGTTCGCTTGTAGATTCGTTTTTAGACTTATCATGCTCAATGCCTTTATAATCTAAATCCTGCTCATCGTAATTTATAAATGCTTTACCTCCCCATACCCATCTATCTTTTCCATTAGAATCAGCAACTAAATAAATTGGTTCGTGAAGATTAAGAAGAGCTTTCATTATATCTGTATCAGTTGTGTCTGTATCAGTTCTATCTATATCAGTGCTATTATCATTATAGCTGTCTTTGTGCCAGTAACCTTTAAACATTACCCTTTTTGCCCCCTTGGTTGACATATTTTAAAATTTTGTGATATTTGAAAAGGTATTAATATCAATAATAAAGTGTAGAGACAAACTCCTTTGAGCCATTACACTCTTATAAATTAAGTTAAAGTTGAATTTATTACCTGATATCAGCGGTTAAATCAACTTGTCAGGTTAAATTGTTCAGCTATTCACCTGAGTAAAACTTACATTAAAAGCATTTTATCACCATTATGGAGATGAAAAATTTGATCTGGTTCTCTATGTTCCGCCTACTGAATCGGGTGACTTAGTTAAAAAATTTGCAGCAAAAATAGCTCATTCATTAAATTTGCCGATTTCAGATAATTTACGCAAAATACGCAAGACTCTTCCTCAAAAAAGTTTTGAAACTAATTTACTGAAAAAAGATAATGTGGCTGATGCGTTTAATTATGAACCAGCAAGAGAGATACAAGGCAGAGCTATTTTGCTGATTGATGATATATTTGACAGCGGTGCAACCATCAAAGAGATTGGTAAATATCTCTCAAAACTTGGGACGGTAAAAGTGGCACAGTTGGTTATTGCAAAGACTGTTGGCGGGGATATCTAACTTTCCATTTTTTATTGTTTAGGTAATCTGATTTTCGTTGTTTAGTCAGACCGGCTTTTGTTTTTTTATAAAAAGAGTTTATCGTCAGGATTAGGATTTATGAATAAATATAATAGAGAAGCACCATATTGGATAACTATTGCCCATCTGCCAAAATGGGGAACAGAGAAGATTAATCGGCTTGTTGTAAAAATCTTGCACCAATTTAAAATATCTTTAGAGGAGTTTTTTCAACTTTCAGAAAGTGAATGGAAAGAGCAATTTCTTCTCTCTGTAAAAGAGATATCTGATCTTAATCAGGCAAGAAATGAGCTTCCCAACAGTGCTTTTATTGCTGAAGATTTATACTCTCAAGGTTATGAAATTATTCCTCTTAACTCTCCTTCATACTCACAAATATTAAAAGATAACCTG
This sequence comes from uncultured Desulfobacterales bacterium, assembly GCA_964539635.1. Taxonomy (GTDB): domain Bacteria; phylum Desulfobacterota; class Desulfobacteria; order Desulfobacterales; family Desulfobacteraceae; genus Desulfamplus. The sequence goes on along the minus strand of CAZIJN010000003.1, from coordinate 48,776 downwards.
AAAATAAAACATGCTCCTCCTATTTTGTATGTAAAAGGTAATGCCCAAATTTTACATAAGAGTTCAATTGCAATTGTAGGGTCAAGAGATGCCTCTGAAATTTCTTTGCAGTTTACAGATAATATTGCCAAATCAGCCTCTGAACGTAATCAGGTTGTAGTAAGCGGTTTTGCAAAAGGGGTGGATAAACAGGCATTAAATAGTGCAATCAAATATAAAGGAGAGAGCATTATTGTTCTGCCGCAGGGAATTATGACATTTGGATCAGGATTTAAGCGTTATTATCAATCTATTACTCAAGGTGATGTGTTGGTTTTAAGCGTATTCCACCCAAAATCTGTATGGAGTGCAGGGCTTGCAATGTCTCGTAACCCAATTATTTATGGTTTGGCAAAAGATATTTTTGTAGCTCAATCGTCTGAAAAAGGGGGAACGTGGTCAGGTGTTATTAACGGATTAAAAAAGGGAAGAGTCATTTATGTCCGTATGCCTCAAGATGGTGAAAATAGTGCAAATATGCTCTTGATTGAAAGAGGGGCTTCGCCCGTGGATTTGGCTGGTAATCCAATCTTAACTCATAGTCAAATTATTGAAGGCAAGAATGATAATCAATCAAATAGTGATCAAAATGATAATCAATCAAATAGCGATCAAAATAAAGAACATATAAATATTGAACCACAAAAAAAGCTGGAACAACTTACCCTTTTTTAGCTTTAATCCAAGCTGTAGAGACGCATGACCGTGCATCTATACTTTTAATAAAAACAGAAAAAGGCTGCACTCATTTAATATTTAAAGGAGCATAACCTATGTCCGCAGACAACCGCTTTACTGATAACCGATTTTTTCTTAAAGACACTATCCGCCAGCAGATCAATTTCTCAAAGACTGCTCAAAGCAGACAGTTAGCACCGCCTCCTTTGCAAAAAAACTGCGAGTCAGATATCGTCCGCATTGATATTCCTGATGGTGCGTTAGAGCTGGCAAAGCTCTCTAATATGTCTGTCGGCGAGGCAATTATCAGACGTGAGAGCATACGGCGATATACAGATTCTGCTCTAACAATGGCAGAATTGTCAGCACTTTTATGGGCAACTCAGGGAGTCCGCAAAGTGCTGCATTCATCGTGTGCATTAAGATCAGTTCCGTCTGCTGGTGCACGCCACTCATTTGAGACATATATAGCTGTGAACAGGGTCGATGGTTTAGCTGCTGGTCTATATCGTTATCTGCCGTTTGACAGGCAGTTGGCACAGCTTTTTGTTGACGAAAATATTGGATACAAGGCTGCGTCTGCTGCTCTTGGTCAGAGATTTATCGCCTCTTCTGCTGTTACTTTTTTCTGGACAACAATGCCTTCCCGCATGGAGTGGCGTTACGATTTGGCAGCACATAAGGTAATTGCAATTGATGCAGGTCATGTCTGCCAAAATCTCTATCTTGCCTGCACAGCTTTAGGATTGGGAACATGTGCTGTTGCAGCTTATGATCAAGAAGAGTGTGATTATCTTCTTGGAGTTGACGGAGAAGAGGAGTTTACGATCTATCTTGCACCGGTCGGCAGATGTTAAATTTAAATTATAATCAGCAAGTTCATAAATAGTTATTTGCAGGGGTGCGGCGTGCTGCAAATCTGCTGAATGAGCATAAAAAAACTTAAAATTTAAAGAAACGGAAACGATTATGAAGAAAAACGTATTGATAACTGGAGCAACAGGCTATGTAGGCAGAAGATTAAAACAACTTTTGCTCAAAAGAGACGATCTTAATATCCGTCTGATGGTCAGGGATAAAAATAAACTTGACCCATCAATCCACGCAAAAGAGAAGGAGGGGAAACTCCAGATAGTTGAAGCAGACACTTTTAATCCTAAATCTCTTGAGGCTGCCCTTGAAAATATTGATACTGCCTTTTATCTTATCCACTCAATGGGAGGAAAAAACAGCGATTTTGAAGCCAAAGATCGCAAAAATGCTGAAAATTTCAGAGATGCCTGTATTGGTGCTGGTGTAAAAAGAGTAATATATCTTGGCGGGCTTGGAGCAAAGAAAAGTGCAAGCAAGCATCTTTTAAGCCGCATTGAAACAGGTGAAATTTTAAGCGGACGTAAAGATAAGATACAGACAATCTGGTTTAGAGCAGGAATCATTATAGGATCAGGCAGTGCCAGCTTTGAGATCGTCCGCCATCTTATCCATAAGCTGCCGGTTATGATAACTCCTAAATGGGTCAACACCGTTACCCAGCCGATTGCCGTTGATGATGTGCTTGCCTATCTTGAATCTGCAATTGATGCCGATATTGACGGAAATTTAGTTGTTGATATCGGCACCTCTCCTATGAATTTCAAGCAGATGATGCAGGAGACTGCAAAGGTTATGGGGCTTAATAGATTTTTGCTTCCAGTGCCTGTTCTGACTCCGAAACTCTCATCATACTGGCTCGTTCTATTTACCCCTGTTCCGTTAAAAATGGCATCTGCACTAATTGAAGGGCTAAAATCTGAGACCATTTTATTAAATGATCATGCTCAAAGATACTTTCCAAAAGTAAAGCCGATGTCGTTTAATCAGGCTGTTAAACTTGCGATTGATGAGATTGAACAGCGTCAGGTTATCAGCCGCTGGTGTGACAGCTCTGAAGACAACAGTTGCAGTCTTGCAGAATTTGACTCACCTGCTGTTGTCGGCGAAAGTGCAGGTGCAGTTCTTAGAGACGAGCGTAAATTTTCAATCAGTAAAGTTTCAAAGGATAAATTATTTGCGTCAGTCTGCTCTCTTGGTGGAGAAAACGGCTGGTTTGCATTTGATTTTTTATGGGAGATACGAGGAGTTATTGATAAACTCTCAGGCGGTGTCGGGTTAAACAGGGGTAAAAGATCATCTGAAAATTTGAGAATAGGCGATGCAGTAGATTTCTGGAAAGTGGCAGACATAAGAGATGGAAAACGTCTTCTATTAGCTGCACAGATGAAGCTGCCGGGTAAAGCGTGGCTTGAGTTTGATATTCAACCAGAGCGTGGTGTTATGGTGCAGACTGCCCATTTCCACCCCCGCGGGCTTCTTGGCAGAATATATTGGTATTCAATGCTGCCATTTCATAACATCATCTTTCAGATGCTTGGCACCAAAATAGTGGAACATGCAGCATCTTCAATGCGTTGACATTGAAGATAAATCAATTTTTTAAACATTAATTTTAATTTTTAAACATTAAATCTAAAAAGGCGTGATAATGACACAATTTTACACATTTACAGCTAAAACACTTGGCGATAAAGAGATTTCAATGGATACATACAGAGGCAGAGTGGTTCTTGTGGTAAATACTGCCTCTAAATGCGGTTTAACCCCCCAATATAAAGGTTTGCAGCAGTTGTATGATAAATATAAGGATAGAGGCTTTGAGATATTGGGATTTCCATGTAATCAGTTTGCCAATCAAGAGCCGGGAGATGAAGAGTCAATCAAACAGACCTGTTATATCAATTACGGCGTTACTTTTCCGATGTTTGCAAAGATCGATGTTAATGGAGATAATGCACACCCTATTTTTAAATACCTCAAAAAAGAGCTTCCCGGACTTTTAGTTCCTCATATCAAATGGAATTTTACTAAATTTCTTATTGATAGAGAAGGTAACCCAGTTAAGCGTTTTGCCCCTAAAGATTCGCCTGATTCTATTGAAACTCATATTGAAAAACTGCTCGCTAATGTAAATTAGGAAAAGGGGAGGAGTTAATTATTGAATAGTAACAGATTGCAGCAAGATAAATTGGCAGTATTGAAAAAACTGTTCACACATTTTGACACGTTTTCAAAAGATATTGATAAGGTTTGTTCAGAAGGGTGCTGTGATTGCTGCACAAGAAATGTAACCTTAAGCTCTTTGGAAGCAAAATATATTCTTAGCGGCTTAGATATCAGCCAAAGAGATGTAATTTTAACCAGAATTTTAAATGAACGCCATAAAAACTACCAGATTCCTAAGACAACTATCAACCAGATGGCAGAGATCTGCATGGCTGGTGGAGAGCTGCCAGAAGAGTGTGCTGATCCTGCTTGGGGAAGCTGTCCACTTCTTCAAGATAAAAGGTGTATGATTTATGGCTTAAGACCTTTTGCGTGTCGTTCAATGGTCTCCAAACAAGAGTGCTCTTTATCAGGTTTTGCCGATATGGACGATTATACAGTTACCTTAAGTAATGTTTTTATGCAGTATATTGAGCATGTTGACGTTGGCGGGTATTTTGGCAATCTCTCTGATATGCTTTTATTTGAAAGTGGTATAGAAAAATACAGAACTACAATACCATCTAAAAATATTCTTTTAAACAGACCGATTGCAATGCTTATGGTGACTCCTGAGCATAGAGATAAAATAGCAAAAGTACTTGATGTTATTAAATAGTTTTGTTTTCAGAGAATCATATATTGTGGGGGTGCAGCGTGCTGGACCCCCCAGTACTAAAAAGATCAATTTATTCCCAATGTGAGTGTGTAACTTAAAATCGAGTATAGGAGTGATAAAAAATGACATACAAAGATATACTTGTTTCAACTGAAGGTTCAATCGCTACACTTGCCTTAAACAGCCCTAAAACTATAAACGCTCTATCTAAAAGAATGATTGCAGAGATGACCGATGCTTTATTAAAACTATCTAATGATGAAGCTGTAAAGGTTGTGATTATAAAAGCTAATGGAAAACATTTCTGTGCGGGTCATAATTTATCGGAAATGGTAGATTCAGGAGTAAAAGAGTATAAATTTATATTTGATCAATGCACCAATATGATGAAGTTAATTCATGAGATACCACAGCCGGTTATTGCTCAGGTACAAGGAATTGCAACTGCCGCAGGATGCCAGCTTGCAGCGTGGTGCGATTTAGTCGTGGCAAGCGAAGATGCAAGATTCTCAACTCCAGGGGTAAAAATAGGGCTGTTCTGCTCAACGCCTATGGTTGCCATATCAAGGGCTATTGGTCGGAAAATGGCTATGGAGATGCTTTTAACTGGTCGTGAGTTTCCAGCACAAGAGGCAAAAGAGCTTGGTTTGGTAAATAAGGTTGTGCCATTAGAAGAGTTGAATGCAACAACAGAGGAGTTGGCAAAAAAAATCTGTGCGGCAAGCCGTTTTGCACTAAGTGTCGGCAAACAGGGTTTTTACGCTCAAATCGATCAGATTGATGATAAGGCTCTTCATTATGCAAAACAGACTATTGTTATGAACAATCTATCAGAAGATGCTCAAAATGGAATCAAGGCTTTTTTAGAGAAAAGACCGTCAGTAAATTGGAAAGACAGATAGATATTTTACTGGATAGCAGTAATTCTAACTTTTGGAATTGTCTTATGATAATTTTTATAACTTGCAGATGATTATGGCAAAAAAAGATTTTCTCCATTTGCGGCAGTAAGTCTTACTAAATCCGATAAATCCATTTGAAGAATCTCTGATGCAGACATTGCAGCCAAAACAATATTGCACGGTTCATTCCACCCCATCTCAAAGAGCTTTTGCGATCGGATAAAATCTTTGATGTATGATAGTTGCAGGGCAGGGGATTGTGGTAAAATTGCAGGGCTGTCTGTCTCAATCAAAAGTCTGCGGGGGGAAACTGCTTTTAACGATTTTTGTACCTTTTTATTATTAGTATTTGTAACTGAACCTGAAAAAGAGATATACAAGCCATATTTTTCAAGAAGGGGGACAATATCTGCAGGACCAGAATAGGAGTGTATAACTCCTCCTGCTTGCAGTGTCCCCATTGCTTTTAAAACTTTAATCAATATATCCCAACCTTTGCGCATATGGATTGAAACTGGAACTTTACGCTCCTTTGCCATTCCCATCTGAGTTTTAAAGATCAGCTCTTGCTTTGCATAATCAACATTTTTAATAACATGGTCTAACCCAATCTCACCAATAAACGGACGTATGGTTTTAGTCGTTAAATCGCTTTTTGTTACACAAAACTTAGCGTCAAGATAGCTGTCTAACTCATAACACCATTTTGGCTGGACATTTTCCACAAACCAGGGGTGAACCCCAAAAGAGGGCAGAACATTACTGTATTGTGATGCGATATTAAACACAATCTGCCAGTCTGACTCTTTTGTTCCGCAGCAGACAATGTTCCCCCCTCTGTTTTGCTGCCATCTCTCCATTATACCATCAATATCCCATGATATTTCAGGTTCTTGCAGATGAGAGTGTGCATCAAAAAAGTAGAGCTCCTGATTATTGTGAAGATTTGCCTGATTAGCCAAGTTCACTTGTTTCATGTCCAAGTCTTCTTGTCATAAGCCGTGCAATAGCATCTGCCGGAGTGCTATTTTCGTACAGAGCCTTGTAAACTTCATTGATTATCGGCAGCTCAATACGAAGTTTTTTTGCAAGATTATAGACAGATTTGGTATTTCTAACACCTTCTGCAACAGTGAGCCGCTTATCTTGTATCTGGTTGATTGTCATGCCTTGACCCAACTGTTTGCCTACAGTGTAGTTACGGCTTAAATCTCCTGTACAGGTTAAAATCAGATCCCCAACGCCCGAAAGCCCTGAAAATGTGTGGGGATTGGCACCCATCTTCATTCCAAGCCTTCTTATCTCAACAAGTCCTCTTGCAATCAGTGCAGCCCTTGTGTTCAGCCCTAAATTCATGCCGTCAACAAAGCCTGCTGCAATTGCTATTATGTTCTTAACAGCTCCTCCAATCTCAAGACCTATTGGATCATCGTTTACATAAATTCTAAAGTAGTCTGTTGCAAAAATATGCTGAACATGAGTGGCAATATCAATATCTTTTGCAGCAACGCTTATAGCTGTTGGAACTTTTTGTGCAACCTCTTTGGCAAAACTTGGTCCAGATAGAACAACTATCTGATCCTCATTCAAAGATGGAATCGACTCTTTGATAACGCCCATCATGGTAAGATATGTGCCATCTTCAATCCCCTTAGATGCTGTGATTACTATTGTGCTGGATAAGATAAATCTGCCTATATTAGCTGCCACCTCGCGCATTGTGTGGGAGGGAACTACAATAAGAAGAATAGTGTTAGTGCTGACCACGCTTTTAAGATCGTTTGTAGGAATAATGTTATCTGAAAGTTTTATGCCCTGCAAAAAGAGCCTATTCTCTCTATATTCAAGAATATCTTGTTTAACCTCTGGTTCATAAGCCCATAAATCAACTGTATAACCTTTTTCAGCTAAAAGATTTGCTAAAGCTGTACCCCAGCTTCCAGCACCAATAACACCTATTTTTTTTACATCACTTTTTTTGCTTCTATATTCCATTATAAAGACCACCTGCTGTTATTTTTTTTGTAATTTTACGATAATTTAAAACTTAACTCGTCAGCTCTTTTCGTCAATCATGCTTATTCCTTCCATCAGAAGCTTCATAAAATGACCAATAGCCTCCTTATGTCTGTCTCTTGGAGGAAGTGCTGATGTGTATGTAAATCTTCCTTCTGTCTCCATCAAGATTTTATAAAATGCCTCTTTGTCAATATCTTGTTTGTACTGTGCACCTACTATCTCTCCATCGTGAAATGATATTGTAGCGTTGGCATTTGGAAATCTGAATGAGAGCATTCCAGTTTTTTGACCCATGTTCAACATCTGCAAAAGTTCTGGAATATTAGTTGTAGCAATAGAGCCTGTAAGACCAGATTGAAGATATTCGCTCTTTGCCAAATCTGCCTTTTTGAGCCGGTTAGAGAGCCGTTTGCTCAAAAGTCTTGCAAAGTACATCTGAAGAGGGGGATATGTACGAAGCATTGAGATAAACTCTTTACCGTTAAGATAGAGAATCCTTGCAGTCTCAACAACTTTTATGGTTGCATTTACAGGATCGCCGCTTATAAGGCTCATCTCTCCAAAAACATCTTCACTCTCCATTGTATCTAAAACTATATCCTGCTCATCAATAACTTCCACCTTGCCAGAGACAATTATAAATAGATTTTTACCAGCCTCTCCCTTTTGAATCACAACTTCTCCCGGCTGATATTCACGCAGCTTTAGTCTTTTTACAATACTTTGAATCTCGTTGTCATCTAAAGATTGAAACATTGCATAGCCTGCAAGGGTTGATGTCAACTGCTGCATATCTTTTTCAGGTGCGTTTATATTAAACGAGCTTTTATCAGACGATTCAGGCTCTTCCCAACTGCCTAAGCGGGATTGATTTTTTGCAAAAATTTCTCTCATCTCTTTTAGCTCGTTTGCCACAGATGCAATGCTTTGGGCAACCTGAGTTAAAAGCTGATTTGTCTGCAATATAAGCTGTGTAGTGTCAGCAGGGGTAAGTTTTGAATCCTCTTTATCAGCATCTTGGGGCATAGGAATTTCAGGTAGCTGAGGAAGTGTTATATCTGGCAATGGAGTAACAGGATCAATAGGAGAGTCTGAATTGTAAAACTGCTCTTTAGCAGCAGATTCAGACGGTTTTGCCATCAATGGGTCTGGTTCTGTCTCTGGTTGGGAGATAATAGAATCTGATGCAGCTCTTTTTTTCACGCCTGTTTTAAGAGTTCTTGTAAAAAAGCTGAGACATTTTTCCCAGAATGTTTCAAGGGTAAAAGCAACTACCCCCTCTTGCTCTTTTTTAATAAGGTTGTGAGCAATATTTTTGATGCTTTTAGATGCTGATGTGTTGGGATAGAGCGTTATAAATGGCTGCTGTTTTGAGACTGCTGAGACCACATTTTGATCTCTTCCAAGCACGCCGATAGGTATTAATTTCAGTCCTAAATATTTTGTCGTGGTTGCTACAAATTTACCCAAAGCATTTTTTGCACTCTGAAGCCCGGGTGACTGGTTTATAACCACCATTACAGAGTTTTTAAATCCGTTGAGCGTAAGAATTTTAAGCAGAGAGTAGGCATCTGTGAGAGATGTTGGATCAGGAGTGATAATAACCATAAGCTCTGACGAGGCAAGGCAGAACGATATTACATCTTTAGATATTCCGGCAGCAGTATCAATAATAAAATAGTCGTAGTGGTCAAGTTTTGAGAACTGTTCGATAAGCTGCACAATCTGGTTAGGGGAGAGGTTTGCCATCTGTTCAACACCCGAGCTTCCCGGGATTATGTCAATGCCTCTATAGTTCTCAATAATAATCTCTCTGATATCTTTATTATGCAAAATAACATCTTTAAGATTGTACTCAGGGTAAATTTTTAGAAGAATATTGATATTTGCAAGACCAAGATCAGCATCAAAAAGACAGGTGCTGTATCCCAATTCAGCCAAATAGAGTGCAAGATTGGCACTGATATTTGTTTTGCCAACTCCTCCTTTGCCGCTTGTTACTGTAATAACTCTTGTCATATGTTACCCGTCCATATTTGCACGTAATTCATAATTATAGCTTGACAAGCTCAAGCTCTCCCCACGCTCCAAGTCGTTTTCCTTTTATAATTACAATCCCCATAACCCCTTTAATTCTTTTTCCCATCTCAATTGCATTCTCAATATCAGAGCTATCATTAACTATATTGCCGATAGCTGTAGCTGCTGCATCTGCAACAGCACAAGAGCGGGCGATTACAGTAGCTGCATCTGCCTTACCAAAACTTACAGAGTGCCCAACTGTTCCTGATGATGTGCAGAGTGCCATACCTGAACCTGAATTATGCCTAGTAATCCGTGCTCCAACTTTCATACTCAAAGGAGATTTTCCTGCAAATATGCTGAAAATAATATCAGAGTTGGTTTTAAAGAAAATATCTCCGCCATTTTCAACAATAACCTCTGGAGAGTATTTTAACAGCTCTTTTCCTGTATGTTCTGCAATAGCCCCAGCAATTGCAGCCATTGGTCCTACACCTGCCTTTTTAGAAGCATCGATCATATCCATTATGATCTCAGGCATTACTGTCACTGCTGGTTTTACTGGAACAAAAGAGGTCTTAAACTCAGGGTGTATTTTTATATATGCCTCAACAAAACCACGCAGTTCAAGCATCTTTTTCAAGGCAGTCTGTGATAAATCAGACTTTGCCTGTATATGAAGGTCTGTCTCCTTAGCAGTAACAGTAAATGAAACCAGCCCCTCTCTTATTGATTTTGTTCGGTATTTACGGTTTTCAAACATCATTATTATTATAAAAGCTGTTTATATGAAAGTCTTTTAACCGGCTTTCATTTTTCGTTATTTGATTGATTGCATGGGCTTTATCTAAAATAGTTTAGTACGGACAAATTCGATTGAAATTTATATATGGTAGTTATATCAGGATTTTATATTTATCTGTTTGCTTTTAAACAATTATTGGTGATGGTTGGAGTGATTCTGGAGCCAGGGAGATGAAAAAAGAGTCTGTCATTCCAGATATAAAATCTCTTACAATCTCAACATTTGAACGGTTCCGCCTATAATGTTCAGAGAGTCCGTTTAAAAACTTTTTGCAGGGGGTAAAATCGTTTTTGCCGGTTTCAAGCTCGTTGAGAAAAGATTCAAAGTGGTGGATATAAATCTTTTTAACTGAGTTCAGATGTTTTTTTATTGCAGGATTTGCGTAAATTCTTTCGTAGTTGAATGATTTAAGCGATTTTAGTGCATCAGATATCTCATGGCTGAATGCTATATACGGCTGCCTTAAGCTGTTCTCAATAAGATCAGTTACAAGATTATATACAATGGTTCCGTTAGTATTACCCAAAAGACGAACCGACCGTAAAGGCAGATCATCTCTTTTGATCAACCCGACTCTTATTGAATCTTCAATATCCCTGCCGATATATGCAATTGTATCTGATACTCTGACAACACACCCCTCCATTGTCATCGGTGCAATATCTAACTTTTCAGTTTGGGACATATCAGATATTATACTATCAAGCCCTTCAAATGTCCGCCCTTGTTCTGGTTTAAGATATGCTGAATGCAGCTCGCCGTTATGACAGACAATGGCATCAAGAGTTTGAAGAGATAGATTTAAGCCGTTGCCTTTTTGTTCTATATGCTCAAGAATTTGAATGGATTGGAGATTGTGGTGAAAATAGCCTGCGCCGTTTCGGCTTGTAAGCTCTGAGAGAATCCGCTCGCCATCGTGCCCAAACGGAGGATGACCAAGATCATGCCCCATGCTTGCAGCTTCAATCAAATCTTCGTTAAGCCCGAGATAACGCCCGATTGTCCTTGCAACTCTTGAAACAAGCTGAACATGAAGAACTCGGTGGGTAAGATGGTCATTTTGGATAAGCGAGAATACTTGGGTTTTATCAATATATCGGGTATAGGCAAGAGAGTGGAGAATACGATCCGCATCAATGCTGAAATTTTGCCTATACCCCTTTTCTGCTGCTAAATCTTCTCTTCTTCTTATGGCACTGGAACTAAAAGCTGCAAGAGGGGAAAGGTACTCTCTCTCTCTTTGATCGAGCGTATCTTTCATCCATCTTGTCTGTTCATTTAAATTATTCAGCGTCATTTAATGTCACTGCTATCGTTTATCAGTTCAACTGCTTTGTGATATTTTCCACAATAATTTCAAAGGATTTTGCAAAATTTGAGGATTTGTCCCGCATAATAAGTGGAACTCCTGCATCACCAGATGATACAACTTCCATATCAAATGGAATTGAACCAAGGAATTTCAACCCCTCTTTTTTTGCTGTTGCCTCTCCGCCGCCACTCTTAAAAAGTTCAATAACCTTATCGCAATGTGGACACTTGAATGGTCCCATGTTCTCCATAATACCAAGAGTCTCCATTTTTACTGTTCTGCAAAAAGAGATTGATTTGCGGACATCTGCAAGTGCAACCTCTTGAGGAGTGGTTACAATAACAGCTTTAGCCTCAGGAATGGTCTGAACAATAGAGATAGGCTCGTCACCAGTTCCGGGAGGTGCATCAATAATCAGAAAATCAAGGTCTCCCCACTCTACAGAGCCTACAAACTGTTTAATCATGCCGGTTTTTGCAGGTCCTCTCCAGATAATTGCCTGATCTTTATCCTGCATAAGAGCCTGAATAGATACAATTTTTAGATTTTCGCCGATATTTTGAGGCAGGAGAAGGTTGTTTGCAGAGACATCAAGCAGTTTGGTCATACCAAACATCTGGGCAATAGAAGGACCGTGAAGGTCAACATCCATAAGACCTGTTTTAAATCCTTTAGAGGCAAGGCTTGCTGCAAGATTGGCAGATACGCTGCTCTTTCCAACTCCGCCTTTACCGCTTAATACAAAGATTTTATGCTTAATTTTTGCAAGAGAAGATTTGATCATCTGCTCCTGCTCTTCAAGCTGTTTTGCCTGTTTGTTCTCTGACGGACATCCGCCGCCTTTTTTCTTTGCCTGATCAACACTTTCATAAAGCATGATATTTTTTTAACTCCTGTATGTGATTTATATATGTTTAACAAAAGCAGGGGTAATCCATTTATTCAGCTTACACAATCAAGTCTATTAAGATTTAAGTGCTATGAATTTAATCTCTGCATTTATAATAAAAAGGATAATGAGCATTATCTTGATTCTGTCAAGATAAACATCTCTGGCTTTATCTCTACATTTGGCTGATAACTTGTGATATCAAAATATATCTGCCTGCCGTAATTATCCTTTATTTTAACTTTGGTTGGTATTGAGAAAGAGCCAAAACTCTTATACTGCTCATTGAATAGATTATGGATAAGTTTCCCATTATCATTTAAAAAAGAGAAATTTGCCACTCTGTTATCAGATGTTAAAACAATATTTTGAGAGTGGTTATTCCATTTTCTTTTAAGTATCAACATTGTGTCAGTTAGTTGAGATGCGTAGGTAAGCTGGGCAATCTCAGCAGTATCAAATTTACCAATAGGTACCTGTCCTGCAAAAATAGAGAGAATATCTTGCAGCTTTATAGGTATTGAGACAACATCTTGCAAAGATGGATTTGATGAGCTTATCTTTTTTTTATTATGCCTTCCTGTATGAGAAACAAAAAGAACAGATTTACCATCAGCAATAATAGTCTCTAAAGGGTGACCGGCACTTAATAGTGTGAGGCGAATCTTATCTGGAAATGATGCTGCCCAAGCCATTCTAAATTTTTTTGACTGCTGTTTTTTATCTGTAATTGTCAGCCAGCCTGTACCTTTAGAGGTTTTAACATCACTGTTTATGCTCTCTATCCGTTGGAGTATGTGAAGAGCTTCATCAGTTTTCCTGCTGTTTGCATAGTAACGGCTGTTAAGCGAGCAGCCTGCCAATAGTGTTGCTATTAATATTATTGTAATATGGTTAATTGTCTTCATTTACTGCTTATGCTCCGCTATTTCATCTATTTTTTTCTCAATTACCGCCCTGTTTGCAATATCTTTATTTGCACTAAGAGCCTTTTTATAAGCCTCAATAGCTTTAGAATACATCTTTTTAGCCTTATAGGCATCTCCAAGATGTTCCAATATTACAGGATCGCCAGACGACATTATTACAGCCCGCTCAAGAACTTCAACTGCCTTATCATATTGACCTTTCTTGTAATATACCCACCCAAGGCTGTCGGTAATATATCCGTCATCTGGTTTGGCAGCTAATGAGCGTTTGATAAGCTCCTCTGCCTCATCAAGATTTATACCAAGTTCAGCATATGTGTATCCAAGATAATTAAGGGCACTTGCATGTTTTGGATCAAGTTTAATAACCCTTTTCATTGCTGACATGCTGCCCTCTTTATCACCTTTTTTATCAAGAATAACCCCTGATCTAAACAGAAGCTCTGTATCATCAGGAGAGATTTTAAGTCCCTGCTGCAAGAGCGAATCAGCCTTGTCAAGCTCTTTTTCCTCTTCGTAAAATGCTGAAAGATAGCTGATTATATCACTCTCTTGTGAAAACTCTCCCAACTTTGATTCTAAGAAATGAATTGCATTTCTGTTTTGTCCCAACTGGCTGTAAACATAGGCAATATGAAGCACTGACTTTTTATACTGGTCAGATTTAGGAGAGACTTTCATAAGGTGCTCTATTGCCATTTTACTCTCTTTAAGAGAATCAAAAGTCAATCCTGCAAGGTAGTGTAATGCTGATTTATCGTAACTTCCGGCTAACTCGTCAGGACTCTCTTTTAAAAGCTCGGTAAAAACAATCACAGCATCATTTTTATTATCATTATTAATAAGCTCTTTTGCCATTGCAACCATCATATTATCATCTTGCTGATACCTCTGACCAAACTCGGCAAGAATTTTAGAGGCTTTTGATTTTTCTCCGTTTTTATACATATAGAGAGGAAGCTCTATTGCAGCTTTGATATTATTATTGTCAAGTTTCAATATTTCTTGGTAAAGAGAGAGCACTTTGTCTCTGTAAATTTTTTGTCCCTTTCTGCCTGATTTGCTCTTCTGCCAAGCCTTGTAAATCGTAATTAGTTCAAATCTCGGCTCTACAAGCTCTGAGCGTAATTCAATACTTTTGATAAACTCTTTTTCTGCCTGAACAAAATTTTTCTTTTCAGCATAGAGTTTTCCTAAAAAAAAGTGTGCTCCATATGATTCAGGAAAACGTTGTACCATTTGTGAGAAAAGGGAAAAAGCCCGGTCATTCTGCTGGTTGTTCATATAGATATTGCCAAGCAGAACATAAGCATCATGATTTTCAGGGTTTATCTTTATAAGCTGCTGATATAAGGTTTCTGCCTCTTTGATCTGATTTAATTGCAGTTTTAATTTTGCAAGTACAATTAAAATATCCTCATTATCAGCATTTTTGTTGTACATCTCTTGAGCAACCTCTGCCGCACCTGTGTTGTCTTTATTTAAAATGTGCAGCAGTATCAAATTTTTTTTAAGATAAATTGAGTCTGGATCAGTTGAAATTGCCTGTTTAATCGAGTCGATTGCAGATATAATATCCCCATTTTGCCGCTCTCTTTCTGATTTCATGTAATAGTAATAGGCAGCAGTAGAGAAATCCTCCTGCTCAACCTCACCACCTGCCGGGTTATCATCAGAGGTTATCAAATCTTCTACGGTTACGTCCTTTTGGGGTACAATAGGCGATTTATCCTTTTTTTCTTTTTCTGCACTTTCCTGAGCTGTTTGACTCAAGGGTGGTTTGGAAGCATCTTTATTGAAAAAGGTACAGCCTGACAAAATTGGAGAGAAGATAACTATAGATGACCATAACATGATAGTTAATATATTTGATATATACTTTGAATACGTTTTCATATCTTTTATAATATTCTCCTAATATAATTTATTAAAATAATTAATATATTTTACGCATGATTCATAAATAGTATTGAATTTTCAATTTTTTATCGCTATAAGCGATATCATTATGGAAATCAAGAATAAAGTCATATCAGATAATCGTGCAAATAGACCTCTTATTTTAGAGGTTGAGCGGTTAAAAAAATATTTCCCTGTGCATGGAGGGCTGTTTCTGCGTCAAAAAGGGGCTGTTCATGCTGTGGATAATGTCTCTTTTAGTGTCAAAAAGGGAGAGACTTTAGGTCTTGTCGGAGAGTCAGGCTGCGGCAAAACAACACTTGGACGCTGCATTATGGGGCTGTATCCTCTATCTGATGGAAGTGTTAAACTTAATGGAGTCCATATATCAAGTGGTAACACACAAAATAGAGAGAAAAATGCCCCGCTAAAAAATTTTAGACTCAAGATGCAGATGATCTTTCAAGACCCTTTTGAATCTCTAAACAGCCGTCATACTGTCGGCGAGATTCTTGAAGAGAAGTACATTATCCACAATCGGCTTGGAAATATAAAATGCAGCAGAGAGGCACGTAAACGAGAGATTGCTAAACTGCTTGAGCGGGTTGGGCTTGCACCAGAGGCAGTTGCAAAGTTTCCACATGAGTTTAGCGGAGGTCAGCGTCAACGTATCGGCATTGCACGAGCAATAAGCCTTGAACCAGAAGTTCTCATATGTGACGAGCCTGTATCTGCACTTGATGTCTCTGTTCAGTCACAGATACTTAATCTGCTTTTAAACCTTCAAAAAGAGATGGGCTTAACCACTCTTTTTATCTCCCACGATCTATCAGTCGTAAGGCATGTGTCTGATAGAATTGCAGTTATGTATCTTGGGCAGATTGTAGAGATGGCAGATACACAAGCACTATACAACAACCCAAAACATCCATACACAGAGGCACTTTTATCTGCCATTCCAGTTCCAGACCCGCAAATCAGGCGAGAGCGGATAATCTTAAAAGGTGAAGTTCCGTCTCCCATAAATCCCCCAAAAGGTTGCAGGTTTCATACAAGATGCAGATATGTGATGGATATTTGCAAAAATGAAGTTCCCCGCCTTAAAACCGTTGACAACACTATAAAAGAGGAAAACAGATCAGGCAGAGATGCTGAAAATTCAGAACATGAACATTTTGCAGCCTGCCATCTTCACTCTTTATAACCACACCCCTTAACAGGACACGCAAGTATCAACCCATCTTTTTTGGTCTCTTTCTCAACTAAATATGGAGAACCGCATTTAGGGCAGCTTTTATTTACTGGTTTATCCCATGATGCAAAATCGCACTCTGGATATCTATCACACCCATAAAAGTCTTTACCACGCCGAGATTTTTTACTCACAATCATACCTGTGCACCCCTTAACAGGGCAGCGGATATCAGTCGGTTTTACAGGCTCTACTGCATAAAGAGATTCAGTATGTTTACATTCAGGATACCCTGTACAAGCTATAAACTCTCCATAACGCCCCTCTTTTTTTACCATTGGCCTGCCGCATTTATCACAATTTTTGACAGGAGTTAAATCTGATTTAGCAATGCTTTCAGAAATCTGAATCTCTCCTTTTTCGTTGCGGGTGTAGTTGCTGGAAAATGAGCATTCAGGATATCCTGTACATGCGATAAAGTGTCCGTTTTTTCCAATTTTGATATTAAGCTGCCTGCCGCAAAGAGGGCATTTTAAATCAGTAGGTATTCCCACGCCCTTCACGTTGAGCATATTCTCAGTTGCATCAGCAAGCCTCTCTTTAAAAGGGGCATAAAAATCGTTGAGCACTTGAATAGATTTTCGGCTGCCGTTCTCAATATTATCAAGATTATTCTCCATCTGTGCCGTAAAGGCTGCATCAAGAATTTCAGGGAATGAGGCAACTAAGAGATCGTTGACAATAAATCCAAGTTCATTGGGAACAAAATATTTTTTTACAAGATCAACATACCCTTTATCCCGAATAGTTGAGAGAATAGTCGCATATGTACTTGGTCTGCCGATTCCGTTCTCTTCAAGCTCTTTTACAAGCGATGCCTCTGAAAATCTTGGCGGCGGCTTTGTAAAATGCTGGGTCGGCGTGATCTTTTTTGCGTCTAATTTCATTCCCTCTTTAAGCTCTGGAATAACCTGCCGCTCTTTTTCTCCTAATTTTTTGTAGTTGTCAGACGAGTCTTGGCTCTCTTTTTCATCTGATTTGTCATCACCGTCACTTTTTTCTTCAACATCAGAGTATAGTGCCATGTATCCTGAAAATTTAACTGTATTGCCACCCACGTTAAATGAGTATTCGCCGGCTGAGATAGAGATATTTTTCTGATCAATCATTGCCGCTGCCATCTGTGATGCAACAAACCGTTTCCATATAAGATCATAAAGTTTAAATTGATCTGGTGTCAGGTAAGGTTGTACCCTCCCTGGAGTGTTAAAAACAGATGTCGGTCTTATTGCCTCATGCGCATCTTGAGCCTTATTTTTATTTTTAAAGAATCTTGGCTTTTCCATTGCATACTCAGCACCGAATTTGTCTTTAATAAGCGTGAGGGCTTCGTTAGCAGCCTCAGCAGCAATACGGGTTGAATCTGTACGCATATATGTGATTAAACCCTCTGGTCCGCCCGTGCCTATCTCAATACCTTCATAAAGCTGCTGTGCTACAGACATTGTCTTTTTAGCAGAAAATTTGAGCCTGTTGATCGCATCTTGCTGCAATTTGCTCGTAATAAACGGCGGAAGAGGTGTTTTATTAAGCGTTTTTATGGTGATCTTATCTACAGTAAAATCTGATGATTCAAGCTCTTTTATTATCTGCGATGCTTTTTTCTCATTTGGAATCGTTATTTTTCTACCCTTGTGTCTGGCAAGTGCTGCTACGAAAAGCGGGGGCACCTCTGCAAGCAGATCTGCGGTAATTGTCCAATACTCTTCTGCTGTAAAAGCTCTGATCTCTTTTTCACGGTCACATATAATTTTTAGGGCAACCGACTGCACCCGACCAGCACTTAAATTTCCCTGTACCCTTCTCCACAAAAGAGGAGATATCTGATAGCCTACTAAACGATCTAAAGTTCTTCTGGTCTGCTGTGCCTCGTATTTGTCGGCATTCAGCTCAGTTGGGTGGCTTAGTGCTTCAGCAATCCCTTTTTTTGTCAGCTCATGGATAAGAACTCTATAAAACTGTCGTCCCTTTTTCTTTAAGATTTCGGCTGTATGAAATGCAATTGCCTCACCTTCACGATCAGGGTCAGGTGCAAGATAGACTGTATCTGTGGATTGGGCAGCATTTTTCAGATCATTAATTACTTTGGATTTTCCCTTTATATTGAGATATTCAGCCTTAAAGTCATTTTCAATATCAATGCCAAGCTCTTTTTGCGGAAGGTCTTTGATATGACCTGCTGTAGCTGCAACATTATATTCATTTCCTAAATATTTTTTAAGTGTTTTAACTTTGGTAGGGGACTCAACAATTAACAGTGGTTTACTCAATTTTACTCCTCAACATTATAAGCTATTTTTATAAAACATTTTTCCCGGAGAGTGTTTTACTATTCCCATCAGTTCAAGAGCCATAAGTGCGGCAGTTATGCCTGCTGTATCAAGACCCGACTGCTCGATAATTTTATCAATGTGCATGGGAGAAGATTGAAGGATATTTAAAACAGCACTCTGGTAGTTATCAGGTTCAAATAAAGAGAGAGTTTGTTTGTCAGTTTTATTTTTCTGGTTATTTGGTTTATCTTCAAAAAGAGAGTTCTCTTTAAATTTTGATTTTTTACTCTCTGTTTGATCGCAATGCTTTTGGTCTTCAACCTTTAAATTCGATATGTAAGCAAATTCCTCAACAATATCTATATAGTTTGCCACAAGTTTTGCACCCTGTTTTAAAAGTGCATGAGTGCCGGCACTTTTGAACGAATGTATATCCCCTGGCACAGCAAAAACTTCCCGATTGTACTCTGCTGCAAGTCGTGCAGTTATAAGAGAGCCGCTCTTTTGGGCAGCCTCAACCACAACAGTACCTAAAGAGATACCCGCAATGATTCTGTTTCTGATCGGAAAATGGCGGCCTTGAGGCTCATCATTAACTCTAAACTCTGAAATTACAGCACCATTATCTGCTATTTTATAAAACAAACCTCTATTTTCTGATGGATAAATCTTGGAAAGACCGCTTCCAAGAACGGCAACTGTTCTGCCTCCTGCTTTTAAAGCTCCTCTGTGTGCAGAAGTGTCTATTCCAATAGCCATTCCGCTTACCACCTCAAAGCCGTTTAGAACAAGATCATATGCAAGAGATTCTGCATTTTTCAGCCCGTAGGATGTCGCCTCCCGTGAACCCACAATAGCAATAGAAGAGGGCGGCTGAGAAGATTGAGATTGATCACTGACTGCATCAAGCGAACCTATATAGGTAAAATAGGGAGGCGGATCAGGAATTTGTTTGAGTAGTGCCGGGTAATTTTGTTCGACCATCGTAACTATTTTAAATCCTGCCCGCTCGATTTGCTGCATCTCCTTTTTGAGTTGGTCAGTTACAGAGGAGGCTCTAAAAGCTGGATTTAAAATAGCAGACAGTGTTTTTTTGCTCATACCTTTAACGGCTGCTAAATCATTTTGATGGGCGTTTAGAACATCATCAGGAGAGCCGAATCTCTGGATAAGTCTTTTGTAGAGTATATTGCCAACTCCGGGAATATTTTTGAGTATAAACCAAGGAAGATAGTGGTAGAGTGTTTGAGACATTTGTATTGGCTATTTGTAATTTATCCTCAACGCTCAATTTTGTATTAAATTTATAGTAAAAAATTGAGCGGTAACAGAAGATAATTAAATTAAAGGTTTATCTTAGAGATTGGAGTTTTTGCTCGGCTTTTTCTCCAGCAGGTGAAAATGGAAATTTTTTGACTACCATTTTTAGATACTCACGGGCATTTTCATTATCTTTAATAGACAGATATGAGTATGCAGTTTTTAAAAGTGCATCTGGAACTTTTCTTCCATCAGGATATCTATCCACAAGCTGTTTAAAGATTGTGATTGCCCCTTGATAATCTTTAATAGAGTAACGGCACTCGCCCATCCAGTATAAAGAATTAACAGCAAGCGTGTGGTCTGGATAGTTGTCAGCAATTGATTTAAACTCTGCTTCAGCAGCTTTGAAGTTCTTGCTAAGAAGAAGCGAACGGGCATTTTTATATAAAATATCTGGTGATTTGTAAGAGTTATTAGATACGCTGTCAGTTTTAGATGGTGTATTAACATTCTGCTCAAAAGAGGAGGAGAAGTTAGAAGAAGCGTTCTGATCTTGATCTGCTTTGATAGAACTGCTCTCTTCATCACTGATATCAGCCTCATTAATATCAGCATCATCAGAGATTACATCATCTTGAGCCTCGTTTAATCCGAGCGTCTTCTCAACCCTCTCTAACCTTGAAGAGATACTATCAAGCCTCTGCTCAACACTTTTATTAGATTTGCTATTACCTGAAATATCTTTACTATATTCAGATTCTCTATAACCCTCTGCTGACGATTTTGCTGTTTTTGTATTTGATGAACACGATGATATTAAAAATATGCAAAGTGCCGTTAAAATAGAGGCAGAAAATATTGGAAGCCCAGCAGAGAGTTTAGAGAATTTTTTCATACAAACACCATATTATCGCTTTTTTAGAGTAGCGGTTGCTTTAGATGTTGTAGCTGCTGCCTGTTTTACCTTTTTTTCTGAAAGAAGAAGAATCGGACTTGCAATAAAAATTGAGGAGTATGTACCAATAAAAATACCAAATATCATTGCAAAGGCAAAGTTGTGTATAATCTCTCCTCCTAAAAAGAAGAGAGCAAACAGAGCAACAAGCGTTGTTCCTGATGTTAAAATGGTTCTGCTCAAAGTTTCGTTAATACTTTTATTTATCAGTGTCTCTAAAGGCAGTTTGCTGTATTTAGTTACATTTTCTCTTATTCTGTCAAAAACAATAATTGTATCATTTAAAGAGTAACCAATAATTGTGAGCAGAGCCGCAACTATCTGCAATGAGAACTCAAGGTTCAATACAGAAAATACTCCTACAGTTATTGTAACATCATGGATAAGTGAGATAACCGCACCCATTGCATATTTAAGATTCATATACCAAAATAGAAAGAGTGTTACACCAAGTGCTGCTGCAATCAGAAGCGGTATTCCTACATTAAAAATTGAGAGAAAATAGACCGCTGACATCAATGCTCCTGCAATCACACCAGATAGAACCCATTTCATCTCAAATCTGCCTGAAATATATATGGTTATAAAGAGCAGGGAATAAAATATTGCAAGCAGAGCCTGAGTTCTTAAATCCTGCCCTACCTGAGGACCTACCATCTCTATACGTCTTATCTCAGGTTCAGCACCAGTTGAATCTTTAAGTGCTTGAGTAACAGATTGAGACAACGTGTCTCCAGACATATCTGTATTGCTTGATCTTATAAGAAACTCACTGGTCTCATCTTCACCAAAATCCTGCACAGAGGTATTTTTCAGCCCTATTTTGTTCATACCAACTCGTATCTTCTCAATAGGAATACTTTCGGTAAATTTTACCTGTATAAGCATACCGCCGGCAAAATCAATTCCATAATTTGGTCCGCCTTTTACTATAAGCGAACCTAAGCTTATTACAATAAGAACAAGAGAGAGGATATAAGCCTTTACCCTGTTGCCTGTAAAATTGATATTAATACCAGGTTTTATAAACTGCATTATCTGTTATATTCCTTAAAATTTTTGCTTTAATTTATATGCTTAATTTAGCTACTCTTCTTACAGAAACAATATAGTTAAAGATGCTTCTTGAAAGTATTAAAGCTGTAAACATACTTGAAACTATACCTAAGGCTAATGTAACTGCAAAACCTTTAACAGGACCAGTTCCAAATTGGAAAAGTACAATTGCCACAATTAAAGTGGTGACGTTTGAGTCCATAATGGTTATTGCAGCCCTTTCAAAACCGGCATTAACTGCTGCAACAGGTGTCTTGCCTGATGCAATTTCCTCTCTTATTCTCTCATAAATAAGAACATTTGCATCAACAGCCATACCAATTGTAAGAACAATACCAGCAATACCCGGCAGGGTTAAAGTTGCTTGAAAAGCTGCAAGCCCTGCACCAATAAGGATAATGTTGGCTATTAAAGCAAGGTCGGCAATAAATCCTGCACCCATATAGTAGATTGCCATGAAGATCACCACAAGAACAGAGCCGACCAAACCTGATATAATCCCCATTCTTATAGAGTCAGAACCAAGGGTTGGACCTACAGTTCTCTCTTCAATAATTTTAACTGGTGCAGGAAGAGCACCTGCTCTAAGAACAATTGCAAGGTCTTTTGCCTCTTCCATTGTAAAATTCCCGGTAATCCGTGCCTTTCCGCCAGCTATTCTGTCCTGTATTACCGGTGCAGAATAGACATTTTTATCAAGAACAATTGCAAGTCTTTTCTTGATATTTTCACCGGTTATTCTCTCAAATATTCTTGCCCCTTTTCTGTCAAACTCTATGCTCACATAAGGTTCGTTAAACTGAGAATCTATCTCAACTCTTGCATTTGTAAGAGCACTGCCGTCAAGCAGAACCCTTTTTTGAATTAAGAATGGAGTTTTGTTTAAAGTACCAGATTGGGTGCTCTCAATTTGATATAAAAGCTCATCTCCCGGTGGAACCGTCCCTTTTACTGCTGCATCAGCATCACCGGTTTCATCAACAAGCTGAAAGTTGAGCCTTGCAGTTTTTCCAATAAGCTCTTTAGCACGCTTTGTATCTTTGATTCCGGGCAGTTGAACTTGAATTCTATTTTCACCTTGGATTCTTATATCAGGCTCGCTTACACCAAACTCATCTATACGGTTTCTTATGGTCTCAAGAGCCTGCTCTGTAGCCATCTTCTTTATGTTCACTGTCTCTTCGTCTGGAAGAGCCAGCACGATGCGGTGTTTATCGTTGTCAGATGTTGTTGATTCTACTTTGTAATCATTAAAGTTTTCACTCACAATGGTATTAAATCCTTTTAGATTCTCTTCACCTTGCAGCTCAACTGTTATACTATTTTTTCCATCTGACGAGGTTGTGCCGTCTGACACTCCAGAGGATACGCCAAGATGTTTTACATCCTTTTTCCGCATCTCCTGTTTAAGTTCATCAGCAGTACGCTCAATTGTAGTTTCAACCGCTTTTTCTGTCTGTACCTCAAGAACTAAGTGCATTCCGCCTTGAAGGTCCAGTCCAAGATTTATCTTTTTATGGGGCCATATGTCAGCCTTAAAGGTGGGCATAAGATAGATAAATGCTCCGACCAATACAACTATGCTGACAACTCCCCGCCATGTGAACATTTTCAATCTAAAATACTCCTGTATTTTATATAAAATTATGTTTTTTATAGGGACTGTTTTTTAATTTAATCCATACTTTGAAACTATTTGTTTTCTTACTCTTGAGGCTTGTCTAACTCTTTTGTCTTCTCTTTATCCTTTGTCTTCTGTGGTGTAGAAGATTTCTGGTTAAGAGCAGCAACATTGCTTCTGTTTATTTTAATTTTAATACTTTCAGCAATTTCAAGCGATACAGTAGTGTCGCCAAGTGATGTTATAGTACCGTGTATTCCACCTGAGGTTATAATTCTGTCCCCTTTTTTAAGATTGTTTACCATATTTTGATGCTCTTTTGCCCTTTTCTGCTGAGGTCTTATCAAAAGAAAGTAGAATATTACAAACATCAAAATCAGGGGAATAAAAGCTGTTAAACCACCGCCTGCTGGTGCACCTGCTGCTCCGGTTTGTCCCATCGCATATGCTGTGCTGATCATAGAAACTCCTCCATAAAAATTTTTAAGGTTGATAGATAGTATTACAAATGTTTTTTTAAAAGAGACATTGAAACTGTTTCAGATACACAAAAGAGATGGTTATGTCAAGACAGAGCTTTTTTATATTCTTGCATTTATTAAGATAGTTCAAGTTAGATTTATCAGATAGTTTAAGTTGGTTTAAGTTATTCTGACTTTAACAATAATCTCATTTTTTATTATTTGTTATAAACAATATTGCTGTCAACCCAGATCATATTCGGGTCACTTATGATTGATACTGTCATATTGCGTTTATTTTCAAGCTCAACCAGCTCTCTGCGTTTTTTATTGAGCAGATAGTCTGCAACCTCTTTGGGTAGTACTGCTGTAACGCTTCTGATATCGCCTTTTATTGTATTGAGATTTATCTGACGCATAAATGAGAGAACAAGATTTTCTACAGAGTGTATCATTCCCCGCCCCTGACAGTGCGGGCAGGTGGTAAAGTTGCCAAATGTGATAGATGGTCTGATTCTCTGGCGGGACATCTCTAAAAGCCCGAATTTTGAGATTATGCCGACTTTTGTTTTTGCTTTGTCTGCTTTTAGAAAGGTTTTAAGTGTCTTCATAACTTCAGTTCTATGGCGGGTCTCTTTCATATCAATAAAGTCAATAACAATTAATCCGCCCATATCACGAAGTCTAAGCTGTCTTGCAATCTCTTCAGCAGCTTCAAGGTTTGTGTGAAATGCAGTCTGTTCAATATTTCTTTTTCCGGTAGATTTTCCTGAATTCACATCAATTGCAACAAGAGCTTCAGTCTGGTCAATGACAATCGCTCCTCCTGATTTTAAAGGAACTTTAGTCTCAAATATTGAAGCAATCTGAGCCTCAAGACCATATTTTGAGAAGATAGGGGTCTCCCCTCGTAGAAATTTTACAATTTTTTGCTGTTTTGGTGCAATAACCTTTATGAACTCCTTTACCTCTTTAAAAACCTCCTCATCATCTATTAATATTTCTGAAACATCGGCTGTGAAATAGTCTCTTAATGTTCTAACAGCAAGATTTTGTTCCTTATATAAAAGGGCTGGAGTGGGGCTTTCTATGCTTTTATCGCTTATGCTTTTCCACACTCTCATAAGATACTTTAAATCATTGGCAAGCATTGTTTTGGTAGCATCTTTGCCGGCGGTTCTCACAATCAACCCAAAACCCTCTGGCAGCTTCATAGTCTCAACAAGCGATTTAAGCCTTTTCCTCTCTTCTTCACAATTTATCTGTCTTGATACGCCGCGGGTAGTTGTTCCCGGCATAAGCACAGATAATCTTCCGGGCAGAGAGATAAATGTGGTAAGCATTGCCCCTTTGTGCATTATAGGGTCTTTTATCACCTGTACAAGAAGCTCCTGCCCTTTTTTAACGATATGATTCAAGGTTCTGTTGCCTGAATCGTTATCCATAAAATAGTCGCTGTGTATCTCCTGCTGCTGCAAGAAACCTTGCCGTTCAGCACCATAATCAACAAATACCGCCTGAAGACTTGGCTCAACTCTTGTAATTACTGCCTTATAAATATTTCCTTGAGTTATCTCTTTGGCGTCTGTTGCAAGGTGAAGCTCTTCTAATTTGTTATCTTTGACCGTAACTATTCTGCATTCGCCTGTATCGAGTGCATTAATCAATATCTTTCTTGTCATTCAATGCCTGTTTTTGCATCCTCCTTAGTGATATAATTTTATATTTTTTTAAACAGACTCGCATAAATCTTAAAGTTGCTTACAACAAACCTATCCAATCGTAAATTACTATAACCAGCAGATTCTCAGACTTGCTATTTATAGGATATTGTGGCATTTATGTTTGCCTTAAATTTTATTAAATATCTTATTTTAAATAATTTTTTAATTAAAATATTGATAGTTAATCCATAATTTTAAGTAATTTTAGTATTTAATTTCAATTTGAAATATCTCAAATATATTTTTTGGAGGCGTGTATATCTATGATGGAAGACCGTTACAATCCTGAACGAGTAGAATCCAGATGGCAGGAATATTGGGAAAAAAATAACATTTTCCGTGCATCTGAGGATAAATCAAAAAAGAAGTATTACCTGCTGGAGATGTTTCCCTACCCCTCCGGTAAAATACACATGGGTCATGTGAGAAACTACACTATTGGTGATGTAGTGGCAAGATATAAAAGAATGAACGGTTACAATGTTCTCCACCCAATGGGCTGGGACGCATTTGGTATGCCTGCTGAAAATGCTGCTATTGACAATAAAACCCACCCGGCAGCATGGACATACCAGAACATAAGCAGTATGAAGGGTCAGCTTAAAAGAATGGGCTTTTCATACGATTGGGATAGAGAAGTTACAACCTGCACGCCGGAATATTACAGATGGGAGCAGTGGCTTTTCTTGAAGATGCTTGAAAAAGATATGGTTTATAGAAAAGAGTCCTATGTCAACTGGTGCGAACACTGCCAGACCGTTCTTGCAAATGAGCAGGTAGAGTCAGACGCATGCTGGCGGTGCGGGGAGCTGGTGCAGCAGAAAAAATTGTGGCAGTGGTTTTTTAGAATTACAGATTATGCTGATGATCTGCTGGTTCACTGCGATAAACTGCCCGGGTGGCCCGAAAAAGTTACACTGATGCAGAAAAATTGGATCGGCAAAAGCACAGGCTCAGAGATTTCATTTAAAATTGAAGGAAAAGATGAACATATAAAGGTCTTTACCACAAGACCAGACACGCTTTTTGGGGCAACTTTTATGTGTTTGGCACCTGAACACCCTTTGGTTGAATCTCTATCAAAAGGAACTGAGCAGGAGAGTGCAGTTGCTGCATTTGTTGATAAAATATCAAAGCAGGAACGCTCATCTTCTTCAATTGAAAAGTATGAAAAAGAGGGGGTTTTTGTTGGTGCTTGGTGCATCAATCCTGCAAATGGAAGACGCATGCCGATTTATACAGCAAATTTTGCTTTGATGGAATATGGAACTGGTGCAGTAATGTCAGTTCCTGCACATGATCAGAGAGATTTTGATTTTGCAAAAAAATACAGCTTAGATATTGTTGTTGTTATCCAGCCCAAAGGGGAGGCTGAGGCTCTTGATGCTGCAAACATGACTCAAGCCCGCCCAGAACCCGGAACCCTTGTCAACTCTGGCAGATATAACGGCATGGACAATGTTGAGGCAATGGAAGATATAACCAACTGGCTTGAGAGTGAGGGGATTGGAAAAAAGACCATAAGTTTCAGGCTCCGCGACTGGGGTATTTCACGCCAACGCTACTGGGGGGCGCCGATTCCTGTGATCCACTGCCAAAGCTGCGGAGTTGTTCCTGTGCCGGAATCTGATCTTCCGATAACTCTGCCTGAAGATGCCCATCTGCTTGACAGTGGCGGTTCTCCTCTTCCTACGCTCTATTTTTTCAAGAGAGCAGCATGCCCAAAGTGCGGCAGAAGTGATGCAAGGCGTGATACTGACACTATGGACACATTTGTTGAGTCATCATGGTATTTTGTAAGATATTGCAGCCCTCATTGCAATACTGCAATGTTTGACAAAGAGGCTGTAAAATATTGGATGCCTGTTGATCAATATATCGGCGGAGTTGAACATGCAATCTTGCATCTGCTCTATTCACGCTATTTTATGCGGGTTTTAAACACATTAGAGCTTGTTGATTTTAAAGAGCCGTTTACAAATCTTTTAACTCAGGGAATGGTCTCAAAAGAGACTCTAAAGTGTCCTGAACATGGCTATATATTTCCAGAAGAGGCTCAGTTTGCTGATGGAAAGGCAGCGTGTAAAAAGTGTGGCAGCGATGTTGAGATAGGCAGAGTGATCAAGATGTCTAAATCTAAAAAAAATGTCGTTGATCCAAATGATCTTTTAAATAAATATGGAGCAGATATCACGCGTCTTTTCTGCCTTTTTGCGGCTCCTCCTGAAAAGGGTTTGGAGTGGAATGATGACGGCGTTGAAGGGTGCTACAGGTTTATAAACCGCGTGTGGCGTCTTGCTGCGACCTGCATTGAGATGACAAAAGGTTCTTCTGATATTAAACCATATACAGGAGCTTTATCTGAACTTTGTGATAGTGATGCAAAAAAACTATACACCAAAGCACATCAGACCATCAAAAAGGTTACAGATGATATTGAAGAGAGTTTCCATTTCAACACTGCAATCAGTGCTGTTATGGAGCTTGTAAATGCCATGTACAGCATTGAGTTAAATACAGGCTCTTCTGATGAGATTAAATCTGTTGCACTATTTGCGATTGAGCATGTTATTCTGCTTCTCTCTCCGATTGTACCTCATTTTGCAGAAGAGGTGTGGGAGCTTATGGGATTATCTGCTCATTGCAAGAGTTCGGATTCAGCAGATGCAAAAGATTGCGGACATATCCAAAAATCAGGCACTATCACAGAGCAGCCTTGGCCCTCTTATCAAGAAGATGCTTTAGCATCTGATGAGATTTTGGTTGTAATTCAGATTAACGGCAAACTTAGATCAAAATTCTCAATCAGTGCAGACAGCAGTGATGATCTGATAAAAAAGACAGCCCTTTCAGATGAGATAGTTCAAAAGCATATAGAGGGTAAAAATATTAAAAAGGTGATAGTGGTTAGAAAGAAATTGGTCAATATTGTTATCTGATCCATAAGGCTTTTATATGAAAACTAATCCTATTTTTGCAGTGTTGATCGCTCTATTTTTTACTATAATGCTCTTCTCCTGCGGCTATACGCTGCAGGGGGGCGGTCTATTATCAGGCAGTGTGAAAAGCGTCTCTGTTATGGTGTTTAAAAATAAGAGTTCGCAAGTTGGTGCTGAAATAATCTTCACCAACGCCTTGATTGAAGAGCTTATGAGAAACAGCTCGGTTACAGTAGTAAATGCAGATAGCGATGAGCCAGAGGAGTTAAAAACAGACGACAGAGAATCAAAAAATAAGCAGCCTTTTAATAACTCTGCTCCTGATGCAGTGATATACGGCACTATTGTTTCTGTCTCTTTTGATGCTTTATCAAGAACATCAGAAGATGTGGTATATAAGAGGGGGCTTAATGCAGTTGTAAATGTTGAGATGAAAGGGAAAAAAGGAGATATTTTATTTTCCTTAAATAATTTTACACAGAGTGATTCATACGCTGTTACCCACGATAATCTTATAGATGAGAGTGCTGTAAAATCAACACTGAAAATAGTTGCAGAGCGTTTTGCAAGAAGAGTTGTAAGCCAGATGACAGATGATTTTTAATTGACTTACAAAGCTGTTTTTATAGAAGAATTTTCTGGATATGAGCGAGAAGGCTTTAATATAAAGTTAAGAGTAGGTTGTTAGATTTAAGATAGTTTTGAAGCGGGGTAGTTTTTAATGTAGAGACAAAAAATCTTGTTTTGTCTCTACAATTTTTTATTCAACTTGAGATTATTTTTTTATTCTGCTTGAGCCTGTTTATTTAGATATTTGGCAAGTCTTGAAGTTTTACGGGCGGCTGTATTTTTGTGTAGAATTCCTTTTTTTGCTGCCTTTGCAATAACAGACTGTGCATTTTGAAAAATCTGCATAGTGTTATCAGCACCCTCTTCTTTTGCAGCATATACTTTTTTTATCTCTGTTTTCATATTAGACCTGACAGATCTGTTTCTGAGTCTTCTTACTTCATTTTGTTTAGCTCTTTTTGCAGCAGATTTATGATTAGCCAATTTTGTCTTACTCCTTACTTTTTTGTATTATTTGTTTATTAGTGTTATTATTTTTGTGTTATTAATATTTGAGTTTAATTATATGCCTTAGATGATGTATTTAAAGTATATGAATTTACTGTATATTGAACTCTTTTGTCAAGGAAAAACTCCTTGCTTCAACAATATGATAAAAACTTGGAACATCTGCCCGATAGAGAGAGTTTTTCCCGCTCTGACAAAAAGATAATAAAAGATGCGGGAGTAGTAGGAACTCTCATGGTTATAAGCCGTATTTTAGGATTTGTACGAGATTCGGTTGCAGCTATGATTTTAGGAGCAGGCATTTACAGCGATGCCTTTTTTGCAGCGTTTAGAATACCTGACCTTTTCAGAAAATTTTTCTCAGACGGAGCACTCAGCATATTTTTTATACCTGTGTTTACTACAATTTTAGCACAAAAAGGAAAAAAAGATGCTTTTGATATGGCACTGAGTGCATTAGCATTTATTTTGTTATCTGGTCTGCTTTTTTTATTTTTATATTTCTTATTTACTGAATCCTTTTTTGCAACACCTGATTTAACCATACAACTTACAAATATAATGATGCCATACTTAATATTTGTATCTCTTATGTCAATCTGTATGGCTGTATTAAACTCAATGGGGCATTTTGCTGCTCCAGCCTTTGCTCCGGTTATTCTGAACATAACCATTATTATTTTTGCCCTTTTTATTGCCCGATTTTCAACCCAGCCGGCAGTTGTTATAGCGTGGGGAGTTGCAATAGGCGGATTTTTCCAGCTTTTTATTCAGATTCCATTTATGATGAAAAAAGGGTTTACATTCAAAGGCAGGGTTACTCTGTTTCACCCTGATGCGATGCGGACATTTAAAATTATGCTCCCTTCTTTAGTAGGAATTGCCCCATGTCAGATTAATATGCTTGCAGCTACATTCATGGCATCAAGCATGACATCAAAATTTTATGAAGGCAGTGTCTCATATCTTTATTATGCAGACAGGCTTGTTCAGTTTCCGCTTGCACTCTTTACAGTTTCAGTATCAACATCTATATTTCCTTTAATCTCCAAAAGCGTTGCCATGTCTGATATTGGTCAGGCATCTGCTCTTTTTGTGAAAGGAGTCAGAATTGTCCTGTTTATGATCATACCATCTACAGCGGGCTTGATTGTGCTCAGAGAACCGATTGTAGCTCTTCTTTTTTATCAAGGTGCTTTTAACATAAATGATGTTTATGCCACATCTTGGGTTATTTTCTGTTTATGCGGAGGGTTATGGGCTTTTTCAGGATTAAGGATCATTGTTCCGATATTTTACGCACTTTCTAATATAACAATTCCTTTTGTTGGCGGAGTAGTTTCAATAATATCTAATATTGTATTATCACTTGTTCTGATGGATAAATTGGGAGTTTACGGGCTTTCTATCTCAATATCTTGCGCATCTATTTTAAATCTTATTTTTCTGGTAAAAGCTCTTTCAACAGTTAATTTTGCATTATCGTGGAGAGAGATTATTTATACATCGCTGCGTTCATCTTTTTTTGCTTTGATAATGTATGCAGTTGTTTATATTGCCTCTAAGAGTCTGTGTCCGGCAGAGATTTTTACAGACAAATCAAGGTTGCTGTTTGGCGTTGTTGTCTCTATAATATTAGGTGCTTCTGTTTATGCAGGTTTGGGGTTAATTTTCAAGATTCCTGAACTAAAGTTTCTAAAGTTGTTTAACCGTAAATAAGTTTATTAAAAATAAAAATTTAAGGATCAAAAATATTTTGGAAAAGACAATCTACATTTCAGCAATATCTGTAATGATAGTTCTTGCATTTTTAATACTTTATGGCAAAAATGGATTTATGGACGTACACAAATTAAAGCTGCAAGAAGAGGCAATCATAAGTGAAAATGATGCTATAAATGAGTCTAACAAGATACTTGAAAGAAAGATCAATCGCCTTAAAAGCGATATCAGCTATATTGAGCATATTGCAAGGCATGAGTTGGGAATGGTATCAAAAGATGAATTGGTGTTTAGATTTCAAGATATAAAGCAAGATATAAAGAAGAAAGAAAAATAGGTTTATAGTAAGATTTGACAGCTTTTTTGCTCAAGTTGTCAAATCTTGAAGTTTTCAGATATCCAAAAGCAGCTTTTTATGCTGGTTCTCCATTAATAAGATTTCTAAGTTTTCCTGAACATTTGAATGTTACAACTCTTCTTGCAGGAAGATTCATCTCCTGATTTGTGGCAGGATTTCTCCCTTTTCTGGAGTTCTTTTCATTGACACAGAATTTTCCGAATCCGCTTATCATTACATCTTCTCCATTTGAAAGACTCTCTTTTATGATCTGTAGAAAATCCTCCATTATGTTATAGGCAGTAGTTCGTGAAATATTCAGATTTTGTTGAATTTTTTCTGTGATGTCAGTTTTGGTTAATGCCATGAATGTTCCTCCAGCAAGTTTATATTTTTTGATAAAAAATGATAACAGCCACAGCCAAAATGGTCAGAAAATAGTGACTCGTCTTTGGCTTAAGTGGCTGTTTTTTAATTGCATAACATAAAAAAAATTTAAGCTAAAATACTTTACATGCTGATGTTTTGTCAACTTTTTATTTGTTCATCTCATAAGTATCTTTTAATGATAATACGTAATTTTTCCAGACTCTTTTAAAACGCTCTTGATTAAGTTCAGGCTTTTTGATCATCTTCATGGCAAATTCCATCTGCTTTTCATTGCTGCTGCTTTTGGAATAGAGCTGAAGTGCATATTTTGAAAAATCCCTTATCATAAAATCGAAAATTTGATCCAAAATATCTTTATCTAAACCTCGTAGCATTGCATTTTCAATTATCAACTGTCCATAAGCTATAACTGAAAACAGCTCTCCAAGAATTAGCAGAAAATCAATATCTTTGCTCTGATCCTTTTGGGGCGGAGCTGCTACCAACATCTCTTTAAAAATTGCAATCTGCTCTTTAAAAATTGAAATATTGGGAAGATCAACGCTTGTGTATGCTTTATTAAAATCATGAAATACTGTTTTGCCAAGTCCCTTTGTTGGACCTTGGTTAAATAGGAAATCATCATTTAATGGGTTCTCTACTATAGGAATATCAGGCATTTGGGCAGGTGCAAACAGATAATTTGCCATAAATTTAACTATCAGTGCCATATTTACATGAACCGTGCCCTCAAGTTTTGGAAGCCCTCTGATATCAATAGCAGCCATCTCAAAATAGGTCTCTTTTTCAAAACCTTTGGCTGCAATAACGTCCCACATGAGATTTATCACCTCTTCACCTTGAGTTGTAACCTTCATTTTTGTAAGAGGATTGTATAAGAGATAGCGTCTGTCATCTTTAGATGCTGTTCTCATGTAATCTGCATTTCTTCTTGCAAAGAGCTTCATGGCAGTAAGGCGGGCAAACGCATCTGTCATAAGTGCCTGTACATGAGGAAAATCGGTCACAAATTTTCCGTAAAGATTTCTCTTTGAGGCGTGGTTGATAGCTTCAAAAAAGGAGTGGGTGCAAATTCCTATTGATGCCCAGCCAAGATTATATTTTCCAACATTTATTGTGTTTAAAGCACAATCCCAAGCGTGTTCTCCTCTTGAAAGAATATCTGCATCTGTAACTGGATAGCCATTCAGCCCAAATTCTGCAACATAAGATTGGCTGCTGACGACATTTTTAACTAAATCATAATTTTCATGCTTTGGATCAGCAGTAAAAAAAACATACTCATCTGTGTCAGAATCTTTTGCAAATACAGAGACCAAACCAGCTTTATTTGCATTGCCGATATAATATTTGCCTCCGTCTGCAACATATCTGCCTTCTGAGAGCTGAGTGAGCGTCATTTCACTTGAGTAGAGGTCTGCTCCATGCTCCTTTTCTGAAAGTCCAAAAGCAAATATCTCGCCCTGCTCTAAAAGTTCAGCAGTTCTTTTTTTTACAGCCTCATTATTGCCCATCCAGATAGGACCAAGACCTAAAATTGTTACCTGCCATGTGTACCAGTATGGAAGCCCATAAAATCCAAGTATTTCGTTAAAGTCGCAGTTTCTGGCAGTGTCCCAACGGCAGCCCTCTTTTCCATATTTTGCGGGTGTCAGAAGTTTATAAAAAATCTTCTCCTGCTTTACAAACTCAAGAAAATCAGCATACCAGACCTTTGCATGGTAATCCTCTTTAAGTTTATCCTTACCCTTACGTTCAAAAAAATCGATGGTTTTTCTCATGATCTCTTTTGACTCTGCATCAAGATGGTCAAAAGTTTCTGTTTTGGGATTAATAAGTTTCACGGCACTCTCCATAGATTAAATTAATGTAAAATAAATTAAATTACAGTTTGCAAACAAAACATTGTTTTAGTTGACAATAACACCATTCTATAACTTGAGAGAGTTGTCAAGTTTTTTATACATTACTATTTTAAAGCAGCGTCTCTATTCAGCTTTTCAGTAAGCCTCTGTTTGTTTTGGGCAGCAATAAGAATATCATCTATATCCTCCTCCTGCTCTTTTTCAAATGGGAAAAGAGTCTCAAATTCTGTCTTTTCAATACCAAGTTCCAAAAAGAACGGTCGGTGATTTTCAGTTTCAAACGAAACTCTTCTAAATTGCGGAGTCTCAATCTTTGTGTCGATAGAGATTACAACATCCTTATTAATAACAAGCATCTTGGGCAGACTCAACTTTATTGATACCTGAAGCTCTTGTCTAAGTTCAGTCTGAAACCTCCCCATAGTCTGGCTCATAAGCTCACCTAAAATATTGGCAACATCATCTGAGGTATGGAGAATAGAAAGCTCCTCTCTCGGCATACCCATGTTTATCATGTAGCTTGTGTAAATCTCCATTGCAGCCTCTGCTGTAAAGTTCATTACAAGCAGCCCTGACAATCCGCCTTCAAATATGGTAAAACAGCTAATATCGGGCTTTAAACATGTTTTGCTTATCTTCTGTACAATAGGAGAGAACGATACCTCCTCGCCTGATGCCTTGGTTAATACCTTCTGAACCGATTTGCATAAAAGAATTAGTATCTCATCTGTTGACTGAATAACTTTTTCGGTCATGCTGCATCTCCTTTTTTATTTAAAAGTTTAGACTATATTTAACTTGTCTTTATCATATTTTTGGAATTAATTAACTCTTTTACTCTGAAAATGGTACTTACGGCAAAGATTTTTTAACTTAAGCAGGATAATAACACTAAGTTACATGAAAAAACTTTACGGAAATCAGATAATGATTCATATATATAGAACAATCGATCATAAGGGAATTTATCTGATCAAAATCTTCATGGCTATATAAATTATATTAAGGAGGTTAATATTATGGGAGAAAATGATATTTCTTGCAACAGTGGTTTTGATAAAGTTTCAGAAATGAATCTTGAAAATTTTGTTATCACAGTGGAGGTTGTTCCACCTAACAGCTCTGATCCTTGTACTATTCTTAATGCTTTAGATTCTCTAAAAGAGCTGCCTATAAATGGATTCAGCGTTGCGTCAAATCCAGTTGCAAAACCCCGCATGTGTGCAATGACACTCTGTTCGCTTATTCAAAAGAGAACTGGAAAATTTGCAATTATGCACTGCACGACAAGAGACAGTAATCGCATAAGCCTCCAGTCAGCTTTTTGGGGGGCACATGCACTTGGCATTAAACATGTGCTTGCTGTTACCGGTGATTTTGTCGCACTTGAGGAGCGTAAACTAACATCTGATGTTAAAGATATTGATGTGTTCCAGTTGATTGAAATGGCTAAAAACTCAGGTATGCTGACAGGTGCTGTGCTTGATTTTCGTCCTGAATCCAATGGTTTGGAAAAAGAGGTTGAACGTCTTGAACGAAAAGCTGCCTCTGGTGCTGCTTTTGCTGTAACCCAGCCCATTTACGACAGAGATACTGCAAGAACTCTTTCCATTTCAACAGATCATATAAATATCCCGATTATCATGGGAATCCTGCCTTTAAGAACCTACAAACATGCTGAATTCTTGCATAACCGCGTTGCTGGAATTTCTGTGCCGGATCGATTGAGAGAGAGAATGAGCCGTGCAAAAGATTCGATTGTAGAAGGTGTTGAGAATGCAAGAGAGATGATTGCAATAGCAAATGAGTTTTTCCATGGAGCATGTATTATGCCTCCGTTTGACCATTATGAGGTTATGTCAGATATTCTTAAATAAATTTAAGATGTTATCTCCACTTTGATCTATATTCTATTGATGGGATTTTCTTTTTGATATTTGATAATAGGTGATCTGATATGAAAACAATGACTGCTGATGAATTTCGTTCATATAGAGAAAAAGAGCACGAGAAGAGTTATCTGCTTATTGATGTAAGACAGCCTGCTGAATATAAGGAATCTCATATTTCAGGCTCTATACTTCTTCCGCTTAATCAGTTTGAAGAGCAGGTAGAAGAGCTGCCTGAAAAAAATCTAATATTCTATTGCAGAAGCGGAATCCGCTCAAAAGCTGCCGCACTTACAGCAGATTTCTTTAATGAGGCTGGAAAGGATATATACAATCTTGAAGGCGGTATTCTTGCATGGCACGGTATCACAGTTGAGGGTATGCCCTCTTTTAAGACTTTTAATCTGAACAAGGAGTTAAGCCAGATTCTCATTGATGCTATAAACCTTGAAAAGGGGGCATTTAGATTTTATGAATATATTTTAGAGCATTTTTATTCTGACAATCTCTCTGAAAAGGATAAGAGCATCAGTGGTGTTATGCAGCAGGCAAGAGATGGCGAACTTGGTCATGCAAAGCTCATCTATTCTCATCTGAAAAAAATTGTGCCAAATTCAAACAGCATAGAACCATTTGATCTTATTTATCAGAATCTCAAAGGCGATATTCTCGAAGGAGGTGCTGCCTTTGAGCAGATGGCTGAATTAATAGGTAACAGAACACAAAACCGCACTGCTGATATTCTGGAAAATGCGATTACAATGGAGTATAGAGCCTTTGATCTCTACAGAGTCATGTCTGAGCGTACCGAAGATGAATCTCTTAAAGATGCCTTTTATTCGCTTGCACAGGCAGAAAAATCACACATGAATATTCTTGCCAATGCCCTTGAGAGTTCTCTTTAATTATCGTTTGCCCTTGCTTTCTTGATTTATTATAAATCTCACCCGTTTACCCCTCTTTAGAGTAGAGAGGGGTCTTCTTTTTTTCTGTTTAATCTGTTTAAAACTCCCGCTTAAATTTACCGTAACTTATCTATACGAGTCCCACAATTCCTAATTTTAAACAAATAATTTCAAAATTGAAATTATACTATATTATAAATACAAAAATGTTAATAATATTTTAATTAAGGATTTTAATCCATCTTAATTTTTAAATATTTTGCTTAAATACCCGTTGTTTAATTATATTATTAATTAATAATTTCAATATATTATCATAATTTATTTTAAATATTTAAAGTTTTTATACTAAAATGGACTTATAATTGCATAGTATAAAGTCATAAATGAAAATGTCAGACACGTATCTGAACAGATTTCATCAAACAATCATAATAACAGTAAAAAGGAACAGATCATGCGGAAAATAGCAATCTATGGAAAAGGCGGCATTGGCAAATCGACAACAACTCAAAATACAGTAGCAGGACTTGCAGAAGCTGGTAAAAAGATCATGGTTGTAGGGTGTGATCCAAAGGCAGACTCTACACGTTTACTGCTTGGCGGACTTGCACAAAGAACGGTTTTGGACACCTTAAGAGAAGAGGGAGAGGATGTAATGCTTGATGATGTCAGAAAAATCGGATTTGGCTCAGTATTATGCACTGAATCTGGTGGTCCTGAACCTGGAGTTGGTTGTGCCGGTCGTGGAATTATCACCTCTATCAATCTTTTGGAACAGCTTGGTGCTTATGCAGGTGATGAAAAATTAGATTATGTCTTTTACGATGTTTTAGGAGATGTTGTGTGCGGTGGTTTTGCCATGCCTATTCGTGAAGGCAAGGCAGAGGAGATATATATAGTGGTGTCAGGTGAGATGATGGCAATGTATGCAGCCAATAACATCTGCAAGGGTATTGTTAAATTTGCAAATGCAGGTGGTGTAAGGTTAGGAGGACTTATCTGTAATAGCAGGAACGTTGATAACGAACTCCAGATGATCGAAGTGCTTGCTGAAAAACTCGGCACACAGATGATTCACTTTGTTCCAAGAGATAATATGGTTCAAAGAGCAGAGATTAATCGTAAAACAGTTATTGAATACGCTCCTGATCATGTGCAGGCTGATGAGTACAGAACTTTGGCAAAGAAGATAGATTCAAACGAAAAGTTTGTCATTCCAACGCCTTTGGCTATGGACGAGCTTGAATCCCTTCTTATTCAGTACGGAATCGCAGCTTGATACACAATTGAAACAGCCAATATTGTTTATACAACAACCTATGAAATAGTAAGGCGACTTAGAGATTTTTAATATGTAAACAGGCTCTTAGATAGACTATTTAAGATTCTAATTATTTAATATAAAACTAATTTAAAAAGGAACAATAGTAATGAAAATAATGATTCGCTCTATAGTAAGACCTGACAAAGTAAATAACGTCATGGCAGCTTTGATGGAAGCTGGATTTCCGGCTGTAACACGAATGAATGTTGCAGGACGCGGCAAGCAGCGTGGAATCCGCATTGGAGAGATTACCTATGATGAGATTCCAAAAGAGATGCTAATCACAGTTGTAGATTCAAAAGATAAAGATTTTGTAATAAACACAGTTATGAAATCTGCCAGAACAGGGGATAAAGGTGCATTTGGAGATGGAAAGATATTTGTAAGCCCTGTTGAGGAGGTTTACACTATAAGTTCAGGCATCAAGGAGACAGGAGACGATGTTGTAAGTGAGGTGGCTGCATGAAAGAGGTGATGGCAGTTATCCGAATGAATATGATCAACTCTACCAAAAAGGCTCTTATCAATGCTGGAGTCTCGTCAATGACAGCAATGGAGGCACTCGGAAGGGGCAAGGGTCTTGTTGATGTATCGCTTCTGAAAGGTGCAGAGCAGGGTTATGAGGAGGCTATTGCACAGTTGGGATCGGGGCAGAGGCTGATACCCAAAAGGGTTATCTCAATTGTGGTGCCTGAGAAGTTAGTAAAAAAGACGGTAAAGACGATTATCACGGCTAACAAGACAGGAAAATCAGGAGATGGCGTCGTCTGGGTGCTTCCTGTAGTAGATGCAATAAGTGTCAGAACAGCAGAGAGCGGCAACTCTGTTTTAGACGATTTTTAACAAAAATAGTTAACAAAAACAGATAGATAATTTTCAATGAAAATTGCAAGACGTTCAATGATAATTTCAAGACTATTTTTAACCTAAAGTGCAAATAGATAGAGGAATTGCAACCATGACTTACGAAATCAACAACGCTGTTGAACCTCCAGTTGAATATATTGATTCAAAAGAGGTTAAACAGGAATTATTGGCAAAATATCCACCGAAAGTGGCTCGAAAAAGATCGTCTCAGATCGCCATAAACATTAAAGATAGTAGTGGTAAGCCCCCTGTTATGGGTTCAAATATCAGAACAATCCCCGGGATAATTACCCAGCGTGGTTGCAGTTATGCAGGATGTAAAGGTGTTATCCTTGGACCTACACGAGATATTGTAAATATAACCCACGGACCTA
This sequence comes from uncultured Desulfobacterales bacterium, assembly GCA_964539635.1. Classification (GTDB taxonomy): domain Bacteria; phylum Desulfobacterota; class Desulfobacteria; order Desulfobacterales; family Desulfobacteraceae; genus Desulfamplus. The sequence goes on along the minus strand of CAZIJN010000003.1, from coordinate 9,288 downwards.
TTGGGTGCGGTTTCTACAGTTGGCTGACCCGCAGGAATCAGACTAAACCAGCATCTGAAACCGACCACAATTTTATGACTTACTGCTTTTCAACTGACATGCAGGATAAAGATATTGTGTTTGGCGGTGAAAAGAAGCTCAAGGCTGCCATACAGGAGGCTTATGACAACTTTAAACCCAAGGCAATCAGCATTTTTTCCACCTGCCCTGTAGGTCTTATCGGTGATGATGTTCATGCAGTTGCCCGTGAAATGAAAGAGAAGCTTGGCATCAACGTCTTTGGATTCAGTTGCGAAGGATACAGAGGAGTGAGTCAGTCAGCAGGACACCATATTGCCAACAACGGTATTTTTAAACATGTGGTGGGACAAGACGATACAGTCAAAGACGCTGAATATTCCATCAACCTTTTAGGTGAATACAACATAGGCGGTGACGGTTTTGAGATCGACAGGGTTCTGAATGAGTGCGGCATAAGCGTTGTCTCAACATTTAGCGGCAACTCCACTTATGATCAGTTTGCAAATGCCCATACAGCAGACTTAAATACGGTCATGTGCCACAGATCAATCAACTATGTGGCTGACATGATGGAGCAAAAGTATGGAATACCTTGGATAAAGATAAATTTTATCGGAGCAGAGGCAACAGCCAAATCGTTAAGAAAGATCGCTAAGTATTTCGGGGAGCAGAAGCTGATTGACCGTGTGGAAGAGGTTATAGCGTCCGAGATGCCCCCGATTCTTGAGGCAAGAGAGAAGGCAAGGGCAAGATGTGAGGGAAAACTTGCAATGCTGTTTGTGGGTGGTTCTCGTGCCCACCACTATCAGGAGCTGTTTAAAGAGATAGGAATGCGTGTTGTCTCAGCAGGATATGAGTTTGCACACAGAGACGATTACGAGGGCAGAGATGTTATTCCTGATATAAAAGTTGATGCTGACAGCAGAAACATTGAGGAGTTGGAGGTAGAGGCAGACGCTGAACGATATTCCCCCAGAAAAACTGCTGAACAGATTGCAGCTCTTGAAGCAGACGGCTTTAAGTTTAAGGATTATGACGGAATGATGAACGATATGGATAGCGGAACTTTGGTTATTGATGATGTCAGCCAGTATGAGACTGAAAAGCTTTTAGAGATTTATAAGCCGGATATCTACTGTGCAGGCATTAAAGAGAAGTATGTTATCCAGAAATCAGGTATTCCAATGAAACAGCTTCACAGTTACGATTCAGGTGGACCTTACGCAGGATTTAGAGGAGCTGTTAATTTTTACAAAGAGATTGATCGCATGGTGAACAGCAAAGTTTGGAAATATATAGATGCACCATGGCAGTCAAGCCCTGAACTTTCGGCAACATACGTCTGGGAATAAATATTTTTGCTCTGTGCATATAACTCCCATGAAATGACTTACACAACGAAAAAGGAAAGTCAATTAAGAGACTTTCATATAAAAAGATTAAAGATAGACCATCGTAAGCATAAATAAAATTACTACATGCAACAACATGTAAATGACCGTCAAGAAGATAAATATAAACAGGAGATTTAGAGACAATGCTGCTTAGACACACAAACAAGGAGATAAAACCAAGAACCGCTTTGACGGTAAATCCTGCAAAAACATGTCAGCCAATAGGTGCTATGTACGCATCTTTAGGGATTCACGGCTGTCTGCCCCATAGTCATGGCTCACAGGGGTGCTGTGCCTACCACAGAAGCACACTTACGCGGCATTATCGTGAGCCGGTTATGGCTGCCACAAGCTCTTTTACAGAAGGATCGTCAGTGTTTGGCGGTCAGGCAAACCTTATTCAGGCAATTGACACCATATTTACAACCTATGAGCCTGATCTGATTGCCGTTCATACAACTTGTCTATCTGAAACTATTGGCGATGATGTATCACAGATTGCAACCAAGGCACTTAATGACGGCAAGATTCCAAAGGGCAAAAGGGTAATTCATGCAAGCACTCCAAGTTATGTAGGCTCTCACGTAACAGGATTTGCCAACATGACCAAAGCAATGGCAAGCCAGATTGCAGAATCAACAGGAAAAAAGAATGGTAAATACAACATTATTCCGGGATATGTAGAACCTTCAGATATGAGTGAGATCAAGCGTTTAGCCAAAGAGATGGGGATAAATCCAATTATGTTTCCAGATACCTCAAATGTACTAAACACTCCTCAGACCGGAAAATTTAAGATGTATCCTCAAGGCGGAGTTACTATCGAAGAGCTTAAAAGCAGCGGAGACAGCTTAGGTACAATTGCCTTAGGACCAATGGCATCTGCTTTAGCAGCCCGTGCACTTGACAGCCAGTTTAAGGTTCCGTGTCAGGTTCTTGACCTTCCTATTGGTCTTGGTGCTACTGACAGGTTTATAGATGTTCTCAGAAAGGTTGCAGGTGTTAATGTTCCTGCATCTATCAACCTTGAGAGAGGACAGATGGTTGATGTTATCACCGATATGAGCCAGTACTTCTACGGGAAGCGTGTTGCTTTAGCAGGCGATCCTGATCACCTGATCCCTTTGGTGGAGTTTTTAGTCGCTTTAGATATGCATCCAGTTCATATTGTTACTGGAACTTCTGGCAAAGCGTTTGAAACTAAAATAATGGAACTTACAGCAGATGTTCCCTGCAAGGTAAATGTTATGGCAGCAGGAGATATGTACATGCTCCACCAGTGGATCAAGAACGAACCAGTTGATCTTCTTATAGCCAACACCTATGGAAAATATATTGCTCGCGATGAGGATATCCCGTTTGTACGCATGGGTTTTCCGATTTTAGATAGAATCGGACACAGCTATTTTCCGATTGTCGGCTATAAAGGTGCAATCAGACTTATGGAGAAGATACTTAACGCACTTATGGACAGGCAGGATAGAGATGCTCCAGAAGAGAGCTTTGAGCTGGTAATGTAATTTAAATAAATTTAAAGAGACTATCATGGAATCTATATCAGTTCTAAAAGCAAGAGAGAGTCAGATATTTCGCAAAGGTATCGATAACTTTGATATCAAATGCGAAACCAAAAGCATTGCCGGCTCAGTAAGTCAAAGAGCCTGCGTATTCTGCGGCTCACGGGTGGTTCTCTATCCAATTGCAGATGCACTACATCTTATTCACGGACCCATCGGGTGTGCTGCCTATACATGGGATATAAGAGGTGCTCTCTCATCTGGACCTGAGCTGCACAGAATGAGTTTCTCAACCGATCTTTCAGAGACAGACACCATTTACGGCGGAGAAAAAAAGTTAGAACAGGCTCTGTTAGAACTGATTGATCTATATTCTCCAAATGCAGCGTTTGTCTATTCAACCTGTATTGTAGGAATAATTGGTGATGATGTTGAGGCAGTATGTAAACGTGTATCAAAAGCTAAAAATATACCTGTGCTGCCAGTACACTCTGCTGGATTTAAAGGCACTAAAAAAGATGGATACAAGGCAGCGTGTGAAGCTCTGTTCAAACTAATCGGCACAAATGAGCGTATGCCTGTATCTGCCCAAAGCATCAATATTTTAGGTGAGTTCAATATCGGCGGAGAGGCTTGGATAATCCGTGAATACTATAAAGCTATGGGCGTTCAGGTGGTCTCTATAATGACAGGAGATGGAAGGGTTGATGAAATAGGTGCTGCACACAGGGCATCATTAAATGTTGTGCAGTGCTCTGGCTCAATGACCCATCTTGCCACCATGATGAAAGATCGTTACGGAATACCATTTATGCGGGTCTCATACTTTGGCATTGAGGATATGGCTGATGCTCTTTACGATGTTGCTAAATTTTTTGGTGATGTTCCTGAAATAATGAAACGGACAGAGTGTTTGGTAAGAAACGAGATAAAGGCGATTATGCCTGAACTTGTCAGAATCAAAAACGATCTAAAGGGCAAAAAAGCGGCTATCTATGTTGGTGGTGCATTCAAGGCTTTTTCGCTTATCAAGGCACTAAAACATCTTGGAATGACAGTTATTCTTGCAGGATCACAGACAGGCACAAAAGAGGATTATCAGATGCTCAAAGAGATGTGTGATGAAGGAACTGTCATTTTAGATGATGCCAACCCGTTAGAGCTTGCAAAATACTGTATTGAAAAAAATGCTGATCTGTTTATAGGCGGAGTTAAAGAGCGTCCCATTGCCTACAAGTTAGGGATTGGTTTTTGTGACCATAACCATGAACGCAAGATTCCTCTTGCTGGTTTTATAGGTATGAAAAATTTTGCAAAAGAGGTGCATGATACGGTTATGAGTCCTGTTTGGGAACTTGTTCCAAGACGAATGAAAAAAGAGGCAATGGGATCAAATGGGAGGAGCAGTTGATGAAAAGTGCATTAGTTATTGAAAGATCATTACCTCACAACTACACAGCAACTCAGAATGCCTGCAAGCTCTGTACTCCTTTAGGTGCTGCGTTAGCTTTTCAGGGGATTGAGGGGTGCGTTCCTCTGCTTCACGGTTCACAGGGGTGTTCAACATATATGAGGCGTTATCTTATCAGCCATTTTAAGGAGCCTGTAGATATTGCATCTTCAAACTTTACTGAAGAGACAGCCATTTTTGGAGGCGGTGCAAACTTAAAGTTAGCAATTGAAAACATAACACGCCAATATTCACCAGCTATGATCGGAATTGCTACAACCTGCTTAAGCGAAACAATAGGTGATGATGTGCCCATGCTCATTGACAGCATAAAAAATGCAGAGGGTTTGCCAGAGCTTGTCCATGTTTCAACAGCAAGTTACACTGGAACTCATATAGATGGATTTCATCAGGCTGTGAAGGCAGTGGTTGATAAGTTTAATCCCGAATTTCTCACACCTTCTGCAAAACAGAAAATTTCAGCTTCTCAAGCATTGTTTGCAGAGGAGAAGATATCAGCCGATACAGGCTTATCTTATGTTTTAGAAGCATCTGATGGAGAGCAGAGAATGTTTGGAGAGCAGCTCACTTTGAACTGTTTTCCGGGTATGCTCTCTAATGAAGATATCCGCCATCTTAAGGAGATATTCTCAGCAATGTCCATCAACGCTGTTATTCTGCCTGATTATTGCGAGCGTCTTGATGGAGAACCTTGGTTTGAGTATCAGATTATCCAGAAAGGGGGAACTAAAGTTTCAGCAATCAGAACCATGCACAAGTCTGCTGGAAGTATAGAGCTTGGAAGGATACTTGCTGCAAAACAGAACTCAAAACAGTATAGCAGTAAAGACAATTTAAAAGAGTCTTGCAGCAAGGGAAAGTCAAAAATAGGCGGCTCTTCCTTTGTCAAGAAGGGAGATAAGCAGAGTGCAGGGCAGCTTTTATCTGATAGATTTGGTGTTCCATGTATGGGAGTTGGGTTTCCAATAGGTGTTAAAGAGACAGACCGTTTTTTTGATGCTCTTGAAAAACTTACAGGCAGGGCTGTACCAGATATTTTTATCAGCGAAAGGGGCAGACTCATAGACTCATATATTGACTGCAACAAATATCTGTCAGGCAAGCGGGCTGTAGTTTATGGCGAAGAGGATTTAGTTGTAGGAGCTGCATCATTTTTAAGTGAAATCGGAGTTGTGCCTGTCCTGTGTGCATCTGGTGGCAAAAGCGGTTCGCTCAAATCGGTTATAGAGAAGATTATGCCATCTGCACTTTTCAAGCAGATTAGAGTCCGAGATGGCGTTGATTTTATGGAGATCGAACATGAGGCAAGAGAGTGCTGCCCTGATTTTCTGATTGGTTCAAGCAAGGGTTACGCAACTTCAAGAAGGCTTAAGATACCTCTTGTCAGGGTGGGATTCCCTGTCCATGACAGAGTTGGAGGCTCAAGGATACTGCATATAGGATATCGCGGGGCACAGAGGCTTATTGATCAGATAGTCAATACCCTGCTTGAAAGACGGCAGGAGATATCAGACATCGGCTATTCGTATATGTAAGGCTATTCATATATGTAATTTTTAGATAGTCGTCTGTTTGAATGATTTTTTATTATCAATAGACCTCCTGCAAAATTCAATTTTTAGCCAATAAAATCAAGGGGTAATTCCCAGTTTTGCAGGAAGTCTAATTTATGAGGTATCTGTATGAATATTGAAAATCACCCCTGCTTTAATCCAGGGGCATGCCGCTCCTACGGCAGAGTTCATCTTCCTGTAGCACCGCGTTGTAATATTCAGTGCAATTTCTGCAACCGCAAATTTGACTGCGTAAACGAAAGCAGACCGGGTGTGACAAGCGGGATTCTGACACCATTTCAGGCAATGGACTATCTTGATAAGGTATTTGAAAAAAAGGGGAATATTTCGGTTGTTGGAATAGCAGGACCTGGAGATCCGTTTGCAAATGCAGATGAGACCCTTAAAACTCTTGAGATGACACGTCAGAAATATCCTGATGTTTTGCTGTGCGTTGCAACCAATGGTCTTAATCTCTCTCCGTGGTTAGATGATATCAAAAATATTGGAGTAAGCCACATAAGTGTCACTGTAAATGCGGTAAATCCTGAAATTGGTGCAAAGGTTTACGCATGGGTTCGTTACGGGAAAAAACTCGTTGGAGCTAAAAAAGGGGCACAAATCTTGTTAGAGAGGCAGATTGAGGCAATTCGAGGCTTAAAGGAACGTGATATTATCGTAAAAGTTAATACTATTGTTCTGCCAGGCATAAACGACCACCATGTTGAAGAGATAGCAGCCACGATGGGTAGTATGGGAGTCGATATACTCAACTGTATGCCATACTATCCAAATGAGGGTTCAAATTTGGCACATCTTCCAGAACCTTCAAAAGAGGAGATTGGAGCTATAAGGGCAAAAGCTGTGAAATATATTCCACAGATGCTTCACTGCAAACGTTGTCGTGCTGACGCGGTCGGGCTTCTTGATGAACCTGAAGATATAACTCTTATGAATCAATTAA
>CAZIJN010000003.1:0-2268 GCA_964539635.1 uncultured Desulfobacterales bacterium | reverse complement strand
GACGCGGTCGGGCTTCTTGATGAACCTGAAGATATAACTCTTATGAATCAATTAAGAGAGTGTGCGTCAAAGCCTGAATTATCAGATAAAACAGGATATGTGGCTGTAGCGTCACGCGAAGGTGTTTTAGTGAATCAGCATCTTGGAGAGGCTCGCTATCTATATATTTATGATACAGAAGATGGAAATACAAAATTTGTAGAGAAAAGAAAAACTCCTGATCCAGGAGGAATGGAACTTAGATGGCTTGATATGGCTGCTCTGATTTCCGATTGCAGCACGCTTTTAGTGAGCGGAATCGGTTCAACTCCAAGAGAGATTCTTTATAGCAAGGGTCTGGAGATATTAGAAGTCAATGGATTGATAGAAGATATTGTTCCTCGCATTGCTAATGGTTCATCTATAAATCATCTATTAAAACGTGAAAAAACAGAATGCCGCATGAGCTGTTCTGGTACAGGAACGGGCTGCATGTAAAGGAGATATAAAAAAATGGGCGTACCAAAACATCATATTTTAGTCTGTGCCAGCTTTAGACCTTCTGGCGAACTTAAAGGAAAATGCCATAGAAAGGGTTCTGTCGATTTTCTGCCATATTTGGAAAATGAGATTATTGACAGAGGGCTTTCAGATGTAATTGTATCAAGTACCTGCTGCCTTAAGATGTGCGATCAAGGTCCTGTCATGGTTGTATATCCGCAGAACAGATGGTATGGCGGAGTTGAGAGTGAGGATATTATTGACGAGATTCTTGACTCATTGGAAGCTGGAACAGTTGCGGAAAAATATCTTTTATATAAAGATGAATAAGTCAAGATGGTTAGGCTGTCTTTGATATGAGATTAGAAGAGATTAGATATGAACAACGGCATGTTAAAACAGATAAAACTCATGGATAGCACTTTGCGAGATGGTGCTCAAGCTCCCGGTGTTGTGTTTGGGATAAAAGAGCGTAAAGCTATAGCCATAGCACTTGCCCAAGCTGGTGTTGATGAGATAGAGGTCGGAATCCCTGCAATGGGTGCAGATGCTCAAAAGGCTGTCCATGAGATTGTATGTATGAACCTGCCCTGTGATCTCATCTCTTGGTGCAGGGCAAAAGAGAGCGACATTGAGGCAGCGGCTAAAACCGGCACTAACGGAGTCTCCATAAGTTTCCCTACATCCTCTATTCTTCTAAATACCTTTGGAAAAGATGAGGAGTGGGTAATGGAGACTCTTTTAAATATGGTAGCGCTTGCAGGCAGATATTTTGACAAAATATATGTTGGTGCACAGGATGCCACGCGAACAAACCCGCAATTTCTTGAAAATTTTGCTGTTCGTTGTGAAGAATTAAGGGTTGACCGCCTCCGCCTTGCTGATACAGTTGGCGTTGTCCGCCCATTTTTCACGGCTGATCTTATAAAAAAGATCAAAATGGCTGCCCCTAAACTTGCCCTTGAGTTTCATGCTCATAACGATTTGGGAATGGCAACCGCCAATGCCGTATGTGCTGCTGAAGCTGGAGCAGATGCCTTAAGCGTAACTGTCAACGGACTTGGTGAACGGGCTGGTAACGCCCCTTTGGAAGAGGTGGCTGTAGCACTTTTTGGAGTGGGTTCTGAATCATTTGAAAATAGCAGGATTCGTCTTGACCATCTTGAAAGGTTGTGCCGCTTAGTCTCTGATGCTTCGGGACGATCAATTCATGCAAATAAACCAATAACTGGTTCTGATGTGTTCAGGCATGAGTCTGGTATCCACTGCATGGGAATGGTGAAGAATCCACTCTCTTATCAGCCATTTCACCCATCAGTGGTTGGTTCAAGCAATGTCTCATTTGGAATAGGAGAGCAGTCTGGAAGCACAATTCTCCGCCACCTTTTATCAGGGTCTGGTATTAATGTAAGCCGTAAAGATTCATTGATTTTGCTTGATCATGTCCGTAGTGCAGCATCGGAGAAAAAGTCATCTTTATCAATTGATGAACTTCTTGGTCTCTATTTTCAGAAAGTTGCGTGATTGTTGTATAAACATTATCATTCACTGCAAGATGAGTCAAAAATGTCCAATTTTTACTTCTCCTCCATTTAAATCTTCCTGTAATCTCTTTTTACGAAAAAAATATACCCTTGTATCCAATCACAATATGAACGTTCTGTATGAATTGAGTAATGGTTGATACGCATGACATAATGAATTTCATCCATTATCTTTTCATTTTGGGTTACTTGGGAATAAGAATTTAATAACTCCCGAAACTGATTATATGTGTATTGACGCTGT
>CAZIJN010000002.1:54419-184375 GCA_964539635.1 uncultured Desulfobacterales bacterium | reverse complement strand
CGGCAGAGGCTGCAAGAATCGCTGAAGAGAAACGTTTGGCTGAAGAGGCGGCAGAAGCTGCAAGAATCGCTGAAGAGAAACGTTTGGCAGAAGAGGCGGCAGAAGCTGCAAGAATTGCTGAGGAAAAGCGTTTAGCAGAAGAGGCGGCAGAAGCTGCAAGAATCGCTGAAGAGAAACGTTTGGCTGAAGAGGCGGCAGAGGCTGCAAGAATCGCTGAAGAGAAACGTTTAGCAGAAGAGGCGGCAGAAGCTGCAAGAATTGCTGAGGAAAAGCGTTTGGCTGAAGAGGCAAAAATACGCTCTGAAGAAATTAATAAGAAGATAAAAGAGCTTGCAGAAAAAGAGTTGGCTGAATCTATAAAAGCTGAAATTGCACAGTTAAAAAGCAATCAATCAAAAAAGAATATCTCAGGTAATTGTGAGGATAAAGATAAAATGCCACCTGCCATAAAAGCCGCTATAATTTGCTTTGTTATCCTTGCAGCAATTATCATAAAAGCAAGTTTTGATAACAATCAAAAATATTATCTATACGATACAAACAAAGGTTTGGAAATCTGGCAGGGTGATTTTACTCCAATGAGCAAAAGCCAAATAGCATTTCTTGAAGGAGTTGATATTCCTGAGTCTGACAAGGCTTCATACAATAAAAACGAGATATTCTCTATTCCATTCAACTATTATCTTGATAAAGCAGATGCTTTAGTAAAATCAGGTCATCCATTTGATTTTAATAAAATTAATAGCTATATTGATGAAGCATCTAAATTTGTATCTAAACGTGAAGATAAAGATATTATTGCCGAATACAGTAAAAATGTTAAAGAGGCACAGAGTATTGTTCAAAGTACAACTATTCCAATTCCTATAAGAACACTTGAAATTGGAGATGAGGTATCTATAGAAGAGCAGACATCTGAGCTGTTAGAGCATGTTGATGCTGCACCTGCTGCTGAAGAGAAGGTGGAAGCTGTAGAAGCAAAAGAAGAAGCTGCTGCACCTGCTGAAGAGAAAGCTGAGGCGGTAGAAGAAGAGGAATCTGCTGAGGCTGTTGAGGAAGAAGAAGCCGAAGTGAAAGCAGAAGCTGAAGAGAAGGTGGAAGCTGTAGAAGCAAAAGAAGAAGCTGCTGCACCTGCTGAAGAGAAAGCTGAGGCGGTAGAAGAAGAGGAATCTGCTGAGGCTGTTGAGGAAGAGGAAGCTGAAGAGAAGGTGGAAGCTGTAGAAGTAAAAGAAGAGGCTGCTGCACCTGCTGAAGAGAAAGTTGAGGCGGTAGAAGAAGAGGAATCTGCTGAGGCTGTTGAGGAAGAAGAAGCTGAAGTGAAAGCAGAAGCTGTAGAAGCAAAAGAAGAGGCTGCTGCACCTGCTGCTGAAGAGAAGGTTGAGGCAGTAGAAAAAGAGGAATCTGCAGAGGCTGTTGAGGAAGAAGAAAGCAAATAGCTTTATATAAATAGCGAGTTTAAAACAATAAAACCATCAGAACTATCTGTAGTAACTTAGGATAGGCTGATGGTTTTATTGTTTTTATTGAAATCGGTATAATCTTGAACCGTTTAAATTTTGAATTTGCTTACAGTAGTTTTCATTTTTTCTGATATCTCAAAAAGCTCACGAGATTTATTATCTAAGGTTGTGCTGTTTTTAGACATATCTTGAGCTGAACGATTTACATCTGCAATATCCTTTGCAATATCTTCTGACACAAGAGATGTTTGTGATACATTTTCATTTACCTCGCCTATACCTTGAGATGCCTGCATTACATTCTCTGCAATCTCACGAGTCGTTCTGGATTGTTCATCTACAGATGCAGCAATCTCTGAGACAGTGTGGTTTACGCTATTTATAACTGTCGATATCTCTTCAATATCTTTTACAGTCTCCATAGTCGATTTTTGGATATCATCAATCATCTGTTTTATTTCACTTGTGGCATCTGAGGTCTGTTTGGCAAGGTCTTTTATCTCGTTTGCAACAACTGCAAAACCTTTGCCAGCTTCTCCTGCTCTTGCTGCCTCAATAGTTGCATTGAGAGCCAAAAGATTGGTCTGCTCAGAAATTGTGCTTATCGCTTCAGTTACTTTTCCGATCTGAGTAGCAGCACGTCCTAATTTATCAACCCGCTCAGAAGCTGTTATTGCCTGCTTGACTGCTGTATCTGTAATCTGACGGGCTTTGTCTGAGTTGCGAGATATTTCATTTATATTGCGTGTTATATCTTCTGCTGACGAAGCCACAATCCCGATGTTGGTTGAAGCCTGCTCCATTGCAGCAGCAACAGAATTCATGTTGGCACTCATCTCTTCAGCAGCTACAGCTACGGTGTTTGCATTCATTGATGTCTTTTCAGAACCTGAAGAGAGAGAATCGGCAATCGATCTGATGCCGCTTGAGGATTCTAAGAGAGTATTGCTGTTTTCAGATATATCTGAGATCATTTTTCTTAAATTTGCAGACATGGCATTAAGGTTGGCTGACATCTCACCAAACTCATCTTTGGAGTCTGATTTGATTGTTTTGGTTAAATCACCTTTTGATATGGAGTTGATAAAAGAGCTTGACTCTTCAAGAGGCTTGATAACATTGATTTTGACCAAAAGCCAAACAAATACGCTGATAAGAGCCAAAATTAGTACTGTCCAGAGCAATATACTTTTTTGTGCTGCCCATACAGCTTGTTTTGCCTCTGCAAGAGAGCCTATAATTTCAAATGCCCCGTGAATCTCTCCCTCTTTCCACCCCTCCATTATTCCGCCGGTTGGGTCTGTTTTTCCTTTAGGATCACCATGACAGAAGAGACATTCTTTGGTGAGGCGTACAGGCTTGAAATAACGAATCTGGTCATCTTCAACCACTATTTTCTCCTCAAGGTTCTTCTCTTCAAGCTCTTTTAATATTTCAGCCTCAAGTTCATTTGGTTCATTTTCAGGATTTCTGGGGCTGAATTTTGGTACCCTGAGTTGATATCCTGCCTTTTCTGCGTTTGTTTTTGCCATGTGAATCGCTGTTATAACAGGCACTGCTTCTATAATATTTGATTTATCCAGCTCACTGAACGGCTTTATAATTCCAATATTAAGTTTATTTGCCATCTCGTTTCTTCCAGCTTCAGCCATAAGTACCACAGCACGACTCTTCTCAATAGTCGATTTTTCTGCCCACTCTTTAATATGGTTTATATCTTGTAATGCAAGGATAATAGCTACAATAACCGGACCTATAAGCACAATTCCAAAAAATTTCCATTTAATACTCAAGTTTTTAAAGCCCATTAATTTTTCTCCTTATTTGGTTGTTTATTAGTTATTTCAAGCTGATGCTCTTTTCTAATGTCAGTTTGTTCCCGCTCTCGTTATACCAGTATCTTGAAACATATTGCTCCATTATCATAAGCCCTCTGCCATGTTCAGATGCCTCATCTAAATTTTTAAATTTTTGCTCTTCTCTCCAGTCAAATCCATTACCTTGATCTTCAATCTCCATGTGGAGCAGCAGATTAACTATGCTCTGCCGGTTTATTCGGACATTACATTTTACTTTTTTGTAAGGATTAAGAGCATTGCCATGACGCACAGCATTGGTCAAACCTTCACGCATTACAAGCTGAATTGCAAACAGGTGGCTTTTAAGACAGTCAGAACAGTTTTGTTCTTTTTTGCACTCTTTTTTTACACTATCTGGACATGGGAAATCTTTAAATATATTCATAAGAAATCTAAGAGTCTCATCGCAGGTTTTGTCTATATTCTTCATTGTAGAGCTAAAGACAATGGTAATGCTCTCGGGTGTTTCATCGATATTAAAATTGTTGCTGTCAGACATCGTTTGCACCTCCACACACATTACACCTCCACACACAGCAGGACAATATCATCTTCAGGAATAAGCCTCGTTAGTTGTCCGTTTGTGTTGTCAGCTAAGTTGTTTGCTGCTTTACTTCTGTTAATCCCGCTGCCTTTATAATCTTCTTGATCTGCATTAGATATAGTTTTACAAAAAAGATTGTGGATCAACGTAATCGGAGCATCTTCCACTGGAAGAGAAGATACCTTTGTAAAATCTGAGAGAAAACGCTCTGCACCATTGACCCATGTTATATTTTTTTCAGCAGACTCAACAAGACCATCACTGTAAATAAAAAAACGGTCTCCTCGAGATACATCAACCCTTGTAATTCCAAATTGTGCATCTTTAAACATTCCAAGCACATCACCATCAGCACTCAGAAGAGCAGGTTCTCCATTTACAGGAACATGCACAACAGGCGGATGTCCTGCATTTATCACAGTCAGTTTTAAGGTTTCACGGTTGAGCAGAACATAGCATGATGTAAGATATTTACCCTCTGGAAGAATCTCAACTAAAACATCGTTTATCATCTTCATGCTTTCAGCAGGAGAATATACAGGGGTGCAGTTCTGAACAAGCAGAGCCTTAACAGATGCTGTCATATAGCTTGTCTTGATATCGTGACCTGAAAAGTCTGCCACAAAATAGCCTTTTATCTGGTCAGAAATATCAAGAATATCATAAAAATCTCCGCCAGCCTCATGAAGTGCCTTGTAATAGACTCCAAATTTGGCATCAGGATTGTCTTGAGGAAGAGGAAGCATTGATTCCTGAGCTTCGGAAAGCTCCCTAAGTTTATGAGCCTGCTCCGCAATAAGAGAGTTTGTAGCAATTGACAGCTTAAGATGGGTTCTTACTCTGGCAATTACCTCAAGATTATGAAACGGTTTGGTAATATAATCCACAGCACCAAGATCAAACCCTTTAAGTTTAGAATCCACCTCGCTGACTCCTGTGAGAAAGATTACAGGAATAGAGGCTGTCATTGGGTTGTTTTTCAAAAACTTTATAACTTCAAATCCATCTTCATCAGGCATCTGGATATCAAGGAGAATCAGATCAGGAAGTTCTGCAACAGCAAGCTGCCTTCCGTAAGGTCCATTAGTAGCTGTTAAAACACGATACCCCTCTTTTGAAAGGGATTTTTCAATCAGCTTCAGATTTACCAGATGATCATCTACTGCAAGAATAGTAAACGGCTGCTTTGTATCCATAATCTTATCCGTTAATTAGCTTTTAAGAGCCTGAATATTTAAACGGCTCCTATACGTTACAAATAAATATTAAACAGGTTCTCATAATCTAAGTAAGAGCAATTTATTATCAGAGTATATAATCAAGATTATATCCACTATACTCCACCTATTTAATAGCCTAATATTTTCTGACGCTTATTGTCATATTACATGGTTTTTGTGAAATATCTAAAATTAGATGTTTTAATATAACATACTGTATTTATAAAGAATAAATATACAAATCATATTTGTGGAACTCAGTTGGGAAATGTTTTAAGATTGTATAAAAAAAACGAGCATTTTTTAAGATTTCACTTGACTTAATATCCTTTTTCCGCAAAATTGGCAAGAAAAGTGGAGTTTTGTGGAGTTTAATTTAATTCGGATTAAATAAGGCATGTTCAGATCAAGCTCGTTCCATACTATTGATTCTAAAGGGCGTTTGATAATACCCTCAAGATTCAGGGACTATCTTAGAGTAAGCGGAAGCAACGGGGTAATGCTTACCAATATGGATAAATGCCTTTATGGATATACATTTAATGAATGGAAAGAGATAGAGAAAAAAATCATCTCTGCTAAAAATATCCACTTACGCCACTTTAAGAGGTTTTTTCTTGGCAATGCTTGTGAATGTATATGGGATAAGCAAGATCGCATACTTATTCCGCAGACTTTGAGAGAATACGCAGGTATTGATATAGATGTTGTGCTTGTAGGTATTCTTGACCATTTTGAGATATGGTCACGCTCAAGGTGGGACGAAGAAAATAGGCTTATGGAGCAGGAGCTTGAGAAGCCGGAAGTTAAAGAGGAGATTGCTTCACTTGGTTTATAGTACTCTAATAGATTGTTCTGTTACAAAATATGGCTTTATTGATATATGAAACCTTTTACCCACATATCTGTACTTAAAAAAGAGGTGTACGCCTATCTAAACCTTAAGCCTGGTTCAATATGCGTTGATGGTACTTTAGGCGGATGTGGTCATGCAAGCTCAATTCTTCAAGCAATTCTGCCGGAAGGCAGGCTTATCTGCATAGATCAAGATATAGATGCTGTTAAAAATGCAGAGGTTGTGCTCTCACAATTTTCTGATAGTGTCGATATATTTCATGGTAATTTTTCTCAGATGGCTGAAATCCTTGATTCAATTGGGATTAAAGGCGTTGATGGAATATTGCTTGACCTTGGGTTATCTTTTCACCAGTTGATGGAGAGCCAGAGGGGTTTTTCATTTCAGAAAGATGAACCTTTGGATATGAGAATGGATATTCAAAACAGCACGACAGCAGCAGATATCATCAACCACTATAGCGAATCTGCTTTAACAGATATTTTTTTTAAATATGGCGAGGAACGCATGTCTAAAAAAATAGCACGCCAAATAGTGGGCAGAAGAGAAGAATCTCCAATATTAACCACAGCAGAGCTTGCCTCTCTTGTGAGAAATGCTATGCCTTTAAAACTTATTAAAACCCAGAAAATCCACCCGGCGACTCGCGTATTTCAGGCATTGAGAATTGAAGTAAACAGTGAGCTTGAACACTTAGAAAATTTTATGTCCCAAGTTCCTGATCTGCTCAATATTGGAGGAAGAGTCTGTATTATCTCTTTTCACTCTCTTGAGGATAGAATTGTAAAGCAGTCTATACGCTCATGGGAAAATGGCTGTACCTGTCCAAGAGAGTTTCCCCAATGCGTATGCGGATTTGTCCCCACACTCAAAGCTGTTGTTAAAAAGCCTGTCTGTGCCGGCAGAGAAGAGGTTCTTGAAAATCCTCTTTCAAGAAGTGCCAGATTAAGAGTCGCTCAAAGAGTTTAATATTTTATTTATTGGTTCAAATGATAATTAATTTTATACAGCAGTCAGTCGCAAGCTGATCAAATTATAATAACTAAAAGAGGGCAGATGAAGGAAAATAATAGCAGCAATAACAGCATAGATACCTCTTTGCCAGATAAAGGGTTAGAAGATAAGATTAAATTTGGAAGATTTGTTCTAATTGTTATTATTATACTTGGTGAACTTTTTTTATATACATGGTGCAGAGTCAGTTATACAGAGACTGGTTTCAGGATTTCTCGGCATAAAGATGAGCAGAAGATACTTAAAGCATATACAGATGCCTTGAGCATGGAGCATGATCGACTGCTTTCTCCTGAAAGAATAGCATATATTGCGACAAAAAGGCTTCAGTTGATAATTCCTGAACCAAACCAGATTATTTACATGGATATGTAGGAAATTTTAACATGTTCACTGTAAAACAGAGAATAGCTGCTAAGAGTAGTGGAAAAAAAGCTAATTCCAATACGCTAAATGCGGGCAGCATAAAAAAGATAAGCAGCTCAAATGGGAACGGTCATAGCCGCTTAAGTGACAAAAAAACAGGTGTCAATATAGTGGCAGAAAAACATATGACTTTGGTTACAACGGTCGAAAAGCAGAGATATTTGAGTCTGAGAATTGCAATAATAAAATGGCTTTTTGTCTGTGTAATGGTTCTGCTTGCAATGAAAGCTGTTGATATTCAGATTTTTAAATCTACAGATCTCACCATGAAAGCTGAAAAGGAGTATATCAAAAATATCACTATTCAAGGGAAACGAGGTGATATTATGGATAGAAACAGAAAACGCCTAACAACAACTATTGATACGGTTTCAGTTGCAGCAATACCTGTCAGAATTTCCAATCCTGCATCAACTGCTGCTGCTCTTGCCTCTATCCTAAAGATGGATAAAAAGAGATTAGAGCAGATTTTGAGCACTAAAAAGAGTTTTGCGTGGGTTAAAAGAAAGATTTCACCATCTGAGGCAGATCAGATAAGAGCTTTAAAAATTAAAGGTATTTTTTTCAAAGACGATATGATCCGTTTTCACCCAAACAAGGAGCTTGCTGCTCAGATAATTGGTATTACAGGCTCGGACGGAAAAGGGCTTGAGGGGCTTGAGTTTAGCTGTAATAAGATACTTGAGGGTAAGAGCAGGGAGATACAGATCACAAAAGATGCTGCTGGAAGATATTACAATGAAGAGAAAAATATAAGAGAAGGGCTGAAGGGAGACTCTTTAGTTTTGACAATCGACAGCACCATACAATTTATTTCTGAGAGTGCGCTTCAAAAGGCAGTTGAGGATAATAGTGCTGTTTCTGGTACAGCCATTGTTATGAAGCCTGATACAGGAGAGATTCTTGCTATGGCTCACTATCCAACTTTTAATCCCAACTCCTATTCTGATTTTGATAGAGCTACATGGAGAAACAGGGCTGTATCAGATACGTTTGAACCTGGTTCTACCATGAAGGTGTTTGTAGCCGCAGCAGTTATAGAAAACAGGTATGTTAATCCTAAATCGCTCTTTTTTTGTGAAAAAGGTGCTTACAGAGTTGGCGGATCAACTGTAAAGGATACGCATAGTTATGAATGGCTTACTGTAAAAGAGATTATCAAATATTCAAGCAACATAGGAGCTATAAAGTTAGCTGAACTTATGGGCAAAAAGATGTTATTTGATACTCTTACTTCATTTGGTTTTGGAACAAAAACAGGTATTGAGGCACCAGGAGATGCTTCAGGCACACTCAGCGACCATAAAAGATGGTCTAAAATTGATACTGCTGCTATATCGTTTGGTCAAGGAATGACTACATCATCACTTCAGCTTGCTACTGGGATAAGTGCTATTGCAAATGATGGAGTTCTTGTTAAACCAAGAATCATAAAGGAGATATTAAACCCTAATGGAGAGGTAAAGCAGGTATTTAAAACTCAGAGTGTCAGACAAGTTATATCTAAAGAGAGTGCTGCTACAGTTAGAGATATGATGCGTGCTGTTGTTGAAGAGGGTGGAACAGCAACAAATGCTGCTATTGATGGCTATTCTGTATGTGGAAAAACCGGTACAGCTCAAAAAGCCTCTAAAACAGGGGGCTACTCAAGGGATAAATATACTGCTCTTTTTGTCGGTTTTGCTCCTGAAAAGAGTCCAAAACTTACAGTGCTCGTAGTTGTTGATGAACCGCCGCGATCTCATTATGGCGGTGTAGTAGCAGCTCCTGCAGTTAAAACTATAATGAGCGAATGTTTTAACTATCTTAAAATTCCACCAGATATCCCTGTAGAGAGTATCTCTAAAAGTGCACCTGATGCAACAAACGTGAATAAAAAGAGTACAAGTGTAAAGAGTTCATCAACCACCAAAACCGTTTCAAATAAGAGTGCTTCAAGCTCAGAACAGCCGGCAGATGTAAAGCATAAAACACGCTACTCGTACAAAAAAGCTCCTGATAATAATTGATAAATTGAATAAAAGATTATAACAACCAAAACTATTTAAAGATAAATTAAAGTGAAACTATCATATCTTATCAAACCTTGTACCCCTGTTTGGGCACGCATAATCGAACCCGTATCACACCAACACGACCATAGTGATGAGCATACTCATAACTATGGAGAGCATACGGATTGCAGCAGAGATAATCAAAGCGATATAAATCACAAATATCATCATAATCATACGAGCGGTGATCCAGATATAAGCTCTATTCATGCCAATGCAGGAGAGGTAAAACCGGGCGGGCTTTTTATTGCTGTCAAGGGATTTAAAGCAGATGGACACGATTATATTGGACAAGCTGTTGAGAATGGTGCCTCAGCAATAGTGGTTGAGCGGAAAATAGATAAAAAAGAGCTTGCAGCCTTATTTTCATCTTCATCGATCAAGCCGGCTATGGTTGAGGTTCAAGATACAAGAAAGGCTATGTCTGCAATTGCAGCCCGTTTTTACGGTAATCCATCTGACTCCATGGTGCTTGTGGGAGTTACTGGAACAAACGGCAAAACTACAACTGCATTTCTTATTGAGAGCATTTTTAAGGCAGCAGACTATAATACGGGTGTTATCGGCACTGTAAATTATAGGTTTGGAGATAAAGTCTTTGATAATCCTGTAACCACACCAGATTCTATTGAGCTTCACAGAATTCTTGCACAGATGAGAGATGCCGGAGTTACCCATGTTGTTATGGAGGTATCGTCTCATGCAGTTGATCTGCACAGAGTCAGAGATTGTGAGTTTGATGTCGGAGTTTTCACAAATCTGACCCAAGATCATTTAGATTACCATAAAACTATGTCAGCCTATTTTGCCTGTAAAAAGAGCTTTTTTACCCGACAGTTAAAAAAGGGCAAAAAGGGCGGAAAAAGTGTTGCTGTAATAAATATTGATGACTCTTATGGAGTAAAAATTGCCGCTGAACTTGGTTCTAAGGCAATTACTACAGCAATATCAGCCGATAAAGATAAAAGCATTACTCCCCAGATATTCAGCAGCAGCATCAAAGATGATATCGCAGGTCTAACGGGCAATATTCATATTCAAATATCCAACACTGCTATAACAAATACTGCTGTAAACAGAAACTCATCAGGTAATTTATCTGATTCCTTTTCGTTCAGCTCTAAACTTACCGGACAGTTCAATCTTGAAAATATCTTATCTGCTGCTGGCGCTTCTTATGCTGCGGGAGTATCTCTAAATACTATAGCCAAAGGAATTGAAGCGTGTAACGGCGTTCCGGGAAGATTGGAGAGGGTTGAGGCTGATGGAAAAGAAGATTCCTCTGTTAAACGTCATGCTTTTGTCGATTATGCACATACGCCTGATGCTCTTGAATCTATCCTTAAAACATTAGGTTTAAGAGCACCAGCAAGACTTATCTCTGTTTTTGGGTGTGGTGGAGATAGAGATAAGACTAAACGCCCGATTATGGGTGAAATTGCATACCGTTACAGTGATATAACTATTGTTACATCAGACAATCCAAGAACAGAAGAGCCAAATTCTATTATCAGCCAGATAGTTAAAGGTATAGAAGATGCAAAATCATGCTTAAATATGGAAAATGCGGAAAATGCAGATACAAACAGAATGCGCAAGCAGGTTATTGTAGAGCCGGACAGAGCAGCGGCACTTTCGCTTGCTGTAAAGATTTCACAGCCAAATGATATTATCGTTGCAGCAGGAAAAGGGCATGAGACCTACCAGATAACTGCTCAAGGAAAGATCGATTTTGATGATCGAATTATACTTAAAAATGCCTTAACAATATTAAATACGGAAAAAGCCGTAGATGGTGGAAAAGAGACTCAGCTTGTCTCAAAAGCTGGAGATGGTGGAAAAGAGTCTCAGCTTGTGCCGATTGAATGGAGCGTATCTGATATTACAACTGCACTTGAGATATCATATCCTGTTAATCTGACTTTATCAGAAAATTCAAAACCTGATTTGAATTTATCCTCTCATAAGTTCAGCTCTGTCTCAACAGATTCGAGAACAATAAAAAATGGTGAATTATTTGTAGCTCTTAGGGGTGATAGATTTGATGGTCATAAGTTTGTGTTTAATCTGATAGAGCAGGGAGTTAAGGGTTTTGTAGTTGAAAGGGGCTATTATAATCGTCTAACAGATGGTGAAAAAGATGAGATTAATAGAAATAATATCTATCTGTTTGAGGTTGCTGATACTTTAAAAGCACTTGGTATGCTTGCAAGATTTCAAAGAGTTCGTTCTGGTGTAAAGGTAGTTGCAATAACAGGCTCAAACGGAAAAACAACCACAAGAAAGATGACAGCCTCTATTTTTGAGCAGCATTTTAAAACCTTATCAACCCAAGGAAATCTTAACAATGAGATTGGAGTGCCGCTTACTCTGTTAAAGCTCTCAAAAGATCATGATTGGGCTGTCGTTGAGATGGGAATGAACCACCCGGGTGAAATTTCAAGATTGTCACGCATTGCCTGTCCAGATATTGCTATTATAACCAACACCACAGATGCGCATCTTGAAGGTTTAGGAAGCGTAGAGGCAGTTGCAATGGCAAAATCTGAAATTACTGACGGCATGAATCAGGGCAGCACGATAATAATCAACCGAGACGACCCAAGATGGAAAATTATTTCAGATAAAGCTGATAAATCTCCCAACGTTTCAGCCAAAATTTTCTTTGGATTAGATAAGGTTTCTGCTTCTTTTGATTCTGATACTGAAAATAGAGATATTTTAGTAAAAGCCTCTGTTTCAGCAAAAGATATCCTATTTAATCAAGAGAGCATCGCATTTTCATTGCGTATAAAACAGAGCAATAAAGATTATGAAGAGTTAAGTTGTTATTCTGATTTAAAGATAAACACGCCAGCACCTTTTATGCTTAACAATGCAGTTGCAGCAACGTGTGCAGCAGTTGCCGCACACGTTCCAGAGAGTTCTATTAAAAAAGGACTTTTAATGTTTGAGCCAGTTGCAGGAAGAATGAAGATCATAAATATTGGGCAGCATCAAGGCAGCGGGCAAGCATTTACAGTTAGTCAATCTAATAATGGCAATCAGAGTTATGATGCCAACCAGAGTGTTAAAAATAGTTGGCTTCATATTATTGATGACACCTATAACGCAAACCCCGGTTCTGTAAAGGCAGCTATTCACACATTGCAGAAGCTGAGCAGCACAAACGGAGAGTCTATTGCAGTTCTTGGAGATATGTTAGAGCTTGGAGAAAAGAGTGCTGAACTCCACTTTGATATTGGACAGACAGCCGCAAAATCAGGAATCGAACGTTTATATGCTTATGGTGATATTGCATTAAATATTGTGAAGGGGGCAGAAAATTGCGGACTTGGTAAGGATAAAATAGTTCACGGAACTAAAGAGGAGATAGTTGAAGCTGTTTTAAAGTATATACAAAACAGCGGATATGGTTCTCCAGACACTAATACAGCAGAAAATATGGAGAAAATAGAACAACAGAAGAAATCTATATGGATATTGATAAAGGGTTCTCGAGGCATGAGAATGGAGAGCATTGTTGAAGCATTAACAAGAACTTTTAACTGCTGACTTATCGTTTGATAAATTTAATAAATTTTAATTTTATAAAAAATATTGCATCATAATCTAAATTTAGGAGTTTTAAATATAAATCATGCTCTACGAGTTATATAATTTCCATACAGAAATCTCTTTTTTTAATATTTTCAGATATATCACATTTAGAACAATTTATGGCGGATTGACCGCATTTTTTATCTGTTTTTTTCTTGGTCCGATTGTAATAAAAAAACTTGCGAGAATGCAGATAGGGCAGTTTATACAGAGTGACGGACCCAAAACCCACCTTGAAAAAGAGGGAACTCCGACTATGGGCGGGATTTTGATAATGTTTTCTATTGTTGCCTCAACACTTATTTGGGCAAGACCTTCAAATCACTATGTAACCATTATACTGCTTACAATTTTGTCGTTTGGATTTATAGGATTTATCGATGACTACCAGAAGGTGCTTAAAAAGAGAAACTTAGGATTAACTGCAAGGGGTAAGTTTATCCTCCAGCTTGCCGCAGGATTTGGTATAAGCTGTTTAATATACAACTGTCCTGATTTTAATACAGAAATAACCATTCCATTTATAAAATCTCTTTATCCTGATCTTGGTATATGGTATATACCGTTCGCAACTCTTGTTATTGTAGGTACATCAAATGCTGTAAATCTTACAGATGGTTTAGATGGTCTTGCTATAGGACCTATTACTATTGCCGCAGTAACGTATATGTTGTTCGCTTATATAACAAGCCACGCCACAATAGCACAATACCTTCAAATTAAACATATTGCATCATGCGGAGAGATAAGCGTTATATGCGGTATTCTTGCTGGTGCTGGTTTGGGTTTTTTGTGGTTTAATGCCCACCCTGCCCAGATATTTATGGGAGACGCTGGTTCAATCCCTCTTGGTGCAATGCTTGGGACAATTGCGGTTGTGACTAAGCAGGAGATTGTACTGCTTGTGGTTGGCGGGCTTTTTGTTATAGAGGCGTTATCTGTTATTATTCAGGTGGGATATTTTAAGATAACACACGGGAAACGGGTTTTTAGAATGGCACCTCTGCACCACCATTTTGAGCTGAAAGGGTGGCCTGAATCTAAGGTTATTGTTAGATTTTGGATTATTGCTATAACGCTTGCATTGATATCACTGAGCACACTTAAAATAAGATAAATCTAATCGCACACACAAATAATTATTATGATTGAACTATCAAAAGATAAATATATTCTTGTAGCAGGTCTTGGCAGATCAGGCATATCGGCAGCCACATTTTTCAAAAAAAATGGATATAATGTTATTGCCACAGATATTAATCCCGCAAGAAAAGAGAGCGTTCAAATTCGTGAACTTGAATCTCTTGGAATAAAGACAGAGATCGGATTTCACAATATCGAAACTTTTGAGAATGCTCAAATGATCGTGGTAAGTCCCGGAATACCTCTTGATGGAGAGCATTTTCAAAGAACAATCAAACGAGGCATTCCTATCAGGGGAGAGATGGATATTGCTGCCGAGCATATCAAAGAGCCGATTGTCGCCATTACCGGCACTAACGGCAAGACAACCGTTACTACCCTAATAAGTGAGATGCTTAAATGTTCAGGTCTTAAAGTCTTTACTGGAGGAAATATCGGCACCCCTCTGATTGAATACTTTAATCAGATAGGCGATGATAAAATAAAAGATTTGGGTAAATCAGCAAATGACTCAAATGATAAAATCTTTGATGTCGTTGTAGCTGAAGTGAGCAGCTTTCAATTAGATACTGCTCAAAATTTTTCCCCTGATGTGGCAGTTCTTTTGAACATCACAGAAGATCATATGAATCGGTATCCAGATTTTAAGGCTTATGAGGATTCAAAGTGGAGTATCTTCTCCTCTCAAAATGAGCGATGCCATGCCATTATAAACAGCCATATCAAAGGTGTTGTGAATCACGCCTTTAAAGGTGATATATCCAGTAATATTAAAGCTGATGCTTTTAATGAAGAATCAAGACTTTCAAATATAAAATCAAAGATACACCTCTTTAATACTGATGATGAACAGTTTTCTGATCAAAAAAGGCTCTCTAAACTCAAAGGCAGGCATAATCAGGAGAATATCGAGGCTTCCATACTTGCTGCTTTGTGTGCAGGTGCATCAATGGAGGGTGTAGAGAGGGCACTTAAATCTTTTAAAGGGCTGCCTCATAGAATTGAGTATGTTGCAGCAGTTAAGGGCGTTGAGTTCTATAATGACTCTAAAGGTACCAATACAGATGCAACTGCCCGTGCGATTGAATCTTTTGATGCGCAAAAGCAGTTTGAGAGCAATACGATTCTGATTATGGGCGGACAGGATAAAAATATGGATTTTTCTGTATTAAAAGAGTGGGTTAAAGGCAGAATTAAGTTGATCGTTCTAATGGGTGAAGCAAAAGATAAAATATACAGTGCTCTTTTAGGCTCATGCGATATGGTATTTGCTGATAATATGCAGCATGCGGTAAATCTCTCTTTTTCCTACGCAAAATCTGGAGATATAGTCTTGCTCTCTCCAGCTTGTGCAAGTTTTGATATGTATGGAAGCTACACAGAGAGAGGCGATGATTTTGTAAAACAGGTAAAAGGGCTTATTTAAAAAGATATGGCTCAGATCGGAAAAATCAAAACATATCCATTTTTGAGCGAGCCAGCCATACTCTTTCCTGTAATCATACTTGCAGGTCTTGGCATAATCATGGTTCATAGTGCAAGTGCATCTATAAGCATGGCAGAACACGGAACAGCACTCTACTATGTTAAGAAACAGTTTATATTCTGTTTTATGGGCGTTGTTATAATGTTTATTGCATCGCTGATTCCCTATAAACTATTGAGCAATTTATCGTATTTTATTCTTGCTTGTGCTGTTGCGGCTCTTTTGGCGGTACAGATTCCGGGTCTTGGAATAAAAGCAGGCGGAGCTTACAGGTGGCTTAACCTCGGGGGTTTTACATTTCAGCCTTCAGAATTTGCAAAACTTGCACTGATAATCTTTCTTGCGTACTCACTCAATAAAAAACAGGATATGATCACCTATTTTGTAGTAGGTTTTTTCCCACATCTGCTTGTTCTCGGGCTTTTGGCAATTCTTATCTTGATTCAGCCAGATTTGGGAACAGTAGTAATAATGGGGGCAATATCATGGATTATGATGTTTGTGGCTGGAGTCAGATTAATCCATCTGCTCTCCCCTGCACCGTTAATCTTTCCAATGATATATTTTTTAGTGTGGAAGGTAGAGTACCGCATGGAGAGAATTTTTGCCTATCTTAACCCTTGGGACGACCCTCTTAATACAGGATACCAGATTACCCATTCGCTCAAGGCATTTGGTTCAGGCGGGCTGTTTGGTAAAGGTATAGGTATGGGAATACAAAAGCTCCACTATCTGCCCGAGCCTCATACAGATTTTATACTCTCTATAATTGGGGAGGAGTTGGGACTTGTGGGCGTTCTTGGGATACTTGTCCTATACACTATTGTGATTATGAAAGGAATACGCATCGCAAAAGAGGCTGACACTCTGTTTGGAACATTTTTGGCAACTGGAATTACAGCAAGTCTTGCATTGCAGGTGAGTATAAATACAGGGGTAACAATGGGACTGCTTCCAACTAAGGGGCTTACACTTCCTTTTTTAAGTTATGGCGGTACATCTCTTTTAATGAATATGGCTGCTATGGGCATATTGATGAGCATAGCAGCAGATAAGAAAAAGTAGAGTTATATGATGGATAGCAACTTAGTTAATATGAACAGCACATTAAAAAACGATTTTAAAATGATAATAGCGGGCGGCAAGACAGGAGGACATCTTTTCCCAGCAATTGCAGTTGCCCAAGCTGTTTTACAGTTAAAGCCAAATGCTGGAATTTTGTTTGTCGGCACTGGAGAGCTGTTTGAGCTTAACACATTGGCAAGATATGGGTTTAATCATAAAAAGATATCTTCTGCCGGCATTAAGGGAAAAGGCGTTTTTGAAAAGATCAGGGCAGCCGCTCAGATTCCAATCTCTATTATGCAGGCTGTAGCTATTATTAGAGATTTTAAGCCTGATATAGTTTTAGGTGTAGGAGGCTTCTCTTCTGGTCCTGTTATAGTGGCTGCAAAAATCTGTAATGTTAAGACAGCCGTGCATGAGCAAAACAGCATAGCAGGCGTTACTAACAGAATAGTCCAGCATTTTGCTGATCTAATCTGCACATCATTTAAAGAGACAAAGGGGTTAAAGCAGAGCGAAAAAGTTGTTCATACCGGAAATCCTATAAGAAAAAATGAGATATCCTCCTTGCCTTCTGATAAAGATGATACTGATGCCTCTGTTTTAAATAATGGGGCTAATCAAGACGACTCTAAGAAATTTACCATACTTGTAACAGGTGGAAGCCAAGGAGCAAGAAGCATTAACACAGCTTTTATTGAAGCTCTTAAACTTATCGAATCTCTTAAAAAATATAAGATAATTCACCAGACAGGTGCAACTGATGAGAGCAGGGTTCTGTTAGAGTATGAAAATTTGGCAAAAGAGTCGAAAAAATCAAACCATGATAATGAATTTGAAGATATATCTGTAGGTGCTTTTTTTAACGATCTGCCGGCTATTCAGGCATCGGCTGATCTTATTATATGCCGTGCAGGAGCAGGCACAATCTCTGAGATTACATCAATTGGAAAGGCAGCCCTTCTTGTACCTTATCCGTATGCAGCAGATGATCACCAGACATTTAACGCTAAAAGCCTATCAGATAAAGGTGCTGCTTGGCTGGTTGAAGATAGTCTCTTATCAGGCGGGCTTTTAAAGGAGAGGATCGAATTTGCAGCTTCTCACCCTGAAGAGCTTGCACAGATGGCACAAAGAGCAAAAGAGCTTGGAAATCCTTTTGCAGATGAGATGATAGCGTCTCTTTGCATAGAAATGGTAACAGAGAGTTTAAAAGAGTAAAGGATAAATAAATAGACAATGTATCAAAAAGATTATCATATTCACTTTGTTGGTATTGGTGGAATCGGCATGAGCGGAATCGCCGAAATTCTACTTAGACTTGGATATACGGTTTCAGGCTCTGATCTTAATCTGTCGCCTATCACTGAACGGCTCGAATCGCTTGGTGCCATTATTCATAAAGGGCATCAAAAAGAGAATATTGGAGCGGCAAATGTTGTTGTTACCTCTACAGCTATCTCAAAAGATAACGCTGAGGTTCTTGAAGCTAAATCCAAACCTATTCCAATTATTCCAAGGGCAGAGATGCTTGCAGAGCTGATGCGTATTAAATACTCAATTGCTGTATCTGGTGCACACGGCAAAACATCAACTACATCAATGATTGCCCAGATCCTCAACGTTGCCAATTTTGATCCTACAGTTATTGTTGGCGGACTGCTCAGTACGATCGGCTCTAACGCTTTTCATGGCAAAGGGGATTATATTGTTGCTGAGGCAGATGAGAGCGACGGCTCATTTCTTAAATACTCGCCTGCAATTGCAGTTGTAACTAATATTGACCTTGAACATCTCGATTTTTATAAAGACATAGAGGATATCAAGGAAAAATTTACTCAATTTATCAACTCTGTCCCATTTTATGGACTTGCAGTAGTCTGTCTTGACAACGAACATATCCAGAATCTGATTCCTAAAATTGACGTTCGGTATATAACTTACGGACACTCTGCTCAGGCAGATATTCAGGCAAGAGATATCTCATTTGAGAACAGCAAATCTATTTTTCAGGTCGTAAAAAGCGGAGAGCCGCTTGGATATGTAAAGCTGAACCTCTCAGGCCGCCATAATATTACAAATGCTTTAGCTGCAATTGCTGTTTCGCTGGAATTAAAAATACCTTTTGATACAATTAAGTGTGCATTGGAAAAAATTGAAGGCGTTAAACGGCGAATGGATAAGAAAGGGGTGAAAAACGGCATTCTTGTAATGGACGACTACGGACACCACCCAACTGAAATTAGAACCACTCTTATGGCAATAAGAGAGAATTGGTCTGACAAGAGAGTTGTAGTTATTTTTCAGCCTCATCGCTACTCAAGAACCAAAGCTCTTTTTGATGAGTTTACCCGCTCATTCTACCAGTCAGATTCGTTAATACTTCTGCCGATATATGCTGCAAGCGAGATGCCTATTGAAGGTGTTGACTCTGAGACTTTGGCTTTAGGAATCAGAAATCATGGGCACAAAGATGTCTCGTTTGCTCCTGATTTTGATGCTTGTTTGAAAATGGTTGCAGATAGAATAAGACCCGGTGATTTGGTGCTTACTCTTGGTGCTGGTAATGTATATACACTTGGAGATAGACTTCTTGATTTGATAAAGGAGTAAACGTTATGTTTTCATCTTTGCCGTATGATATAAAAATTGAGAAAGATGTCCCTATGAAAAGATATACATCATTCAAAGTGGGAGGAGCTGCCGACTATTTTGCAAGACCCGCCAATATATCTGAACTTATATCTCTAATAAAATCTGTTAACAGCTTAAAATCAGAAGATGCGGGCAGAGTAGATACTATCCCATGCACTATAATGGGCGGCGGAACCAATATTCTTGTGAAAGATCACGGTATAAGAGGGCTTGTTATATCTCTGTGTAGAATGAGAGATGATCTTAAGATAATAAATCTTAACCATGAACATACTGGAATTGCGGAACATATATTTTATTCAAACAAGGGGTTGGTATCTGAACGGTTTATACTCTCAGAACATGCAATTGTTTCTGTATCAGCAGGAACTCATCTTGCTACACTCTGCCGTAAAACTATAAAACTCGGGCTTGAGGATTTAAGTTTTGCAGCAGGCATTCCGGGAACTGTCGGCGGTGCTGTTATGATGAACGCAGGAACCGGACTTGGTACTATATCTGATCGCCTTATATCCATAGATATACTTGATCCTGATAACAGTATAAGGACGCTTGACAGATCACAGCTTCTATTCTCGCATCGAAAACTTGAATTTATCCAGCCGTTCTCTCCAATGTTTAGACCGATTATCCTCAGAGCATCGTTTTTACTCACAAAGGGGAGCAGAGATAAGGTTGAAAAGTCATGGAGAGAGCTGATTGACAAGAGAAGAGCATCTCAGCCTCATGGATTCCCATCTGCCGGCTGTTTTTTTAAAAATCCTGATATTGTTATTCAAAACAGCAGCTTGGCATCAGAGCGTGTAATATCAGCCGGTAAACTGATTGATATGGCTGGTCTGAAGAGAAGAAGAGTAGGAGACGCAATGGTCTCAGACAGACATGCAAATTTTATCTTAAATCTTGGCAATGCAACAGCAAGTGACATACTTACGCTTAGAACTATTGTAAAAGAGACTGTATTTGAAAAATTTGGAGTTCATCTTTCAGAAGAGGTGATTATACAGGGTGAATAGAAGCACTCCAAGACATAGCAAGTTGAAGAGTAATGATGTTAGTAAAGAGGCAGTTTTGCCAAGGATTGATATTGCCCAAATCCTTATAATATCTCTTAAGATTATAATCGTTTCTATTGTCGCAATTTTGGCAACATGTCTGTTTGTTTTTATCCAAAATACAGTTATTCAGTCAAACATGCTGGCAATTAAAGAGATATCTGTTGTTGGTACACATATATTATCTAAGGAAGAGGTTATAGAGCAGGCTGAAATCTATCCTGATGACAACATTTTTGCCGTTAATCTCCGCCATACGCGTATTAAAATAATATCCCACCCATGGATAGAAGATGCTTCAGTAAAAAGAACTCTTCCATCTAAAATTACTATTACGGTCAAAGAGGAGACTCCTCTTGCAGTAGTTCATATTCCTGATAAAGCAGATATTATCATCAACCGCCATGGAGAGGCTTTTACTGAAAATGATGCAATCGGCAGCGATATCTATATAAATGATATAAGAAATAGTACCAACGTAGGTAATGAGAATGATATTGCAGGTAAAATTGAAAATGCTGATAATGCAAAAGCTGAAAAGAGCACCGGTGCTGTTAATGGCATTAAATCAGACTTGAGTAATTCTGCAAATATTAGTGTAGAAGAGAAAAAAGAAAACAAAAACGAAAATGATAACTCCAATTTGACTCTGCCTGTTGTAACTGGTCTTAAACTCTCAAAAAATGATGGAATATATGGATTCTCAGGCAGGCTTTATGACTCTGTTATGAAACTTCTTCTTATGAAACAGACCAATATTATTCAAAAGATTTCAGCAGACCAAGAGAGCGGCATTCAAATGGATATGGTTATAACTCCTACTCCAATGGCTGCACAACCTGTTCTAAAACCTGCTGAATATATTGAAAATTTAGAGAAACTTATAAGTTCAGCTCAACAACCTATTCCATTAGTTAAGAATCCAGTTAAAATAAATATTGGATTTGATAATTATGATGAAAAATTTAAAATAGTTAGACAAATTGTAAATTATATGCAAAAAAACAGAATTAACAAACAGGTCTGGTCAATTGATTTAATTAATATAGAGAACGTTGTTATTAAAGTGAAAGATATTACTGGAAGTGCTCTGCCGGAAGGTATTCATGCTATGCCAGAACATATAGAGGGAGGAGCTTGATTTGCAGGGAGAAGATAAGATAATCGTGGGGCTTGATATCGGCTCGACAAAAATATGTGCAGTTGTGGGAGAGCTTGTTGATGGCGAAATCAACATTATTGGAATGGGTTCTCACCCCTCGATTGGATTGCGTAAAGGTGCAGTAGTCAATATCGATTCTACGGTTGATTCGATCAAAAAGGCAATAGAAGAGGCTGAGTTTATGGCAGGCTGCCAGATATCGTCTGTATATGTCGGCATTGCAGGCGGTCATATCAAGGGCTTTAACAGCCATGGTATTATTGCTATAAAAGGAAGAGAGATTACAGAGCAGGATGTTGACAGGGTAGTTGAAGCTGCAAGTGCTGTGGCTATTCCTATGGATAGAGAGACTATTCATGTTATTCCTCAGGAGTTTATTGTTGATGATCAGGAGTCTATTCAGAATCCGGTTGGTATGACTGGTGTTCGTTTGGAGACAAAGATACATATTGTCACTGGTGCAGTCTCCTCTGCAAGAAATATTATTAAATGCTGCAATAAAGCCAATCTTGAAGTGTGTGATATTGTTTTGGAGTCATTGGCATCTGGAGAAGCTGTTCTTAATCGTGAGGAGAGAGAGCTTGGGTGTGCCTTAGCTGACATAGGCGGTGGAACAACTGATCTTGCTATCTTTAAAGGTAACCATATCAAGCACACATTTGAGCTGACTTTAGGCGGGCATAACTTGACCAATGATATTTCGATAGGTCTTAGAACTCCTGTTGCAGAGGCTGAAAAGTTAAAACTTTCACATGGTACATGCCTTCTCAGTAATATAAAACCAGGTGAAACTATTGATGTCAAAGGTGTCGGGGGACGTGAAGCAAGGACAGTTCCTCGTGAGATTATGGCTGAGATACTTGAGCCAAGGGTTGAAGAGATTTTTTCAATACTTAAGAATGAAATCTACAGCAATGGTCTTGAAAACGCTTTTCCATCAGGACTTGTATTGACCGGAGGCACTTCAATGCTTGACGGAATAGCTGAGGTTGTTGAGTCAGTCTTTTCTGTACCGGTTAGAGTAGGTCAGCCGCAAAATATCGGCGGATTAAAAGATGTGGTAAAAAATCCATCTTTTGCCACAGGAGTAGGTCTTGTGATCTACGGCAGCAGAAACAGTGCTAAAATTCAGTTGAAAAAAAGTGATCGTATTAGCTTCTCAGGTCTTTTAGAGAGGATGAGGCAGTGGTTCAAGGATATTCTTTAAGGTTTAATACTCTTTATTTGTAAGCTGCAATTTTCCATAAAAAGATATCATTAAAACAACTGCAATTGATGAACTAACACAATCTACAAATAACATATTAAAAATTTGAGGTATCTTATGACTTTTTCTTACATGGAACACGAAACCCATGGACATGGAAATGCTAAAATCAAGGTGATCGGTGTCGGGGGAGCTGGTGGCAACGCTGTGAACAACATGATTGACTCTAATCTGCAGGGCGTTAGATTTATTGTAGCTAATACAGATGCCCAGGCTCTGGAACTCTCAAAGGCAGAAAAGAAAATTCAGTTGGGTGCTCAACTGACTCAGGGACTTGGTGCAGGGGCAAATCCTAATATCGGAAGAGAGGCTGCTCTTGAAAATATCGAAGAGTTGAGATCAGCTTTAATCGACAGCCATATGGTATTTATTACAGCAGGTTTAGGCGGCGGAACAGGTACAGGTGCAGCACCTGTGATTGCAGAGATATGCAAGGAGCTTGGTATTCTGACGGTTGCTGTAGTCTCAAGACCGTTCTCATTTGAGGGAAAAAAGAGAGCCATGCAGGCTGAAGAGGGGATTGCCAATCTTCGTGACATTACAGATACTGTTATTACTATCCCCAATGATCGGCTCAGAGGGCTTGCATCTCCAGGTGCAAAGATGAAAGATATGTTCATTAGAGCTGATGAGATTTTGCACCACTCTGTTAAGGGCATAACAGATTTGATAATGCTGCCCGGTCACATCAACCTTGATTTTGCTGATGTAAGAACAACGATGTCTAAAGCTGGTATGGCATTAATGGGAATTGGTATTGCAAACGGTGAAAATAGAGCTGTTGAAGCTGCTGAAAAGGCAATTTCCCATCCTCTGCTTGAGGATATCTCCATTGCAGGAGCAAGGGGTGTATTGATGAACATTACCTGCTCTTCTGATATTACGCTTGATGAGGTTATGGAGGCATCTGACAGGATACATCAAGAGGTTGGAGATGATGCAGAGATCATATGGGGTACAACTTTTGATGAGTCTCTTGGTGACGAGATGCGTGTTACTGTTATTGCAACTGGTATTGGTATGGAGGAGACCCGCTCTTCAGCCAATGTTCTTCCTTTAAATAAAGCTATCCGCCAGAAAAAAATCCATAAAATTGAACAAGAGACTCCAACAAATATCCCTAATGCTATGCAGGCTAAAATTAGAGTTCCAACTCCTGAAGAGCTGCAAAACTGGGACGAAGATCAGCCTGTAGTAAAAAAGACAACTTATAAGAAAACAGCCAATGAAGATGGAAGAAATCCTATCCGTAACACCTTTTTAGATTGTGAAAATCTTGAAATCCCCACATTTCTGAGGAGAAAAGCGGATTGATTGATGGGGAAAAAGAAAAAATGGAGTGGTAAAAACTCTGATAAGGTTAGAGTTTTTGAAAAGGGCACTGTTATTAAAACTGGAAAAGAGCTTATTAACATTGCCCTTGTTTATCCAAATACATATCAAACAGGCATGTCAAATCTTGGGTTTCAGTCAGTTTATGCTCTTTTTAATAGTAATGACCTTATCTTCTGCCACAGATTTTTTATGCCGGATAGAGGCAGAGATAAAAGCCTTAAACTTACAAGCTGTGAAACAGGTATTCCCCTCTCTTCTTGCGATCTGATAGCATTTTCGGTCTCGTTTGAAAATGATTATATCAATGTCGTATCTATGATTAAAAGCTCAGGTATCCCGCCAAGAACATCTGATAGAGACTCTTCATACCCCTTGATAATTGCCGGAGGGGTAGCCTGTTTCTTAAATCCTGAACCAATTGCACCATTTATTGACTGCTTTCTGCTCGGCGAGTCTGAACAGATGCTTCCAGCTTTTCTTGATCTGTTTGTTTCCAATACAGTTATCTCCCATAAGCATCTAAAAAAAGAGATCGCACTTAATATAAAAGGTGCTTATATCCCTGAGTTTTATGAATCATTTTATGATACAGACGGCAATTTTTTAAAAACATCTCCTCTATGCGATCGCATTCCTTCAAAGATAGCTGTTCAGCATACGACCACTCTTGATGATATTGTTACGACAACCCATATCCTTACAACAGATACTATATTTAGTGACACATTCTTGATTGAGACTGGTCGAGGCTGTCATCATGGATGCCGTTTTTGCAGTGCAGGATTTATCTATAGACCTCCAAGATTCTACCCTGAACAATCTATAATTAACAGCATCAACAATGCAAAAGAGATTACCGGCAAAATAGGGCTTGTGAGTGCAACTGTATCGGATCATCCATCTATAAACAATATTTGTGCAAGTGCAAGTATCAGCGATTCTAATAGTGAATCTTCTGATAGAAATATAAAGATATCTTTTAGCTCTCTGCGGTTAGATGCCCTAACTGACGAAACTATAGAGACGCTTATAAAATCTTCTGTAAAGACAGCCACTATCGCACCAGAAGCCGGCTCTCAAAGAATGAGAAATATCATCAATAAAAAGCTGAACCAAGATCAGATTCTATCAGCAGCCCAGCGGCTTATTGAGCATGGTATTATGAATCTGAAACTATATTACATGGTCGGGCTTCCATTTGAAACAGATGAAGATGTAATTGAAATTGCTGCTCTTACTAAAAAGATAAAAGATGTGTTTCTTGAGGCAAGCAGAAAAAATAGAAAAATTGGAAATATCACCTTGAGCATAAACCCTTTTATTCCCAAACCATCAACGCCTTTTCAGTGGTGTAAGATGGATACTCTTTTCAATTTTAAGAGAAAAGTTGATATTATACGAGATAGATTGAAAAAAGTGGCAAATATAGTAATCCACATAGAATCACCCAAAACAGCAATGATAAACTCTATACTCTCAGCAGGAGACAGACGCACTGCTGATATGGTTGAAAATCCGGAACTACTGGATAAAAAGATTAAAGAGTCAAAAAGAAGTGAGCAAAAAGAAGATGGTAAAAATATGATGTGCGGTGATGCCCTCCTGAGTGAAATTGACTTTAATGTACCACTTCCTTGGGATATCATTGATACTGGCATTAAAAAGGAGTTTTTGATAAAAGAGCTGAAACGGGCAGCAGCAGAGAAAACTTCACCTGACTGCCCAATGTTGGACTGTAGCCGCTGCGGTATCTGCATGGAACTATAGTTTGTTTAAATTTTAATTTAAAAAAGTATGGCATGTTATGGAGCAATTTATGGAATCAAAAAATAGTTATAGTTTTGTACCTTCAAGAGATGAGGCTTTTGAGCTTCTTAAAAAATACAATAAAAGCGATAGTTTGATACGCCATGCCCTTGCAGTAGAAGGGGTTATGGCTCATTTTGCAGAAAAATATGGAGATGATAAGGTCAAATGGCAGGTGGTTGGTCTTGTGCATGATATTGATTATGAGCTTTATCCTGACGAGCACTGCAAAAAAGCTAAAGAGATTCTTGAGAGCCACAATTGGTCGCAAGAGTATATAAGAGCAGTTGTGAGTCATGGCTGGGGAATATGCTCTGATGTAGAGCCTCAATCAATGCTTGAAAAGACTTTGTACGCTGTAGATGAGCTGACAGGGCTGATTGCAAGCACAGCTTTGATGAGACCATCTGTGAGCGTGCTTGATTTGACTGCAAAATCTGTAATGAAGAAGTGGAAAGATAAACGTTTTGCAGCAGGTGTTGACCGCAGCATAATCGATAGAGGTGCCGAGATGATGGGGATTGAACGGACAGAGCTTATTACAGAAACTATCATGGGAATGAGAAGAGTAGCTGAATCTATAGGATTAAAGGGCAATCTTTGAAAATATCATCATAAGAGACAATGATTCTTGACACCTGCAAGATTATGAATTAAAATTTTGCGTTTATTATGGTTGACGGCATTACAGATTTTTTTTCTATATTAATATGTGTCGTTGTAATAACTTGTAATATTATAATTAAACTTTTAAGGATGTTAATTTTATGAAAAGAACATTTCAGCCCAGCAGAATTAAACGGTCAAGAACCCATGGATTTTTAAAAAGAATGTCCACCGTAGGGGGAAGACGTATTATTAACAGCAGAAGAGCAAAGGGCAGAAAAAAACTGTCAGCATGATTTATAAATGCTTATAGCTAAAACAAGGGATCATTAATTTTGGGCGACAATTCGTTTCCTAAAACAGAGAGGATACTTAAAAGAGCTCAATTTATTAAATTGTCCTTACTGGGTAAAATGGTACAGACCCGTTATTTTATCGCAGCCGTTCTTGATGGAGAATCTGTAAATAACCGTATCGGAATTACTGTATCAAAGAAGGTAGGAAATGCTGTAGAGCGGAACAGAATTAAGCGGATTGTTAGAGAACATTATCGACAGAGAAAAGAGACTATAGACGGCAATCGGGATATAAATATCATAGCGAGAAAATATGCATCTCGCCTGTCAAATTCACAGGTTAATGATGAACTTGATAAACTTTTTAAAAAAATATTAGGGTTCTGATTAATGCGACAGCTTATATTAATCTTTATCAGGTTATATCAATGCCTTATATCGCCTCTGATTGGACCTTCGTGCCGTTTTTACCCGTCATGTTCACAATATGCCTTTGAAGCTGTAACTAAATATGGCAGCATCAAAGGCACTTTTCTTGCTATAAAAAGAGTATTAAAATGCCATCCTTTTCATCCAGGAGGTTTCGATCCTGTTCCTTGATTTACCTGCTGCCTGTATCTCTCTTATCAAAAGATATTCTCTTATCCAAAATTTCATGTAACTTACCAGATTTTTTTTAGATAATCTGTATTTCAATTAACTTATTATTCATCACTCATTTTTGGAGACAAGATGGACGATCAAAAACGGCTGTTTATTGCCATTATTCTTTCTATTGTTGTAATAGGGGGTTGGAATTTATTCTTTGTCAGCCCCGAGACGATAAATCAGCAGCAAACTCAGCAGCAGAGCCAGGCTGGTGGTAGTGTAGGTGCAAACGGTGAAAATTCAGCTGACTCTTCTGAATCTGTTATTGAAGATTTTAAACCGGCAGAGGCTTTACCACCTTCACAGGAGGAGACCCATAATTTCAGAGATGTAAAAATTACAACTCCAATCTATGATATAACAATATCTGAACGACAGGCTTCAGTAATAAGCCTTACTTTAAAAAAGTTCAAAGAGGGTATGAAAGAGGACTCTCCATTCAAGCAGATGATAGCTCCTGAGCTTAAAGATGGACTATTTGCACTTGGGCTTGAAGGCAAAAGCATTCCCGGACTTGATAAAGCAGTATTCAAAGCAGATACTGATCTGCTCGAACAGACCATAAATGAGAAAGATGGTGATAAAAAAATCTTATTTTCATGGACATCTCCCCACGGAGTTGTTGTTGAGAAGATATATACCTTTTCACCGTCAACCTATCTGATTGGTCTTGATATACTTATTAAAAACGGCTCTCCAGCACCTTTAAAGGATAATGTTGAGATTTCAATGCCGTTTGCACTTAGCAAAGAGGGAGCAGCGTTCTCTCAATTTGGTGCTTATGGTCCAGAGGCGTATATCAACAAGAGTCTTGAAAATGTAAAGCCAGAAGATATAAAAGAAAAAGATACATTAAATGGAGTGGTTGAGTGGGCAGGAAATGGTGACAGATACTTTATATCCTGTATTGTACCTGTAAAACCTGTAGAGTCTGTAGTAAAACTTTTTTCTACTGAATCCCTTGTTATCACAAGATATATTCAATCTATGGAGAGGCTTGATCCCGGTAAGCAGATTCAGTTATCTTTTCAATGCTACATGGGACCAAAAAGTTTGAAGGTGCTCGGCTCTTATAACAACAACCTGAAAAAAGCTATAAACTTTGGTTGGTTTGATGTTCTTGCAAAACCCTGCCTTATTGGTATGAATCTAATATACGATATTATACCTAATTATGGTGTTGCAATTATTCTATTAACCGTACTTATCAAGCTGCTGTTCTGGCCCCTTGGCACAAAAAGTTATAAGTCCATGAATGATATGAAAAAACTCCAGCCGCTTATGAATCAGATCAGGGATAAATATAAAGATGATAAACAGAAGATGAATCAAGAGGTTATGAACCTTTACAAGACCTATAAAGTAAATCCTATGAGCGGCTGCCTTCCTATGCTTGTTCAGATGCCTATATTCTTTGCTCTTTACAGAATGCTCTATCAAGCTATTGAGCTGCGCCACGCTCCATTTATGGGCTGGATAAATGATCTCTCTGCTCCTGATAGGCTTTTTGATTTCGGCGTTGCTATTCCATTTATGCAGCCTCCATATGGTATCCCTGTGCTCACAATAATTATGGGAGCAACAATGTTTCTCCAACAGAAGATGTCTCCAACAATGGGTGATCCTACTCAAGCAAAAATCATGATGTTTATGCCTCTTTTTATGACGGTCATATTTATCAACTTTCCGGCTGGACTTGTTCTCTACTGGCTTGTAAACAACGTGCTCTCTATTGGTCAGCAGTATTACATTCAAAAGAAATTTTTGTAAAATTGGAGGGATTATGAAGCAGACTCAGGAATTTGACGGCAAAAATGTTGACAGTGCTGTTGAAAAAGCATGTCTTTCTTTAAATATTTCAAAGAAAAATCTTGTATATGATGTTATCTCTTCAGGTTCAACCGGTATTTTCGGTATTGTCGGTGTAAAAAAAGCTAAAATACGGGTCACTCTGCCTGAAAAAAGCGAAGCCTTCTCCAGCCACTCATCTTATGAGAGCGATAGAGCTGGAGTTATGTCTATTGTTGATGAGGCTTTTGGTAAAGAAGCACCGCAGCCCGCTGCCCCTGTGACCTCAGCAAAGAGTTCTTCTGAAAAATCCTCTTATGAGAATAAAGACTCTGATAGCTCTACAGCTTCGGACATATCAACTGACGCATCAGCAGATGATTCAAAATCCTCAGATGATGAGAAGCAGCCAGAGGCAAAAAACCAGCCTGAACGGAAAAAGCAGCCAGATAGACCTGCAAACCCAAGATCAAAACGGGGCAGAACTTTTAACAGAAAACCAAGCAACGCTAAGACAAACGGTGAAAAGGGCATATCTGACGAGGCTGCTGCTGCTGAAAAGATAGAAGCTGATGAGAATGTGCCTGAAACAGCAGCAAATGAGAAAACCGCATCAAAAAAACAGCCAAGAGGCAAGGCTGGAGATAAAAAATCAGATTCAGTAAAACCTTACAGCCGTAAAACTCGTACGAAAAAGAGAGATACATGGAGACCAGACGGTGACGATGCCTTAAATGAGGCTATGGCAGCTATGGACGCAGATGATGCGGCTGATAATGGTACTCAGATAGCTAAAAAAGAGGCAAACAAAAAAACTAAATATGCAAAAAGCTCAATATCTAATGAGAATGTAAATTCAGATAAGTATGATGATGAAGATAGCATTGAGCTAGATGATGAATTTATGAATGAGGACTTTCATGGTTCAGATAAAGATTACGCAGATGTAGATGATGATGAGCCTTATACAAAAGATGACGAAGATGCGGTTGAAGCGTTTGACGAACGTGATGACGGTTATCCGCCTAAATACAAGGGTGAAATTCCAGTAGATGTCTCTGAGGAGGCTATGCGTATCGGCAGGGAGACCCTTCAAAAAATGGTCTCTTTAATCACTGACGATGCTATAGTTACAGCACAGAGTGATGAAGATAGGCTTCTTTTAAAAGTAGAAGGCGGCAACTCTGGCGTTCTTATTGGCAGAAGAGGTCAGACGCTTGAGGCGATGCAGTATCTTACTGATAAGATTATCAACCGTTACAGCGAGTCTCGTGTAAGGCTTAAAGTTGATATTGAAGGCTACATGGAGACCAGAAAGGCAAATCTTAAAACTCTTGCGTATAAAATGGCTGATAAAGCCAAAAAAACAGGAAAACCAGCAACAATAAACCAGATGACAGCCCAAGATAGAAGGATTATCCACCTTGCACTTAAAGATGATTCAAGGGTAAGAACCCAGAGTATGGGAGAAGGTTATTACAGGAGGCTGGTAATATTTCCTAAGAAAAGCTCTTTTAAACGCAGAAAACCGTTTAAAAAATAGCTTATATACAAAACCACTTCATTATAATGATAACAGACACAATTGCAGCAATTGCAACCCCCCCGGGAGCCGGCGGTATCGGAATTATCCGTATTTCCGGCTCACGGGCTGTTGAAGTTGCCTCCCATATATTTAGAAAAACGCCTCTGATATCTGACAAAAGCAATCAGGCATATAGCAGCAATATCAGATTAAAAGATTTATCCTCTCCCTCTCTTTTTCAATCACACAAAGTAATGCACGGGTATATTGTTGATGCTTCCTCTAACTCTGTTCTTGATGAAGTGCTCGTAATACCTATGCTTGGAACCCGCTCATACACGGCAGAAGATGTAGTTGAAATCCAAGCCCATTCTGGTCCTGTTGTTATGCAGGCAATTTTAGAGCTTATTCTCTCAAAAGGTGTCCGGCTTGCAGAACCAGGTGAATTTACAAAAAGGGCATTTTTAAATGGGCGTATTGATTTGACGCAGGCTGAAGCAGTTGCAGATATTATCAATGCAAGGTCTGCTGTTTCGCTTAAAATGGCTGTTTCTCAAGGTCTTGGACGTCTAAAAAACACTATAA
The DNA here is from genome assembly GCA_964539635.1 of uncultured Desulfobacterales bacterium. GTDB lineage: Bacteria > Desulfobacterota > Desulfobacteria > Desulfobacterales > Desulfobacteraceae > Desulfamplus. Next base: position 152,920 of record CAZIJN010000002.1, on the reverse strand, counting down.
CTCAGGCTCGGCAGATGCTTATTGATCTTCTGGCTCAAATTGAGGTGAGAATTGATTTTCCAGAAGAGATTGAAGAGGATGCCAAATATAATAATCAAAACAGCCAATCTATTAGAGTTATAAGGCAGATTCTTGATACGTGCAACAGTGCCATAAAACGCTATCAAGATGCCCATTTTCTCAGAGACGGCTTGAAAATAGCTATCTGCGGGTCGCCGAATGTAGGTAAATCAAGTCTGATGAATCGACTGCTTGAAAAAGAGCGTTCTATTGTAACTGAATTTCCCGGCACAACCCGCGATTTGATTGAGGAGAGCCTTAATATCAACGGCATTCCATTTATAATCTCAGATACTGCTGGTATGCACGACACTGACGACCCTGTAGAACAAATCGGTATTTCAAAGGCACGAGAGAGTATCACAGCATCAGATATGGTTCTGTTTATGGAAGATATCTCAAGCATTAATTGTGATTTTTCAAACTCTGATCGCATCTGCCTTTCTGATAGTTTAAACACTATAATAAAAAAGATGGAAGCTGTTATTCCAGCCGATAAAAAAGTTGTTGTTGTTCTTAATAAAATTGATAAGCTAACGCAGCATGAGATAGATTTTATCCATTCAGAGATATCAAAATCAGAGATTTGTGCTGCTGCAATATCTGCAAAATGCAATATCGGCATTGATAACTTAAGAAAAGATATCAGCAGGCTTGCAACTGAAAATCTGTTTAAAGATGGCAGCGGAGATTTACTATCTTCTGTTGTTCCAAATTTACGGCATAAAACAGCTCTTCAAACCGCAGCATCATGCCTTAATCAGGCACTTGAAAACATGAGTTTTGGCTCTATTGTTGAGGAGACTTTGGCAATTGATATTAGAAATGCCATTGACTGTTTAGGAGAGATAACAGGAGATAGTGCAGGATTTGATATTTTAGATAATATTTTTAGTCAGTTTTGTATAGGGAAGTGATGGTTTAATACAGCAATTCTAATTATCACAAATAAACATAAGATGAGGCGTTATGAAATTAAGAATAGTGTTTGAACCAAGTGAAGAAGGTGGTTATACAGTATATGTTCCGAGTTTGCCAGGGTGTATCAGCGAAGGTGATACTAAAGAAGAAGCGTTATCCAATATAAAAGAGGCTATAGAACTTTATATAGAGCCTGTAGAAGATGATGCTATATTTACATATAATAATGAAATCATGGATATTGCAGTATGATCAAAAGCGTTCTACCCTTTCGCATATTCTTAAACAAGCACATCTCACAGTAGAAAGATTCTATGAGCTGTTGTAAAAAGGAGTAAAAAATATGATTTATAATGTGCTTTTAACACAAAAAGATAAAAAAATTATTGCTCGTGTCTGTCAATATCCTGAAATTGTGGCTGAAGATGAAAGCGAAGAGGCAGTATTAACAGCCACACGCATTAAATTAAACAAATTATTATCTAATTCACGTATTGTAAAAATTAATGTTGGAGAAGAAAACTCTATTTTAATCAAGCAGTGCAGGAATTGATATCTTAGATAATATTTTTAGTCAGTTTTGTATAGGAAAGTGACAATTTAATTCGGGAGGGTTCATCTAAGTTGGAAGAACACATAGATAGATTCCAGAGTGTCTCAATGTGTCTTTAAACTCCTATTCCAACTCAAATGAAATGCACCCAAATGACTTGATGAGTAGTGTTTTTAAGGTTTTATCAAAGCAAATCCGCCTTTATAACATTAATTTTAAGGTATTATCAGGGCAAACTTACCTGATAATAAATGGTTATTACTCTAAAATATAACGGAGAAAACAAAATGATTACTTTCGAATGTCCACGTTGCAGAAACAACTTATCTGTACCTGATGACAAAAAAGGATTGAGAGGAAAATGTCCGAATTGTAACTCAATTATTAATGTTCCGATGTATAGTGCAAATACTTTAATTTTTGACAATGAAGAATGCACCATAAAAAGCAATGTATTAAGAAAATTATATGAGGAAACAATTAATTTGCTTGAAAAAGAAGATTTATTACTTAATCATAAAATTGAACCGCCTGAAAAAGATAATCAGATTACCTTTATTACGCTAAAAACGGGAAAATACAATCATCGAAAGCAACTAATATATCTATTGCTAAAAGAAAGTGAAATAGATATTTATTCGAAATGTGAACGTATTATTAATCATACTATTGCCTTTATAGTACTTCGCCTTGCCAAACAATTACCTTACTGTCGATTCTTTATTGATGAAGATAACGATGATATGTTGATAGCAAATTGGAGCATTGCAAATCCAGCTAATATATCTCCAGCTTTTTTAAGATCAGTTTTAGTGCAACTTGCTCGAGGAGCTGATGCTATTGAAGCTGCACTCTCTGATGTAGATGGTTATTGATAATAAATGTGTGATTACATATATTTCATTGAGGTATATTTTTATGGATGAATGTCCTTTTTTTCAATCTTTTACAAAAACTATTGAAAGTCAAACAATTCATGGAGACCGTCAAGCAAATAAAACAGACCAAACAAAAGCTTTCTGGTGTTCACATCCTAAACACTCACCTGTAGATTTAAAAATTATTAAAAAAGTTGTAGGTGCCAGTAATTTTTTAAAATGCCAAGGCGAGTTAAGCAGATGCCAATTAAGCCAAGAGCAATATAATGATATGTAAGAAAACTTATTTTCAATCAAATTTAAAATGGAGTCATTATGAAACGTATTACAATGTCCGTTGTTTTTTTTATTTTTTGGGGGTTTGCGTATAATAGCTGTGCAGAGACTAAATGGGTTGTTTTTCCAAAAGAGGGTGAAACAAAACCAATTAATATTGGCGAAAGCGTTTATGCTGGTTATTTTTGGGAAAGTGACACAGGCGGCGGTGCAAAATGGGATGACAAATATGAATTGGTATACACTGGTTGTGATGGTAAAATTGTTTATTTTATGTATAGAGAATTTGTTGACTCTCGAGATCATACTTTAATAATAAGAGGTGATTTTTCACTTCCTTTGAGATATGACCTTTCAAAGGGAACCACAGTAAGTTATTTGAATTTAAAAATGGAAGTGTTGGATTATAATAACACATATATAACAATCAAAATATTAAAACATTTACCACCAGGTGACAAATAGATGACGAACATCTTTGTTATATATTTCTCAATTAAGCTTAATTAAACATACGGGCATGAAATAACAAAACGTTTGAGCTGATCGCATGAACTGGATTCGTTTCTGCGGCAGCTCAACTTAGCGTTAGGCATAAAGAGAATTTCAAATCATGATAGAAAAAGAGTTAGAGCAAAATAAAATAGATATTATTTCATCTACGGCAAAATCAATTCTTGGTGTCTTTCCGTTTGTTGGACCTCTTCTAGTAGAACTTGTGGGCAATCTAATTCCAAATCAACGAATTGATAGGCTTTCAAAATATGTTGTTGAACTGGATAAGAAGCTATCAGATTTGCCGATAGACAATTTAAGAAATTTTCTCAAGGATGAAGAGTGTATAGATTTATTTGAAGAAGGATTCATTCAAGCCTCTAAATCTCTTACTGATCAGAGAAGGGTGCAAATTGCATCGGTAGTTAGAAATGGTCTTGATGAAAATTCAATTACATATTCTGAATCCAAGTATGTATTGAAACTACTTCAGGAATTAAATGAACAGGAAATTATTTGGTTGAGGTTTTATCTTGTTCCAACAATTGGTGGTGATAAAGAGTATCGTAATAAACATAAAAATATACTTGATCCAATACATGCCACTTTAGGCACAGATGAAAAAACAATTGAGAAAGCCGCCTTGCAGGATAGCTATAAGGAACATTTAGAACGGATTGGTTTAATTCGATCACATTACCGAATTGATAGAAATACCGGAATACCGGAGTTTGACAAATTTACTCGAAAACCTTCGGTTTCTTATAGAGACCTTACAGCTTTAGGGCGTTTAGTTCTCAAACAAATTGATTTGCTTGAGGATAATGAGAATGGCTAACCAGTCGCTCAAGCTGATTGCACCTATCGGCACAACCGCTTACCTTGTTGTTAATCGTTGAACATCAATAAGAGTAGATGACTTAATATTATGGATAATACCTGGTTCCACATCCCTGCATCTGATTTACGGGACGTATGAGCAGTCTTCAGATAATCTTCCAGATAATAAAAAAAGTTGAACAGGGCTTATTAACAGTATCCTGAATAAATTATAAATATGCCGATATCCAATCTAAAAGAGCTGCTTTGCACAATCGAGCCGATACTCAATAAAGGGGTGTATGTTTACTCGTCAGTTCCGTATAGATAATTTAGTCTCATTCAAAGGAGGAAAGATTATGAAATTAAAAGTTATAATTCATCAGGCTGAAGAAGGCGGATTCTGGGCAGAGGTAACTGCAATTCAAGGGTGTGCGACTCAAGGGAACTCTATTGAAGAACTTCTGACAAACTTGTATGAAGCCGTTGAAGCCTGTCTTTCCGTAGATTTAGACGATTTCCATCTTTCTAATAATGACAAAGTATTGGAGCTTGCAGTGTGAAATCTATTTCAGGAAAAAACCTGATTCTTCTAAATACAGAGGAGGTATTTTATGGATTATGAAATTATAGTTAAGGTAATTTGGGATTCTGAAGCTAAAGTATGGGTTGCACAAAGTGATAATCTATCAGGTCTTATAACTGAAGCAGACACAATGGAAATATTGATTGAAAAACTTAAAATTATGATTCCAGAACTTCTTGAAGTTAATAGCATTATGCATCAGACTTCTGAAAAGTGTATTCCTTTTCATATTTTTGGAGAACGATTAGAAACAATAAATATGGTGGCATAATGGTCGATTTTACTCCAAAACTTAAAGAAATTTTACAAAAAAATGGTTGTTTGTTTTACAGGCAAGGTAAAGGGGATCATGAAATTTGGACAACTCCTAATACAAATATAAAATTTGTAGTTGATAATAAAATAAAATCCCGCCACACAGCCAATGGAATATTAAAACAGGCTGGTTTATCAAAACAGTTCTAAATCAGAATCACAGATTGCCACGATATTATTATCCCATCTGCTGTTCTTTTTGAATATTGTAAGTGTGGAAAAAAATAACAGACAGTTTGAAGTCGTAAACTGAATTAACAATGTCCTGAATAAATTATAAATATGCCGATATCCAATCTAAAAGAGCTGCTTTGCACAATCGAGCCGATACTCAATAAAGGGGTGTATGTTTACTCGTCAGTTCCATTTGATTTTGATATAAGCAGACTAAAACCAGTTGCAATATTTAAAGAACTGGAAGGGTTAACCATCATAACTGACGAGCAAAATGCCATAGAGTCAAATTTAGATATCCTGTTTCGTGCAGCGTGGATAACCCTTAAAGTTCAATCTGATTTAAACGCTGTTGGTCTTACAGCAGCATTTTCAACAGCTCTTGGCGATGCAGATATAAGTTGTAATGTAGTTGCTGGTGCATTTCATGATCATATTTTTGTTCCAGCAGAAGAGGCTGATAAGGCAATGGAAGTGCTATTGCGGCTTCAGCGTGAATCAAAAATATGTTAAATCAATTTATATATACCTGAGTAGTTACACAAGTTTTAAACAAATAATCTTCAAACAGGCATTTAAAGCCTTGGAATAAATTTATCCAGCATTTCAGCGGACAGCTATACGGCTGTTGGTTTGTGGCTAATCAAAGTTTGTTCATTCCGTAGGCTGTTTCATAAAATCAAGGAGAATATGATGGAAGAAGTCCAGCTTTTTAATTTTCAGAATAATGTTTACGATGTTATCAACTCAGTAATAAATTCTCATCAACCTGTGATAATAAGGGATAAAGGAAAATTTTTAGTAAAGATTGTTCCTGTTTCATATCCTGAACAAAAGTCATGGCTTGGGTGTATGAGAGGTAAAGGTAAGATTACAGGAGATATTATTTCGCCAGCAGAAGAAGCTGACAACTGGAAGGTGCTTTCAGAATGAAATATCTTTTGGATACGCATATATGGCTGTGGAGTCTCCTTGAGCCTGATAAACTTGACGCAGATGTTGTAAAAATTCTTGAGAATACAGATAATGAGTTATTCATATCTCCAATTACAGTATGGGAAACTCTGATTTTAGCTGAGAAAAAGAGAAGACGAAAAACTGAAAGAGTCAACACAGATAAAAGTATTCAAAACATCTTCATCAATCAAGTAGTTATATATACCTGAGTAGTTACACAAGTTTTAAACAAATAATCTTCAAACAGGCTTTTAAAGCCTCAGAATAAATTTAAATAGTTAAGGATAAAGTCTCATGTCTATAGATTTTAAAGAACATTTTGCAAAATATGAAGCGTTGGTCTCAATGGTAGATGGAATATTTAACAAGGTAAAAGAGGAGTATCCAAAAGAGGTTTTCTGCAGGGAAAAGTGCAGCGACTGCTGTTATGCTATATTTGATATTCCAATTATTGAAGCTATTTATATAAATCACAAATTCAATGAAAAATTTTCAGGAACAAGGAAAATGGAACTCATTGATACAGCTTCAAAAGTTGACCGCTCTTTATTTAAAATGAAACGGGACGCTTACTTAGAAGTCCAAAATGGTGCAGATGAACTTGATGTGCTTGCTAAAATGTCAGTAGAGCGGGTTAGATGCCCGCTTCTTGGTGCTGATAATCTCTGCGTTTTATACGAGTCAAGACCTATTACCTGCCGTATTTATGGAATACCAACATCGACTGCCGGCACAAGTCATATATGCGGAAGAACAAATTTTGCTCAAGGCGGTAAGTATCCAACTGTGAATATGGATAAAATATATACTCAGCTTCAGCTTATCTCTGCTGAAATGACAGCAGCTATGAAGGCAAAAAATATCAAAATCTGTGAAATGCTGATACCCGTATCTATGGCATTAATAACTGATTTTAACGAAGAATTTTTTGGAATTTAATCGGTAGTAAAGAATTTTTGAGGATTTAAATAATGGAACATTTTACACCAGAACAGATTGAAGCCAAAAAAAAGGCTATATTTGATGCTATGGGCAAGCGTGGGCAGCGTCAAGTGCTGAAAATAGGATACGATAAATGGGATCCGATTCAGAACCCGAAAGACCCGATTGACATTAGAAAAGATAAGACAAACAGAACTTCTCAGACGCTCATACGCGAGTTTCTTCAGCAGCAGCCGCATGAAGGATATTCAAACTCATTTGCACAAGGTGCTTTTGAGATGTGCCTTGGAATCATAAATGATAATGAGAAGATTAAAGGCATGTTTGAGTTTGCCAAATGGTACACAGCCCTTCTTGAAAAAGAGGAACGGGCTTAACAGATAAGCTCGAATCAGACAGCATTATTTAATAATTCAACAAGATAGTTAAATCTCAAAAGAGCAATAGGAATATAAAATATGAAAGTTGGAGTCATAGGGCTGCCTCAGACAGGAAAAAAAACCCTGTTTCAGATATTAACTGGAAGCGAAGTAAAAGAGCAGAGCGGTCCACCAAAACCTCTTCCCGGAACAGCAGATATTCTTGATACAAGATTTGATAAAATGGTGGCAATGTACTCTCCTAAAAAAGAGGTAAGGGCAAGAGTTGATCTTGTTCTGCTGCCTAAAATGGAGCAGGAGAATATTTCCAAAGGTGATATTTTTCGTGATATTGCAGATATGGACGCAGTCTGCCATGTTGTTCGAGCGTTTGAAGATGAGTCTATTTATCACGCCGCAGGTTCTGTTGATCCATTAAGAGATGCTGCTATGGTAAATGCAGAACTTATAATGCACGATCAGATATTTGTTGAAAAACGGATAGAGAGAATCGAGCAGCTCATAAAAAAGAAAAAAGATGAAGATCAGCAAAAAGAGCTTGTGTTGATGAAAAAGATGCTTGAACACCTTGAGCAGGAAAAGCCTTTGCGTCTTTTGGAGCTTGTGCCGGAAGAGGAGCGGCTTATAAGAAGTTATCCGTTTATTACCCGTAAAGAGATGATTATTGCAATCAATGTGGCAGAAGACGATTTAAGCATAGACAATATCCATCCGCTTCTTGAAAAATTTCAAGGTATGTGTGAGTCAGACAAAATGGCTGTAATGGTTGTATCTGCAAAGGTGGAATCTGAAATTGCCCTGCTTGAAAGCGAAGAGGAGAAGGCTGAATTTCTTGCTACTCTTGGCATTAAAGAGTCTGCGTTGGAGGTTCTAACCCGTCTTTGTCTTAATGCACTTGGGCTTATATCCTTTCTAACTGTAGGTGCTGATGAGGTTCGTCAGTGGCTTGTCAGAAGAGGATCGCCTGCTCCTGTTGCTGCTGGTGTTATCCACTCTGATCTTCAACGCGGATTTATCAGGGCAGAGGTTATTAAATATGATGAATTGCTTGAATATGGTTCTGAAGCAGAGTTGAAAAAAGCGGGTAAGTTCTATGTTGAAGGAAAAGAGTATATTGTTCAAGACGGAGATATTTTAAATATCAGGTTTAAGGTGTGATAAAAAGTTTGGTTCATTAAAAGAATTTAATCTTTTTGAATACAACCCCGCCATTATTGTAAAAATGGCGGGGTTTACTTTTGGATAATTATTCTTCCACTACTTCTGCTTTGATTATGGTTACAGCCTCTTTAGGCACATCATCATGTCCTGCTTTGTTTCCTGTTGTAACTTGTTTGATTTTATTTACAACTCCCTGACCCTTTAAAACCTTTCCAAATACTGTATAGCCCCAGCCTTGAGGAGTTTTTGAAGAGAAATTTAAGAAGTCATTTTTTTTCACATTAATGAAAAATTGCGAAGTTGCACTGTGCGGGTCCATTGTTCTTGCCATTGCTACTGTGTATGCGTCATTTTTCAGCCCATTGTCAGCTTCGTTTTCAATCGGATCACGAGTGGGTTTTTCTTTCATATCAGCAGTCATTCCGCCGCCTTGAATCATAAAGCCGTTTATAACTCTATGAAAAATAGTGCCGTCATAATGTCCTTCATTTACATAAGATATAAAATTCTCAACAGTTTTTGGAGCTTTTGCTGCATCAAGTTCTAAAACTATTTCACCCATACTTGTTTCAAGTCTTATCATTTTTATCCACCTCAATTTGTTTACATAAATCAATAAATATTAACTATACAAAATTTTATATTATTTTTGTTCAAGTGCTGACGGCAGAATTATTGAACCGATTTTATCTTTTAATTCTAATAATTCCGATTTTTCAGAATTGAGCACTTTAAAAAGAGTTTCAGGAATGCCTTGATCTTTTGAATACGCTTCAATCTGAAGGTCTAACCGCCGTACAATATTATCCGCATAAAGCGAAAACTGCTTTTCATAAAGCTCAACAGGATACTCTTTATTGATAATCTGGCTGAAAAGAGCTTTTAAATCTTCATACTTTGGAATATATCCGATAGGAGTCTCAATTGTCCCGACTTCATTGTGGGCATAACGCTCAAGCCATGCAAGCCACGCCTTAACATCACGCTTTTCACCAAGAAGTTTGTTAGACTCTCCGCCTCTTGCCTTATGTGTTAAAAAGTAGTTCAAGCCAGCCATTACAGGCTTTTTATCAGGTGCAATTAAAGGATTGCCAAAAAACTTAAATTGAGCAGCCATATAATCTCCAAGAGAGCCGGGAATAAATGGAGCATTTGCCCAAGGAGCTCTTTTTACTCCGCTTACGCCGACTTCTGTTGCAGTTGCTGCTGACACTATGCACGCTCCAAGCACCACGCCCTGTTCAGAATTTTTTGCAACCCAGACAGGAGGCATTGTGTCGCTGTCTCTTCCGCTGTATGTAAAGATTCTTGCTTCAACACCTTTTGGATTCTCAGCTTCTGTAGAGTAGTTGGCAAGCACAGATGAAGATATTGTGCATCTTGAGTTAGGGTGGGACATTGGAACTGGCTTTCCATTTGCATCAACCATGCCTTTGTGCCATCTGCCTTGAAAATTTATGCCGCTCTCAGGAGGCTCTTCACCATTTCCCACCCAGTGGGGCACGCCGTTGGCATCTATAAGAACATTTGACCAGATAACTTCAACGCCCGGTTTTCTTAAGTTCTCCATCAGCATTGGGTCGCCTTCCCAGTTGACATCCTCGACAATGCCGAAAATTCCGCATTCAGGATTTATCGCCCTTATTGAACCATCTTTTTCAATCCACATCTGAGCAAGATCATCGCCTACAAAATGGTTGCCAGCCATTGCTGTGGTAGTTTTTCCGCATCCGCTTGGAGCAGCACCGACACACCACGTTACTCTGCAATCAATTGACGGGTCTATGCTCTCCTCTTTTTTACTCCCTTTTGGACCGTTTATTCCAGTTATAAACATGTGTTCAGCAGCCTCTAAACCGCATTTTTCATATACAGCCATATCAACTGCAAAACGGTGGTTTCCCTTTTTAAGAAGAAGAGTATTGCCGGCATAGGTGCAGTTAAAGCTGTATGTGGTTTTATAGTGCCTATCCATAAAAACTCGTGCATTAGGAAGGTCTTCTGGTCTGTTTAACCCCTCGCTGTGGATATTTGTAAAAAAATGTCCCTGTCTTATAACTTCGCTGTTAAAGGCAGAGTAGGCATTTCTATAAAGTATTTCAGCACTGTGGGCAACATAGGCAGAGCTTGTAATCTCAATCGCTGGATTAGAAGCCTTTGCTCCAACAGGTCCTCTCATGTAAAAACCAACAATCATAATCTTGCCCTGCATGATATTGGTAAGATTATCTCCAACCTCTTTAAGAGCACTCTGGCGATCCATTCTCTTGGCAAGAGAGCTTACATCTTCAAAGTCATCAACAATGTAAAATGTTCTGTCAACAATTCTGCCCTGCTCTTGGCTCAGATCAAAATGAATTGTATGATTTTCCATTGCAAGAGGTGCTTCTTCGCCTTTTTTCAAGGCAACTTCGCGTACAAATTGTTTATCCTCTTTATTTCCCCTGTTAATAAAAACCGAATCTGGTCTGCATATAGCAATAGCGTTGGCAATTTTTCTTCTTACGTCAATATTGGTTATCAACTCCATTTTAGAGTATTGCTCATCATCCATATATTGTCTGAAAATTTTATTTATCTCTTCATGGGATTTTATCTTCCCAAGATGCACTGCTATATCTATTCCCGCGGTTTGCTGCTCTTTATTAACCATTTCTTTTATGTCCATTCCTAATTTTTATAAAAAATAACCATTAATATTTTTGTTAACATAAAAATGGTTTATACATATATAACTACTTCTCCTCTTTTCCCCAGAAATCTCTACTCTCTTTAAGAATATTTTCAATATCATCATTTTCGTCCAACTCATTAAAATGATTCATATCTGTAATAGGATCAGCAAGCTCTTGCGTCTCTTGCTCATCAACGTCTCCTAAAATATCCTCATCTTCAAGTGAAGAGATATCATCAAGGATTTCTACATCATTGGTAATATTTTCAGATTGATCATCTGTGATATAATTACCATTTTTGTCAAACAGTATCGGCATCTCTGTTTTTAACTCTAAATCTAATCTAAAGGCAATATTTCCCTTATGTACAACAATTTCTCCGCCGCTTACATCAAATGAGAGAGCACTCTGATTAATGTCAAAAGATGCTGATTTGATTTTCTGCAAAAAAACATCTTTAATGACATTCCAGTCAAGATCGTTTTTAATGGATTCGATCAAATCCCTTTCACCTGCTTTTATGACATCTGGGTCTGTGACTTTTTTCAATCTCTGCCCCTTTTATTTATTAAAAAATCTATCTGCAAAAGTTTTATTTATAAACTTTTCAAGATCAATAAGCCTGCCGATCTCCATCACATCGTGCATATACTTTTGTATCGTATCAAAATCTTCAATTACAGGGTAAAGATCATCTGTTCTGATTGCCAATGGCTGAGAAAATACCTTTTCCAATACTTTGGTGTTTAGCCCAAGCTGTCCATCAGGATCAAGAAATTTTACAGCTATTTCTGCTGCCCTTGCCTTGTCATCTTCAACATACAGACCCGTATCTATAAGAAGCTCAACAAACTCTTGAACAGCATCAGGATATTTGTCAATAAAATCTTTTTGCATTGCAACAATGCAGCATGGGTGTTTATCCCATCTTGAAGCAGATATAAACTCAAGATTTCCGATATCAGTTGCAATTGCCTTTGTTGCAATAGGTTCAGCAACCATAAAACCCGCAACATCTTCATTTTCCTTCATAATTCCGGGCATCTTGATTGGCGGGACAACCTCAAATCTTACATTAATTGCCTTTTTACCCGGAACGCCCGGTTTGAGTCCAAGCTCTTTTAAAAACTGATGTGCCAGCATGTGGTGGATAGACATCTTGTGGGGAATATCAACCACTTTGTATTTATAGAAACTTTGGAGCGAATCAAAACGGGGGTCATAGTTGCGGCTTCTGACAAATGTACTGCCGTTTTTGTGGGCAAGAAGCACAAGCTGTATGGGTGAATCATAAGCAAAAAGGTCCATTGCAATAGGTGCAAGCACAAATGCACAATCAAGCTCTCCTGTCTCAAGACCCTCTTGGATTGGATTCCAGCCCGGTTTACGCTCTGTTTTTAGGTGAAAATGCTTTGGCGTAATCTCTCCGGTCTCTATTCTATGCTTTAACGCTCCAAGTGCAAGATGATCTGTAATCTGAATATGGGCAACATTAAGCTCAACTCTGCCGTCAATCACATTTCTCTTTTTAGGTCCCGAGGCAGAAGGAGAAAGGGTTTCAGGAGCTAATACCTTATATATTGCCTCTTTAATCTGGTTAGAATCAAATGGTTTAGGAACATGAGCATTGCCTTTTGCCTCATAAATTGCAATCTGCTGCCCTTTATCTGCTTGAGCTGTTGCCATAATAAATGGAATATCTTGATACAGAGGATTTTTCCTTATCCATTTAAGAAACTCTAAACCGTCCATTTTTGGCATATTCCAGTCACTTATAATTAGATCAGGTTTTGACTCCTCAACTTTTTTTGTGCCGTCCATGCCATCTACAGCCATCACAATGTTATCAAATCCGGCTTTATTGAGCATCTGCTTGAACATGATACGCATGGTGCCGGAATCGTCTGCTATTAGAATTTTTATTTTTGGATCAACTGCCATAAAAAAGCTCCTTGATTTTTATATCTTGAAAATAGAGTTGGTTATATATACTTAGAAATTAAATTAATCTGTTTTTTAATTCTACTTTGTTAGATTTTAAATAAATATTATATTAAAAATGCTATTGCAACAGTTTAAACGAAAAATCGTCTAAAAATAAAAACATTGTTATTCAATCAACTTATATTAATAAGCAATTTATATTGTGCTACTCAATCCATGCACGAGCAAATGAGACTTGAATTGTTTGAAATATTTTGTCTAAAGTAAAACCTATTATTCCAATGGCAACAATAACAGCCATCAGATTATCATATGACATTGTATCTCTTGCGTCATTTATCAGATAACCTAAGCCGCTTGCAACACCAAGAAACTCTGCTGGTACAAGTACAATCCACGCAACTCCAAGAGCTAATCTGATACTTGCCATAATGTCTGGCAGAGATGCTGGAATAATAATTGTATAAAATATCTGAAAATGATTTGCTCCCTGATTCATAGCCATCTTTATCCAGCTTTGATTTACATTGGCAGATGCTGATGCTATGTTCAAGATAATGGGCCAGATAGTTGCCATAACTATAAGAAAGTAGATTGCAGATTCAAAGCCTGTAAAAATAATTAATGCAACCGGCATCCATGCTAAAGGACTTATCATTCTTAGAAACTGGACAGGAGCATGTGCAGTATTTCTTATAACAGGATAGAAACCTATAACAAGCCCTAATGGAATACCAATAACAGCAGCAATGGAGATGCCGATAAATACCCTGCTCAAACTTGCACCGACAGACAGCCAGAATCTCTGTTCAACGCACAGTCTGTAAAGTGCTTTGAATGTTGGTATAGGTAAAAAATTGTTAAACTGATCAGCACCGTTTAATTGCTCAATACCATTAAATGGATTAAACAGAGAAATCTGACCCGAAAAAATTGATGGAACGTATAAGAAAATCCAGCCTGCCATAAACCACAATGCTATAAGAATCGATATCCCAAGAATCTCAAATCTAATATTTAGTAAGTTATAACGGTGCCGCTTATCAGCCAATTTCAATGACCTCTTCCCGTACAAAAGAGTTGCTCTCAAAAGAGTTACTGTTAATATTGCCAAAAGAGCCGTAAATTCCCATATCTTTCATAGCTTTTTTCACAAAAGAGTCATCAACAAGCTCTGCGGCTGCTGCGTCAGGATTAAGCTCTTGAAGGAAATTAGAATCTCCTTCAACCTTTGTCTTTGCCATCTGCCTTACAATAAACTTGGTTGCAGAGGGGTAGGGGTAGGGCTGAAAACCTATTCTGCCGATATTCCATTCAGGGTGCATAATCGGGCGTGGAGATTCTCCAGTCAGATACTCTTTTAGATCATAGCTTGTGAACACCCTTAACAAAACATCTCTATTGACAGGCAGATATCCTTCTCCTTTATCACGGCTTAAAATATGAGCTGCCTTATCAGGATTTTTTGTACACCACAACTGTGCCCTTACAACTGCATTTATAGCTTTCTGAATCATTGCAGGCTGCTTTCTTATAAGGTTTTCAGTTGATACAACAACACAGCAGGGGTGGTCTTTCCAGATATCTCCTGTAAAACGCATGATTTTTGCTTTAATCTTTATCTCTGCAAGTGCATTAAACGGCTCTGCAACAATAAACCCATCCATCTTTCTGCCAAGAAGTGCAGGAGGCATTTCAGGAGGCGGAAGAACAAATAGATTTACCTCATCTGATTCGATCTTTACCCCTTGAGGCTTGATAACAGGTCTTAAGCCTTTTGCTGCAATTCCCATCTGAACCATGTAATTATGAGTTGAATACCATGATGGAACAGCGATCTGTTTTCCGCCTAAATCCCCAAATCCCCGTATGTTTGAACGTCCATCAACTGTAAGTGCACTGCCGTTTGTGTGATCCCATGCAAGCACCTTTACTGGAATATTTTGCTTAAACCTCATCCAGATAGGTATAGGAAACATCAGATGTGTAAAGTTGAACTGCCCTCCGATAAAAGATTCAGTAAGAACAGTCCACGATCTTACCATTACAGGCTTTGGAACATTTAAACCCTCATCTTTAAAAAAGCCGAGACTGTATGCAATCAAAAGAGGAGCTGCGTCAGTTATGGGTATATATCCGATTTTTAACTCCTGTGGATTGCTATCTGCATAGGCAGAAAAAGGAGATAAAAAGTTATTAGGCATAAACGAAGAGCACAAGCCGGCTCCAATTGTGATAGCACCGCCTCTTTTGAGAAAAGTGCGTCTATCTAAAGGCTCGTCTATTAATTTTATATAATCTTTTTTTAATGTACTGCTGTTCATTTAAAAAATCTCCTGCTGCCCACATGCGTATGCTTTAAGAGCGATAGTATCTCTTCTCTGTAAACTTTAAATAGAGGGTCGTTTATAGTTCTTGGATATGGATCATCAATGGCATACATTCCGCTTACAGCCCCGGGATATCCGCCGAGCAGAATAATCTTGTTGCCTAAAAGAATAGCCTCATTTATATCATGTGTTACAAAGACCGCTGTGAATCTTTCGCTAAGCCAGATATTTATCAGCTCTTCTTGGATATGTGCCTGAGTGAATGTATCTAAAGATGCAAAAGGCTCGTCTAAAAGAACAATATCAGCCCGTCCCACCAGTGCACGAGCAAGGCAGACCCTTTGAGCCATTCCAAGCGAAAGAGAGGCTGGTTTTGCATTTTCAAAGCCAGACAGCCCCATCATCTCGATAAATTGATAGACGCGGTAATCAAGATTTTCAATGTCTCCACGAATCCGGCAGCCATAAGCAACATTATCTTTTACATTAAGCCATGGAATTAGAACAGGCTGCTGGAAAAGCATAGAGCGTGAGGGGTGGATTCCGGTTACTTTTATGTCATCTACAAAAACTTCCCCTGACGTAGGAGTTTCAAGACCTGCTATAAGGTTGAGCAGAGTTGTTTTTCCGCCCCCGGACTCGCCAAGAATAACAACAAAATCACCGTTATCAGCAGAAAACGATATATTATCTAAGACAATATTTTTTCCGCCGTCAAATCTCGGAAATATTTTTGATACATTACGAACATCTATTTTCAATTTTTTATGCCCCTGCCTCAAGAGCAAAACTTCTATCAACAAGATTTTCAACGTCTATGATGTTATTCATAATACCCATATCCTGAGCCATAAACCTGTTAATAACCTGAAAGGCGTTAATATCCGGCATAATGGATAGAGCCTTTTCAGGAAGAGAAGCTGCAAACATCTTTTCAATTATATCAGCATCTTGATCAAAAAAATTTTGTGCAAGGCTATGAAGTTTATCTGATCCCTTAAATATAAACCTGCTCGAAGCTGCCATAAGATTAATAAGTTCCATAACATTATGCCGATAATCTTTGATCACATAGTCGTGGAGAACTAAAACCGAACCAGGGTGGGCAGTCCAAAGCTCAAAAGAGGGCAGCACGATTTTTGCCTTGCACTCTTTTACAACCACAGAGCCAAAAGGTTCTTCAATAAAACAGCCTGCAATATCACCTGCATGATCATATTTGAGCATCTCAGAGATAATCAGCGGAGGTGCAATCTCAATATATACATCTGTATTTGTATCAGCTTCAAGTCCTACCTTTAATCCTGCTGATGCCATTAATCTGTAAAATAAAATGTGATGAACAGAAAGATAGTTAGATAGAAGAACAGTTTTTCCTTTAAAATCTCTTAACCTCGCTATATTTGCAAAGGGGTTAGCCACTAAACAGATGCCGGGTCGGCAGTCGTAAACAAGAACCTTTATATCCATTCCAGAATCAAATAGAGATAGAGCCTCAGGAAGAGGGATAAATGCACCATGAAGGTCTCCATCACAAAAGGCTTTCTTTACCTGACTCCAACTGCCCATAGCAATAGCTGCAACCCTATCTGCTTTTTGGTGCAGATGCTCTTGAGCAGAACTATTATAAGCAAATCCAAGCATCAGGTGGTCAAGAATTTTTAAGTGTCCTATTGTGATAGAAGAAAGTCTTCTCACGCAGCGATCCTCTCTTTATAAATGTCTCATTTTTAGCACAGCAGAGCATATGTGTGCAATATTTATATCCTTACCACTTCTAAAAGTCAGGTATATTATTAAATAGTTATACTTTCTTAAATAGCTGCCCAATGTTCGGCTGATAGCTGCTGTTATCCTAAAAGTCAGGCACCTTATTAAATAGAACATGATATATAAAAATTGCCATTCCAACGCATATCGCACTGTCTGCAACATTAAATGCGGGCCAATGGTAATATCCAACATAGAAATCCAAAAAATCGACAACCTTTCCATAACGGAAACGGTCAATTAAATTGCCGACAGCTCCACCAAAGATTGCAGCCAATCCTGCTGCAAGAAATGGGTGTCCGGCTGCTGCTTTCTTATAAAACCATAAAAGAACACACGCCACAGCAGAGGAGACAAAAAGAAAGAAAAACTTTCTTACAACGGCAGAGTGATCGGCAAAAAGACCAAAAGCTCCGCCCGGATTAAGTACATGGGTAATATTAAAAAAAGGAGTTACAGCGATTGTTTCGTGTAACATCAAAGCATCGGATATAATATACTTTGTCAATTGATCCAACGCTATAACTGTACCGCTTATAATCGCAAGCCGTATGCCTGCCCGTTTATTATCTGATTTCAATTCCAGATTCCTTAAATTATCTATTATATTGTATCCCCGATTAAGTTATCTTGCGTGCTTTTAAATTCAGGGTACAATTTATTATCATTTAAAAAGATTGTTTAGCTCATTTCCAAATTTTAAAACTCTATTAAATGGCAGTTGCAGATTTACATTGATATTGATTCCCTGAAAATTAGAGCCAGGATTATCTGCATTTACCCTTACAAAACTGCCCAACTCCTTTTTATATACAAACGGAAGAGCATTTTCAGGTTTTCCCTCAAACTCCATTTTAACAAGCAGTTGATCTCCTTTTGTATCAAATCCAAGTCTTGCCCAGTCGTACTTATAACTTTTCAAAGCCTCTTTAGCTAAATCCAACTGGTTGAACTGCGGCGTTCCTTCTGGAATACCAGCCGTAAGTTTATCTGTGCCATATACCTTTATAGTGCCTCCTTTACCCGGAGTTGAGTAGAGAAAACCGTTGTCAAAGTTGATATCTCCATTCTTAATTGATACAGGAATCCTGCCGTTTAAAGTTCCTTCTCCTTCTGCGTTAAATGCTCCAACCTCCTGAAGAATTGAGGATAATTTAAGTCTATCGCAAAAAAGGCTGACCTGATACGTATCTTGTCCAGAAGAAAAACGCATAGACTCTGATATTACTTTGCCATCACACCAGTTAAAAGAGGCGTTTTCAATTAAAACAGCACTTTTGGGCGTTGATTCAATTGTATATCTTACCTGTGCATCGGATAGGCGTAAATCTTTAATGTTAATCTTATCAATTGCGAGCATCTGTGCAGGAAGAGCTTTTATATCAGAAAATCCATTGAAAGAGAGAGAGGTATTTATTCCGCTGATATCAATTTTCTTTTCAGAAATGGAAAAGTTTCCATTATCAAGATCGATTTTTATGGTATGTGTCAATTGATCGCCAGCAAATAAAATATCTCCATCTGCTGTTATGTCTGCATTAAAATCCATGCCTGAAAGAATCTTCTGATCAGTATAAAACTTTTTAATCAGGTTGGGGTTTAATTTAATAGGATTTAATTTGTAGCTTAAATCAGCTTTAACCATGTTATCTTTAAGAAGTTGAACCTTTGATTTAACAGGTACTGATGCTAACCCTTCAATATTGAGTCTGCCGTCAAGTGAAAATAGTTTTGCACTGCTCTTATAATTAAACGGCAGACCGGCATCTATTTTGCCGATCTTTACATTTTGCGGCTCATAAATCAAACTTGAGAAGGCTGCTGTTAGTTTTCCATTAAATGACGATCCAGCTCCATTTAAGTTTATCTCAAACATAGGAGAGTTCAATTTAACACTCTCCTTTGCAGCGACAGCCTCTTTTCCAGCTCCAATCAAAAAAGGCTTTTTTTTCTCCTTCTGCTCCCCTTTAAACAGGATAGACCACTTTTGAGAACCGTTCATATTGATATCGTATGCCATTTTTGCAGCAGATATATTATCCATTTTAAACTCAAAAGAGCCTTTTGCTGAGACTTGAGGCGATTGAGCTTTACCATTAGAAGATTGGGCGTTGCTTTTATCTGATAAATTTTTGATTAACTGTGTAAAAATATTGGTCGTTAAATTCGCCACTACATTCTCTATCTCTCCTTTAATCGGCTTTGCCATACCAATATGCGGCAGTTCAATCTTCCAGTTTGAGATACCGCCTGACATTGAAACATTAATATCAGAGCTGCCTGTAAGACGTACTCCTGCATCAGGAGCTACTACGGCTATAAGCGGCTGCAAAGACGACCATGAGATATTGCCAGCTTTTATCGATATAGATTGAAAGATATCTTCAAATTGTAACTCTTTATTTCTCTTTTTATTATTTTCAGACGGATTTTGTAAGGTGTTACTCTGATTTTGTAATCTCCAGCTATTTATTAACTCTGCCTGCATAGATATTTGAATTTTCTGCCCAAATACAATCGGCTTTAATAACAGATTAATTACGCTTGGCTTTTGCTTGTCTCCACTATTCTCAATTTTGCACGTAAGGCTGAACGGCAGGGTAAAAGTGCTGTTGCCGCTCTTATCGTTTAAAGTAAAACAAGAGTTATTTATCTGTATGACCGGCGGAAGAAGATATAGAAGAGCTAAAATATCTTTTATGTTTGTCTCATCTTTAGCTGGCGGCTCTTTTATAAGTTCAGATTTTTTTTCTGCTGATTCTTTATCTGTAATCTGTTCAGCAGATGGAAAATCGGTGAAAACAAAAGATGAATCTTTAACAACTCCGGTTACTTCAAGCCCTGAAATAGTAAGGCGGTCAATACGTTTCTCGATAAGTGAAGCAGGCGAGTAGCTGCAAAAAATCGAATCAACTGAAATAGACTCTCCGGTTGTGATATCTCCAACTCCAACACCTGATAAGCCGATAGTCTCAACATTTAGATTAAAACTCTCAATACCAGTTATTGATCTTATTTTTTCAATGATTACCTGTTCTGCAATTGGTGGCAAAAGATGCCCAAACAGAATAAGAATAGATAACACAGCTAAAATTAGTATCCATAACAGAGATTTAAAGATGGTTTTGACCATACTCGACCTGTCCTTATGATTATTATATGTAATCTCTTTTAACAGCTTAAATTTACAAGAGTTTTTTCTAATCGCTTAACAACATTTTCATATGAATAGTTTGCAGAGACTTCCAACCCTCTTTTTATAAGCTGATATCTTAAACCCATATTATCAGAAATTTCAACTATTGCATCAGCCATCTTCCCAACATCTCCAACCGGAACAAATAGAGCGTAATCAGCAGGTGAAGCGAACGAACGATAGCTTGGAATATCGGTTAAGACTGTAGGTACTCCGCAAGCCATAGCTTCAAGAGGCGGAAGACCAAAACCCTCTGCTTCTGAAGATGGAGAGACGAGAACTCCATTGGTTCGGCGTAATATTTGTGCTACATTGTAAGGCGTTATTCCCACATGGTACTCATCAATTTTTCCTATTAAAGCCTCTTCTGCTGCCTTTGTATCTACTGCTGAAATACGAATCAACTTTAAATTTTTCTTCTTTTCTAATGCCCTTTTAAATGCAAAAAGTCCATCTTCAACTCTTTTAACAGAGATATCAAATGCTCCTATCAAAATAACCGTATTAAATATACCTGTATCGGCTGTAAAATCAAAATTTAAACCTAAAGTATTATCAGAGCCATCGTTTGTGTTGGGCAGATATCTGTTTGAAGGATAGAAAATATCATTTTCCAACCCCTGTCCGCATGTCATAAAGTTTCCATTTGGATATATAAGAGATAACCGCTCACAGAGCCGCTCGGATACTGTAATTTTAGGAATATCTAAAGAGTAGGCGTAAGTTATCATATCGGCAAAAGGTTCTGCCTCAACACAATCTGCCTCATAACCTTGAACAAAATGGACAAGTTTAGGAGATTCAAGCTCGTGAAGGTAATCATAAACATATGGCAGATGAAGAGGGCAGGTGGCAATAACAAAATCAATATTATTAAAACAGGGGATAGTGTAAAATAGTTTTAGATCAACTCTGTTAAACAGAACCTTTTTACTAAACCACAATGGATATGGATCAGGTGATGCTACAGATGCACAGTGCCCTTTTTCTGTTAAATAGGCTGCATGGTTAAAAACCACCTTCACCCCTCCGCAGAGATCGGTAGTTTCTAAAAGATAAAGAATATTCATGCCGCTTTCTGCCGTGCTCTTCTGCTCTATATTGCTTTTGTCTGATTGCATATTTCCCGATTGCTAATGTTGGATTTTTACAGCTTATTATGATAATCTATTTTAATTGACGTAATGATTCAATACATAAAAATATTTTTTTAATTCAAGAATTTAATTGAATATCAGTTTATAAACCCATCTAAATACAAAAACTTTGGCTAATAAAACCTATTTTAAAATCTATTTCAATCATGCACACTATAAAAAAACCATACAATATACCATTTAAACTTGCCACCACATCTTTTATTTATCCTGATCGTATTGTTCCGAATGTCAAGCGGCTCGGCTCTGTTTTTGATGAGATTGAACTTCTAATTTTTGAAAGCAGACCATTTATTCCTAAATTTAAAGACAATAATTGTAAAAAAGTTAATAGTCAAATTTGCAGTTATAAAACTATTAGCAGACAGACAACGGTAATTAACCCGATTGATCTAATTGATGTGCTTCCATCAAAAGATGAGATAAGAGAACTTGTAAATCTTTCTCACTCTCTTGATCTAACCTATAATGTCCATCTGCCTGTTGACGTTTCCCTTACCGATGCTTCTAAAACAGAACGCATTAAGGCTGTTGATACGATAAAACGTGTATTAGAACTTTGCGTTCCTTTAAATCCTACAACTCACACTCTGCATTTAGAATTTAATTATCGTAAAACAGATAAACATAATAAGTCAGATAACTATAATAAAGCAGATAATAGGCTGTTTGATAGTGATCTGAGCTATCTTGAATCAGATGACAATCTTAAAATTTGGAGAGAGATAGCAAGAGAGAGCCTTGAAAATCTATCATTATCTCTCGCTGACCCTTCGATTATCTCAATCGAGACATTAGATTATCCATTTGAATATATAGCTGATATTGTTGATGAGTATGGTTTTTCTATCTGCATTGATGCGGGTCATCTAATCAGATATGGTTATAACTATTATAATCATATTGATGTTGATAGTATTGATGGCTGGAACGTAAAAGCTCAGTTTGATATTACAACTCTTTTTAATCGATACAGAGACAAAATTCCATTAGTTCATCTTCATGGTGTCGATTTTTCATCTTTTACCTCATCTGCTGCTGGATTAGATTCTACACGCTTTCTTCCAAAAGATCACCAATCTCTTGATAAAACGCCTCCATCAATGTTAGCACCAACTATGAATCTGCTCAAAGAGTTTACGGGAGTTGTCTCTTTAGAGGTCTTTAACTACAAAAATCTATCTGATTCGTTGACATTGCTGGATAATTTTTTTATGAAACTTCCCCAATACAATAAAAACAAAGGTATAATTAAATGATTTACGTTAAACTATTTCTTACTGCTCTTTTGTGGGGCGGAACTTTTATAGCAGGCAGAGCAATTGCTGACGCAGGCAGCCCGCTTACTCTTTCGTTTGCCCGTTTTGCAATTGCCTCTATTTTTCTTCTTATTATCACAAAAAAGGTTGAAGGCTCTCTTCCTGCTGTAAAAAGAGATCAGATAGTTCCTCTTCTTCTGCTTGGAGCGACAGGCGTATTTTTCTACAATATCTTATTCTTTTACGCATTGAGCTATATTCAGGCAGGCAAAGCATCGCTGATTATTGCAAATAATCCAATTCTTATAAGCCTTCTTTCTGCTCTTATCTTTAAAGAGAGGCTTGATTTCGTAAAGTGCATTGGTATTCTCCTATCTGTTGCAGGTGCTGTTATAGTAATCTCAGATGGTCATGTTATGGATTTAATCGGTACTGGTCTTGGAAAAGGGGAAATTCTTACATTTGGGTGCGTAATAAGCTGGGTTGCATACTCTCTTATAGGCAAACAGATTATGGGAGGATTGTCTCCTCTGCTTTCAGTCTGCTACTCTTCAGTGGCGGGAACTGTGATGCTCTTTTTTCCTGCTGTAATCAGCGGCACTTTTAGTGATATTTTTTCATATAGTGCTGTTACATGGTTAAACCTCTTTTATCTTGCCTTTTTTGGAACAGTGGTGGGTTTTTTATGGTATTATGAAGGTATAAAGAGTATTGGTGCAGCAAAATCAAGCGTGTTTATAAATTTTGTGCCGGTTAGTGCTATTATTTTTGCATATTTTATGCTCAATGAACCTATAGGCAAATCGCTCTTGATTGGTGCTGCGTTGGTTATTTCAGGAGTGTTCTTTACAAACGCCTCATCATTGATTTTTAATAATGGTTTTACAGCAAAAACTCGGAATCTGCTCAACTTTGCAAAAAAGATATAAATGCAAAAAGATACAAAGTATAGATACTTGATCGCAGTCTAATTGAAAAAAATCAAGGTAAATCCAAATGAAATACAGAGCACTCATAATAAGATGTATTGCAATATTTATCCTGCTTGGATTTTGTAATGCTCAAAATGTAAAGGCTCAATCAGATCAAAGCCGACCTGATCAGATTCGATTGCAGAAAATCCGCATAGGTGCATACCAAAATCCTCCAAAAGTCTTTACAGACGAGCAGGGCAGCGTGTTGGGAATCTTTCCAGATATTTTAAATTACATTGCCCAAAAAGAGCAGTGGCAGCTTGAATTTGTCCACGGCACGTGGCAGGATTGCCTTAAAAGGCTTGAGGAAAAATCAATTGATGTGATGGTTGATGTCGGTTTTTCCCAAGAGAGAGCTGCAAAATATCAATTTAATAGAGAAGCTGTTTTTCTCAACTGGGGAACCCTCTACACATTAAAATCATTTAAGGCAGACTCATTTCTCGATTTAAACGGGCGTAAGATAGCTGTTATGAAGGGAAGTATCCACACTGACGGAGAATCTGGAATCAAAACAATTCTCAAGCAGTTTGATGTCTCATGTGAATATGTTGAGGTTGAGAACTATGACGCTGTATTTGAGCTTCTCTCTAAAGGAGAGGTTGATGCAGGCGTAGTAAATAGAATTTTTGGACAGCTTAACGAAGATAAACACAATTTCAACACATCTCCTGTTGTATTCAACCCCACCAACCTTAAATTTGCATTTCCTAAAGATTCACCATTAACACCTGTTTTAAGCGAACGAATTGACGAAAATCTGATAGCATTAAAAAATGATTCTGAAAGCATTTTTCATCAGATTATTGCTCATTATCTTTCAGGGGTATCAGGTGGATTTGATATCCAAAACTCTTCTAAACGGATTAAAATTCAATTGAGCCAAGAAGAGCAAGAGTGGCTTAAAGCCCACCGTTTTATCAAAATTGGAGTTGATCCCGGGTTTGTACCGTTTGAATTTATATCAGAGAGTGGAAATTACACAGGCATGGCAGCAGATTATGTAGCCATTATAAATGAGGCTCTCGGCATACAGATGCGTCATGTAAAAGGACTCTCTTGGAACGAGGCTGTTGAGCAGGCAAAGCAGGGAAAAATTGATCTGCTCGCCTGTGTCGGCATAACTGAAGAGAGAAAAGAGTATTTTATCTACTCTGAACCATATCTGTCGTTTCCAAGGGTTATCGTAACACATAAAAATTCTGATATTGATTCAATAGATGATTTAACAGATAAAATTGTAGCGGTTCAGGCAAACAGCTCTCATCATGAGTTTATAAAAGAGGAGACTGCTATTGATCCTGTCTTGTACGGCACATTTCAAGATGCAATGGTTGCACTATCTCGTTCAGGTTCAAGAGGAGAGGGTGGTTCAAATAAAAATAGTCCTGCTGATAAAAATAGTGACGTGCCAAAGGGTATTGATGCTGTAATTGGAAATCTTGGAGTTGCAACATACACTATCCAGACTATGAACCTTGCAAATCTTAAAATCGCAGCTAATACATCTGACAAGCCAAATCCGCTTGCGTTTGCTGTTCGTAAAGATTGGGCAGTTCTTGTGGATTTGATCAACCGGGTGCTTGAAAATATCCCTGAAAACCAGAAAACCCAGATTGCCAATAGATGGGTGCAGGGTTCAATTACAGAGAAGATAACTTCAGATGTCCACTCAATGCTGCCGCTCAGTTTAAAGGAAAAAGAGTTTCTAAAAGCTCATCAAGTGCTAAAGATCGGTGTTGATCCATCTTTTCCGCCGTTTGAATGGATAGATGATCAGGGAAAATATCAGGGAATAAGTTCTGACTATTTAGAGCTGATTAAAAAGAGGTTGGGAGTCTCAATCGAAATTGTCTCAGGACTCACGTGGCAGGAGGTAGAGTCTGGCTATAAAAACAGGATCGTTGATATTCTGCCGTGTGTTATGGATTCACCGTCACGAAGAAAATATCTCAACTTTACCCGTTCATATCTATCCTATCCGATCGTAATAATTACCCGTCAAGATGTGCCGTTAGTCGGAGATTTAGCAAATCTTGCCGGTAAAAAAGTGGGAGTTGTAAGCGGCTATGCCTATCATGAGTTTATACGGGACAACTACCCTGCCATAAATGTTATTGAAGCTGATAATGTGCTTAAATCTTTGCAAAATCTCTCTGCTGGACTTACTGATGCCTATATTGAAAACTTGGCAGTAGCAAGTTACATGATGCAAAAACACAACATCACAAACCTTAAAGTCTCTGCCCCTTCTGATGCCCCTTCTAACAACTCATTCTGTATCGGAGTACGAAATGACTGGCCTGAAATGGTATCAATTATCGATAAGGCACTGCAATCTATAACTCAGGCAGAGAGAAACGAAATCGCAAACAGATGGATATCAGTCAGATTTGAACATACGATTGACTGGACTCGGGTTATAAAAATAGGCGCTGCTGTTGGATTTATAGCCTTTACGTTTATCAGCATGATTCTATTTTGGAATAGAAAACTTGCAAAAGAGATATCTGCACGAATAAGAATGGAGATGGAGCTTATTCGTGCTAAAGACGAATCTGAACGAGCAAGAGAGTTAGCTGAAAAGGCTAAAGAAGATGCTGATATATCACGTCAAGAGGCTGAAAAATCGCGTGATGATGCTCAAAAATCAAGAGACGAAGCCCAAAAAGCCAATCAGGCAAAGAGCGTGTTTCTTGCCAACATGAGCCATGAGATACGCACGCCGATGAACGCAATACTCGGATACTCACGCCTGCTGCAATCTGATCCAACTATCCTGCCAGAACAGCGAAAAAGCCTTATGACCATAAACAGCAGCGGAGAGCATCTGCTCAACTTAATCAACGATATTTTAGAGATGTCTAAAATTGAGGCTGGCAGAATCCAGATAAACAACAACGCCTTTGATCTATTTGCTGTTATGGAAGATATGCGGTTTCTATTTAAAGAGCGTATAAACTCAAAAGGGCTGGGCTTTGATATCTCTTATCCAGACGATATGCCCCGCTATATTTTATCAGACGAGGCAAAGGTAAGGCAGATTCTTATAAATCTTCTCGGCAATGCAGTTAAATTTACAGAAGAGGGATATATCTCTTTGACAGCATATTGCATTGATCAATCTCGTCTTGAGTTTCAGGTAATTGATACCGGAGCCGGCATTGCACCTGATGATCATGAGAGTATATTTCAGAGCTTTGAGCAGACTGATACGGGCAGAGCAAAAGAGGGAACTGGTCTTGGGCTTTCAATCTGCCGTAAATATGTTGAGCTGATGGAGGGAGATTTATCAGTTGAGAGTGAAGTCGGCAAGGGCAGTATATTTACATTAGTATTACCTTTGGTTCAGGCTGATAAAAAAGATGTACCTGTAAAACCTAAGAAAAGAAAGGTGCTTGGTATCAAAAAAGCTGTAAAAGATAGTTCTGACTTTGAACAGAGTGGATTAGATAACACCATACCAGAGTGCCGAATTCTTGTTGTAGATGATAAAGAGACAAACAGAGATGTTTTATCTCGCCTGCTCTCGCCTGTCGGCATAAGCGTAAAAGAGGCGGCAAATGGTCAAGAGGCTTTACAGATATTTAATAAATGGAATCCTCAGATGGTTTTTATGGATATACGCATGCCTGTTATGGACGGAGTTGAAGCGACAAAACAGATAAAAAACTCTGACAGAGGCGGTAAAACTTTTGTTGTTATCGTAAGTGCAAGTGCAATGGAAGAGCAGCGTATTGAGGTTATGGCAAGCGGTGCAGATGAGTTTATACGAAAACCATTTAATGAAGCTGAAATTTTTCAGGCTATTGAACGCTATTTAGGCGTTGAGTTTATCTATGAAGATGAGCCTCATGAATCTGACTCTGATAATGGTACAGCCTATAAAAACAGCTTGTCAGATAGTGCAGCAAGCTCTGAATTATTAACTCCTGCACATCTAAACAATATCCCTGACGAGCTTTTACAAGAGATGTTTAGTGCAGTTGAAGGCGGTTATATAGATAAGCTCAAAGGCGGTATAGACACAATAGCCAAAACAGACGCTTCTCTTGCCAACCGGTTGCAGCAGTTAGCAGATGACTATGAGTATGAACAGTTGATGAGATTATTGCAAAGATAACCCGCGATACAATACTTGTTTTGGCATATGAGCAGCTTTAAACATATAAGCTTTAACTGTTTTTATGGACAACTATAATAACGTGAACTATTATAATTGATAAAATGTAATCAATTACAGATATATCTTATGACAAAAACATCATTAAAAACATTGGAGTAAAGAAATATGATTGCTACGATACCTCATATAAAGGGCAGAGACCTATCTCCTGATTTGCTTCATCAGTTTAATATCAGACCAGAGCAGATCATTACCATTACTATTAAAACAGAAGCAGAGAATGTTGCAGCGCTGCCGTTAGAGACTAAAAAGAGAAAAATTAAATTTTTACATAGTGCTAAAATGCACAACAAAACAGGTGAAACCGATATTTCACAAAATCACGATAAATATCTTTATGATGTGAACAATAACGATGAATCAGAATAGCTGTTTTATAGATACAGGTGCTTTTTATGCGAGCTTGGACACAAGAGATCAAAACCATAAACGCTCTCTTAAAATATGGGAAAAATTAGAAAATACCAATATACGGCTTATCACCAGCAACCATATATTAGATGAGTTAGCAACTTTACTTGCTCGGAAAATAGGATATGAGTTTTCTGCATTACAGATGTATGAAATATATACCGATGCTGAAATTCATATAGAAAGAAGCACTCATACTGATGAATTAAAAGCTTTGGCTCTTTTTAAAAAATATGCTGATCAAAAAATAAGTTTTACTGACTGTATTTCATTCGCCATTATGGAAAGACTTAATATCCAAAAGGTGTTTGGTTTTGACCGGCATTTCAGATTTTCAGGGTTTGATTTACTCTCTGAGCAATAGCCTCCTTAACTGTTGGTAGCGGTGGAGATGTTTCCCGCCAGCTACCAAGCCTTCTCAACCTCTACATCAGTTGCAATTCATAATTCTTGCAAGAATATCAATCGCAACCAGTCCGATAAGAATATATTGAAGGTATTTTTCCGACTTCATGGTATCAATGATATGTTTATCAAGTTTTTCTGCTAACTGCATGTAATACAAAGGAAAGTGGACTGGACACTCTATTTCAATTTCATTTGAGCCGGGACATGTACAGCCGTGTTTCTTTGCTTCTCGTGAAGCTGGTTCAAAACTTAAAGCTGTTCTCATTTACAATCCTTATAATTGAAGATTATTTTTTTGTTTGTATAAAACAGTAGAGACACACAGTCGTGTGTCTCTACATCTTAACAACTTTATGCGGGAAAGTGCCGTTTAAAAAATGTCCATTTTTGGAGATACGGCTCACCGGGTTTATTTCCAACTATACTATAACCGCATATAATCTTTCCGTTTATAATACCCTCTCCAGCTAACCAGTCTAAAATTTCCACCTTTGTTCCGTCTCTTAGCTGAACGAGATTGCCTCGATAAACAAAAAAGCCATCTCCTTTTTTTAATTTTACTGCAAATTTGGATTTTGAAAGTCTATCTAAGATTCTAATTTTACGCGTGAAGTTTACGGGCGTTCTTTTCTCGTCTTTGTTAATTGGATCATTTTTAAAAAAGGTCAACTTCTCACAGTAAAATCCGCCTGGTTTAGTATAAGAGGTGCTGTAATCAGAAATTGATTTTCTGCCTTTTAGCCCCTCTTTAAAAAGCCAATCTAATATATCTGATACGCTGCCATCTCTCAATTTAATCTGATAACCACGCAAAATAAAGAACCCATCCGCACTTTTTAACTTTTTTGCAAACTCAGAGCTTTCAAGCCATTTGATGATTTCTATCTGCCGTTCTTGAGGGGAAGTTTTATCTGTGATTTCGCTTTCTCTTATTAGTACCTCTTCTTCTTCAAGTTCTTGTTCTTCATAATCGTAGTTTTCGTCATTATTTATAAAAGATTCTGTGTAATCATCTCTGGAATAGTAATCATCTCCATAATCAGAATCGTAACTGCTTGAAGAATAACCATAGTCTGACCCATAATCATCTGATTCCATCGCTTGTTCCCAGCGTTCGCTCTCCTCGTAATCTGGACCGCCCATGTGGCTTTCCCAATCACTACCGTCCATGTCATCAAATGAATCACTCCAGTCTGTATATTCATCATACATAATGTGAAATCCTTTTTTATTAAAGAATAACAATGAATTATAGCCTATGATGTCAAAGAACAAATTTAACGCAAAATGGAATTGTGCGTTTTGGAACGCATTTGGTTAAAAATAAAATTATTGGTTAGCGGGGTTGGTGATTTGAAATTTATTGGTTATCAGTTTTTGGTGAACGTTAAGGACGATATCAGGCTTAACGCTGCCGTTGATGGTTGTTTTATAAAGCAAAAGGTGTGCCATAGAATTAGAATCTATGAAAAAAAATATTAAAAAAATGGTCTCTATTTACTGACTGAAAATTTAAAATCAAGGTCAAATGCTGGAGACTCACCACAATATTGCTCCCATCTTTTTTGATAGGCATCTCTTTTCATAAGTGTAATATCATCGGTCTCACCTTCATTTCCTTCATCCAGTCCTGTACCGAAGTGAACTCCGCCAATATCTGTTAAAATATATCTATTATGAAGTTTCTCTCCATTAGTACGTTGTTTCCATCGAATAACCGTCACTGTACAAAGGCTTGGAATTAGTGGTGATAATTTGGGTTTGTTAATATGTTCATAATATTGTTGGCTGAAAAGTTTTGTATGATGTAACTCGGCAGATATATGAATTTCAAAATCAATCTTTTTAGAGATTTTTTCACAAGATACTTTTTCAAATATTAATTTAAAAAGCATATACCATTTAGATTCTGTAACCTTAGATGTTTTATCGTTCTTAACATCAACAAGTCTTAGGTAAGGATCAATAAAACAAACTCTCTCACTGTTCCTAATCATGGGATATATCTTTTCCGCAATATATTCTGCTTTTCTTGGCATTATTCCTTTTTCATCACCAACATTCCAATATTCTTTTGAATACTTTGACCATTTTGCAATGGAATTACTTTTTAATACATAAGACCTATTATTAAGGTTTTCTTCCGCAATAACTGCATGAAATAATTTACGATCCATTTCTTTTTCTGCATTATTAAGCCATGAAATTTCTCCATTATAGTCAGTAGAATTATTTGAAATATATTTTTCTGTTAAATGCTTGAAAAGCTCTTCAAGTTTCGTTCTTTCTATTTCTGATAGTTCATTTAAATATCTACGGAATTGTTTTCTCCATGTTTTAAGTTTAGGAAATTCTGCTAATAATCTACCTTTTTCAACTCCAAAACTCTCAATTATATATTGCCACTCCAGCTCATTTTCCTCTTTAGACCAGCCAATCAGTGCTGCTGGTTCAATAGCGTATCCGTAAATCATTTAAAACAACTCCTTTGAACGTTCTGCAAAAAAACCATCTGGCCATAGAGAGTCAAAACGTCCATCTTCATTAACTGCAATATGGGTTGCGTTTACTCCATTTTCTCCTGATTTTATGTAATATACAGCCACATCATCAGGAGATAGATAAAGCTGCTTATCATTTTCTTCGTCAGTAGTCTCTCTGATTCTTCTTAAAATTCTTAGCATTAAATGCTCTGAGTGTGTTTCTACAAGAAAAAAATTATTATTACCTCCATTTTTTCTTGCAGACCTGATAAGTAAATCACCCATTTCTGACTGCATGGCTGGGTGAATGTGTAGTTCTGGCTGTTCAATAGTTATAAACTT
Organism: uncultured Desulfobacterales bacterium; assembly: GCA_964539635.1. Classification (GTDB taxonomy): domain Bacteria; phylum Desulfobacterota; class Desulfobacteria; order Desulfobacterales; family Desulfobacteraceae; genus Desulfamplus. Next base: position 121,268 of record CAZIJN010000002.1, on the reverse strand, counting down.
ATTTTTAAGCCATAATGCCCCAACAACAATTGGCAATATTTGCGATATGCCAGTTCCAACATCTTGAAGCAGCAACTCGATATCTGATCTTTTGTCTTTTATTTTAAATTGGGTTTTAATATCCTTTATTAATTCATCTTTTATAATCTCTTTAATTTTTTCAATATCTCCAATCTCTTCGTTTTTATTTATAATTGTCCATAATAGACTTTGTTCATCAATAAGAGAATATCGTTTTAATTCAATATAATAACCTGTGTTTAAGTAATCTTTATCAAGCAGCCATTTATTGAGTTCATTAATAAAATCTTCTGTAGTTGATGGGTGCAGCAGCACATCATAAGCAGCTAAACCTTTATTCCAGCAGAAAGATTCTGAGTATTTGACAGGCTGGTAATTACGAGGAGGGATTTCTCTTAATGGACCTATATGTTCCAATGTTTTAAAAGTATCTCTTAAGGTTTTAATTGGGTTTAGAACAAGAGCAGCGATTAGATTTTTATTAAAAACATAATAATCATCTCCTGTCATATGTAATAATGAATCATCGTATTCTTTAGGATACATATCAAATACTATTTCTGGATAGTCTATGTCATAAATCTGGAATAATTCATAATGCTTTCTAATTAAGTGATCAAATAACGGCATGGCAGAGTGTTTAAATATACGTGAGTTGAATAATATATCATTATTCGTTAAATTATCCATAATAGCATTTCGCTCTTTATAATACCTATTAAGCTCGGTATCTAATTTTACTTCCCATTCTTTATTATGCTTATCAGCCTCTTTATCTATAGTATTCTTAGCTTTCTCTAACTGTATTTTCCAATCATCAGGATCAGAGTAAGTTTCATGCTCTTTTTCCAGTTCTATTATCATATTGTTTTGCAATTCTCTTTCCATCTTTTGCCATTCTTGTTTTTTTTTGTATGAAAATTCTTCTCGTATATATTCCTCTCCCATTTGTTTTATACTATTAATAATAGATTGTGATAAAATAGGATGATTATAGAATGATACTATTATTTTATCAAAATTTGAATTTTCAGAACCAGTAATTGATATGTCATAAAGAGGCGAACCATTTGCTATAGACGATATCTTTTTTATTTGGGGCATTGAAGTTTTTGTATTCCATCCAATATATAATTTAAAAGAAATAGTAGTTATTAGGTCGATTATATCGGAAATACTCAGATGTGATTGGATTATTTCTATATCTAATTTATCATATCCATACATTGAATACATTGAATTAAGTTGAGACTTTAAATCATCAGAAAGATAGGAAAGATAGTTTGGTCTCCATAAAGATGTATCTACTGTATTTTTAGGAGTAAAATAAGAAAGACAATTTCTAAGTCCTCTATTTTCATCATACACCATTCCATCATACTCCAATAAAAACTCCAATATAATTTCCTGATTTAAATCGTGATTATGCGTGATATTGCGGTAATTTCCTAAATTCTCAATTCTATTATCTTTTGTCTGTCTATCTATATTTGCATCACCACCAGAGATAAATATTTCTCTGGCGTAATTAATAGCTTGAATAATAGAACTTTTACCTGAGCTATTTGGACCGAACAGCAAGGTTATTGGATTAAATTTAATTTTTAACGGCTCTTTTATCCCTTTAAAGTTTTGTATTGTCATCTCTTTTAAAATCATGGTTTTTCCTGTGATATTATTTTACAAAATTTATCGCCCTAATGTAATCGGGCATAAACTGAGAGTTTCATATTTACGAGTAGAGACGCATGACCTTGGGTCTCTATAATTCTAAACTTCAGTTTAACTTAGCAATCCCCATGCCAACCCTATTCAACCCCATACCTTTTCAACCAGTTATTCAGAGTCTGATAGCTTGATAATCCTAATATCTCGGCTGTTTTGGTTTTGTTTCCCGCTGTTTCGGCAAGTCCTCTTTCAAGATAATGAAGAGCCACAGTTTTTATAATTTCAGGCAGATTTACCCCTTTTTCTAAAGAGCGGTCAAGAATGTTATCTTTAGATTTCCCTTGGTAATCAGGAATTTGAAAGAGAGCCTCTTTTATATCATCTGCTGAAAGTTCTTCTTTAACTGACCAGACAGCCGCTCTGGTCAAAGTGTTTTGCAGCTCTCTTACATTTCCACGCCAATAATGCTGTAACAGAAGATTTCTTGCAGATGGAGAAATTTTCTTATGCTTATAATTTGGCTCTTCCTCACTCTCTTTGTTAATTTTCTCTAAAAATCTATCAACCAGCAGGCTTATATCTCCTGTTCTATCCCGAAGAGGCGGAATATTTATAACTGCCACAGCTAAACGATAGAACAAATCTTCTCTAAATCTGCCGGCAGCAACTTCATCAATAAGATTTCTATTGGTTGCCGTAATAATTCTTATGTTAATTTTTCGAGCTTGGGTTGAGCCGACTCTTTTTACTTCGCTCTCCTGAACAACTCTGAGCAGCTTGACCTGCATATTTTTTGGAAGTTCTCCAATCTCATCTAAAAAAATCGTCCCTTGATCTGCTGCTTCAAAATAACCGGTTTTTTGAGCTGATGCTCCTGTAAAAGCCCCTTTTTCATAACCAAACAGCTCTGACTCTACAAGTTCAGGGGGAATTGCTCCACAGTTGATAGTGATAAAAGGCTTGTCTCTTCTGGGGCTTGCATCATGGACAGCACGGGCAAAAAGCTCTTTTCCTGTGCCTGATTCTCCTTGAATCAAAACTGGAACAGAGCGGTGTGCAACATGCCGAGCCTTTAACACTGCTCTTGTCATTGCTTCGCTTCGGTGGATAATCTTGTCAAACTCTGGAGATTCATCAGACAACCCGAACGCCAACCGTTCAAGGGTTTTGTCCTGTCTTCTGAGTAGATCGGGGATAAAATCAGCAGAAATATCAAAAGGGACAGATGCGGTGCGGACACCATAATCTTTAGAGGATTCAATCAGCCGTGCTGGAAATCGTGTCTTTGCAATAAGAATCCAGACTGCTGCCATTGCCGGAGTTCCGGGACTTAAATGATAGGTGAAATCTGCATTAATACCATGCTCTTCTTGTTTGCCAGCAATCACTTTACAAGCTGCCTGATATATTTCTCCAAAGTTGGTCGGGCTGGAGAGTTCAATCTGTTTCAGGGTTATCGGAGATTGGCTTTGCTGTTGCAGCCAGAGGATATAACTTTCAGCTTTTGCCTGTTCCCAATTGTTGAGCAAGACAACTTCCGTGTAATTTTCATTAGCAACAGCCTGTGCAATGGGACCTAAGCCAACTTCTGAAACACCAGAAGAGGCTCTAATATCTGTCGCACCTAACCAGCATAGTAAAATTGTATTTTTCATAATGGTAGTGTTAAGCCAGTAATTCTAATTTTGACATTATGTATCATGATTAATTTGATTTTTTGAAGCCCTGAAATTACGTTTCTTCACGCTGCCATTTTAATAGTGTCATTTCCTGTCGAAACTAGTTTCAATATTCAGGTTGTGAATCGCTCTAACTTTTGCCTTGTCTGCCTTTGTAGTAAAAAAATTGATTTAACCCTGCTGACAGTTGCTTGCTATGATTTTATAACCTCTCTATAATTTTCGCAACTGTATTAGGTTGCTATAAAGTTTTATTTAGTTTTATCTGAAAGTTGACATGGTCTAAGGGTGAGGGTATTAATCATACATGAAAAGATTTATAATATCAGAACTTCCACCATCAAAAGATATTGAGACAAAGAAAGTTCTAAGGCAAACAGCACAATCTCACCGATACCTTGCAGAGTTAAAAGGGATATCAAAAACTATTCCAAATCAATCAATATTGATTAATACGCTGCCTCTTTTAGAAGCAAAAGACAGCTCTGCAATAGAAAATATTATCACTACACATGATGAGCTATACAAAGAGGATTTATTTGGTGATTTTATTAATAACGCCAATGCAAAAGAGGTTCGAGATTATTCTCAAGCACTAAAAGCAGGTTTTGAAAAAATAAAAAAAAGAGGGTGTCTTACAAATAATCAGATTATAGAAATACAAAGTCATATTGAAAAAAATAACGCTGGCTTCCGTAAACTTTCAGGAACAGAGTTAAAAAATCAACAAACAGGAGAGACAGTTTACACTCCGCCTCAAACACATGATGATATTGTGAGACTTATGAGTAATCTTGAACGATATATCAATGATGACAATATCTGTCCGATTGACCATTTAATAAAAATGGCAGTAATCCATTATCAATTTGAATCTATACACCCTTTTTATGACGGTAACGGAAGAACAGGAAGGATTATTAATGTGCTTTATCTTGTTTTAAAAGGACTTCTTGATATTCCGGTTCTTTATTTAAGCAGATATATCATTCAAACAAAAAGCCAATATTACAACTTACTGCAAGATGTAAGAGAAAATGAGAATTGGGAAGATTGGATAATATATCTGTTGCAAGGGGTAGAAAAAACAGCAATTGAGACAATAACAATAATTACAAAAATTCGTGAGTTAATGCAGGATTATAAAATCTGTATTAGAAAGCAATATAAATTTTATTCTCAGGATTTGCTCAATAACTTATTTTGCCACCCTTATACAAAAATAGAATTTATTGAGCGTGATTTGAGAGTAAGCAGACAAACAGCATCAAAATATTTAGAGGAACTTGCAGCAGGGGGATTTTTAAAAAAAGAGAAAATGGGGAATTATAATTTTTATATAAATCAACCGCTGTTCAACATTTTCTTGAAAAAAGGGTAGGATTCAAAACCATGTTAAGAAAATGCTTTTTTTTTAACATGGTTTAAAAGCATGTTAAGATTTTTCAGTTTTTTTAACATACGGCTCTCCTAACGGTATTCTCTAAAATACCGTCAAATATACCGTCAGAATATGTTAGCTGCAATGGATTTCATTAGACTTGTTTAGAAAACAAAAAAGCCCTTGACCATGTAAAATCAAGGGCTTTAAATCTTTTTTAGAACTGCTTAGAACTGTATTTGGTGGAGCTGAGGGGGATCGAACCCCTGACCTCATGGCTGCCAGCCATGCGCTCTCCCAGCTGAGCTACAGCCCCACAAAAGTGGAAACTTAGATAAACGATTATAATTAGCCTGTCAATAAAAAAAGAAAAAAAGAGTGTTTAAACTTTTTTTCTTTAATCAGAAAATATTATCATATATACATTGACACATAGAATTATAAAAAGATAAAAGTACAGTTTTATAACTTATGAGGTATTGAAGTTTATTTTTTAAATAAATTATTTGTTTAAAATAAAGCCCTTAAATAATTAAAGGTTAGAGTAAGGAGAGTTTTGATGCTCAGGTTTATGCGTGAAAATACAGGTTCGTGGATTATCAAGGTTATTCTTGGTCTTATTATTCTTGTGTTTATATTTCTTGGTATGGGGTCATTAGGAGGCAATCATACAGAGCAGGCTGCAATGATCGATGATACACCCATTACTATTGATGAATACAATCGGTCGTATCAGAATACTATCGAGCAGATGAGACAGCAGTTTGGCAGCAATCTTAATGATGAACTTATTAAGATGCTTCAGGTAAAAAAGCAGGCTATGGATAGACTTATTGAAGAGCGTCTTATTGCCAATCAAGCAGACAAACTTGATATAAAGGTTTCAGACAGAGAGCTTCAAGATTCACTTGCTGCAATTCCTGCATTTTTAAAAAATGGTGTGTTTGATATTCAAACATATAAAATGGTATTAACAGCCAATAGATTAGTGCCAGCGACCTTTGAATCTATGCAGCGTCAGGCACTTCGCCAATCTAAAGTTGCAGATTTGGTAATGGGCAGCGTTAAAGTCTCTGATCTTGAAGCCTCTGAATGGTATGTTCAAAACAACAGTGAAATTGCCGTGGATTATGTTAAATTTGATCCAGCATCTTACACTGTAGTACCTGATGAGGAGAAAATTAAAGAGTATTACAGCAAAAATAAGGAGCAATATAAATCTGACCCCCAGATTAAAGTCCAATATATAGGATTTATGCCAGATGCTTACAAGTCCAAAGCTGTTGTGACAGAAGATAGCATATCGTCATACTACACATCTAATCCTGATGAGTTCACCACGCCTGAACAGGTCGAAGCAAGCCATATTTTGATTAAAGTTGCTGAAACAGCAGATGCTCAAACAGCAGAGCAGGCTAAAAAAGAGGCAGACGATATATACAAAAAAGCTGCTGCTGGTGAAGACTTTGCACAGCTTGCTAAGGCATATTCTCAAGACCCGTCTGCAAAAGAGAACAGCGGTTATCTTGGCAAATTTGCAAGAAATAGAATGGTAAAGGAGTTTGAGGATAAGGCGTTTTCTATGAAGCCGCAAGAGATAAGCGAGCCTGTTAAAACTCAGTTTGGGTGGCATGTTATAAAGGTTCTCTCAAAAACTGAAGAGTCAAAACAGACTCTTGAAGAGGCAGCCGCAAAAATTAAAGAGAAACTTATTATAGATGAGAGCAAAAATCTTGCATACAATGCTGCAAGCGGGGCGTTTGATGCTGTTATAGATGGAGATTCCCTTGAGCAGGCTGCCATGATAAGCGGTCAAAAAGTTAATGAGGCAGGACCATTTACGATGCAGGGTCCTCAAAAAGTTAATAATTCTGAAAAAGGCGAAGATGGCAAGAGTTCAGGCAGCGATTTTCCAAATGGTCAGTTGTTTGCAATGGAGGCATTTAAACTGCCGCTTAATGAGATAAGTGACGTAATTGAGGTTGGCAACGCCTATTATATTATTAAACCTATTGAGAAAAAAGAGCCTGTAGTTTTATCTTTTGATGAGGCAAAGGATAAGGTTGTTGCAGCTCTTAAATCTGAACTTCAAGCTCTTGAGACAAAAAAAGCGGCTGAAGCCTTTCTGTTATCTATTAAAAACATTGAAAGCAGCAGTGATGATGTTGCTACCCGTTTTATTAATAGTGCAAAAGAGAAGGGTTATGATTTAAAATCAACCCCTCTGTTTAAAAAAGATGGAAACATACCTGAACTTGGAAGAGAGCCTGAAATAGCAGCAGCAGCATTTAAGTTGTCAGAAAAAAACAGATTAGTATCAGAAGTTATCAAATCTTCAGACGGCTCTTATTATGTGATTTCATTTAAAGAGAAAAAGATACCAGGAAAAGATGTAATCGCTGAAAATCTTGACGCTGTTAAAAAGCAGCTTGTTAATACAAAGCAGGGTGCATTATATAGAGCGTGGATTGAAGAGCTGAAAAGTAAAAGTAAAATTGAGATTAAGCCAGGTTTGATTGATAGTTGATGCAGGAAAATATTATGATAAAAGTAAAAAAGCAGCCTATTGAAACAAGTTCTTACGTTAAAGGTTCTCTGTTAAACTTGCCGGTTATTTTGTCGCTTGTTGTAGCAGCGATGTTCATTTCAGCATCTATACTCACTTCATGCGTTCAAATGGATAAAAAGAGCGGATTATTAGACAGCAGCACTGAATCATCTGATATGGTTTCTAATGGTGCGGCTTATAATGATTCTAAGTCTGTCGATGAGCGTATTTCTGGCTCTGAATCATCATCTCTTTTCTCACCTGATCCAAATTTAGTTCAGGGTGTTCTGCCCAATGGAATGAGATATCTGCTGCTGAAAAATGCAACTCCTAAAGACAGAGTGAGTATGCACCTTAATGTTCAATCAGGTTCAATGCACGAGCGTGATGATCAGCAAGGACTTGCCCACTATTTAGAGCATATGCTTTTTAATGGTTCAGCCCATTTTAAACCAGGTGAGTTGATTGAGTATTTTCAATCAATCGGCATGATGTTTGGAGCAGATGCCAATGCTCAGACAGGTTTTTTTGAAACTGTGTATGATATTCTTCTGCCTGCTGGAGATAAGCCGAATTTAGAAAAGGGTCTGCTGATTCTGCAAGATTATGCTGAAGGGGCGCTTCTGTTAGATTCTGAGATTGAAAGGGAGCGAGGGGTTATACTTGCAGAGATGCGTGAGAGAGATTCAGTTGCATTTAGAACTTTTAAGGCATCTCTTGAGTTTGAGCTTCCCGGCTCTCTTATTGCAGAAAGACTTCCAATTGGGTTGAAAAGTGTTATTGAGTCAGCAGACAGAAACCTTTTAAAAGATTATTACGACACATGGTATAGACCTGATAATATGTCAATTGTAATGGTAGGTGATTTTGACGTTGACATGGCTTCAAATCTTATCCATGAGAGGTTTGCAGCAATAAAGCCGAGAGCTGCGGCTGCTGAACAGCCTTTTAATACGTGGGAGACTCATGCTGCTGAAGAGGTCTTTTATCTTTATGAGCCTGAAGCAGGCAAAACTGATGTCTCTATCGGGACTGTGACATGGGTTACTTTTGAGGCTGAAAACATAGAGTCATTTAAAGAGCGTGTTCTCAGACGCATTGCTGATACTATTGTCCAAAACAGACTCTCTAAAGATGTAAGAAAAGAGGGCAGCCCTTTTTCAAATGCAGGCATCTATTCTGGTGTATTTCTTCAAAATATCCATTTTACAGCAATATCAGCACAATGCTCTCCAGAAAATTGGCAGCTAAGCCTTGGTGTTATAGAGAAGACTCTTCGCAGGGCATTGGAACATGGATTTACCGAGCCTGAACTGGATCGTGTAAAGGCAGATTTTCTTCTTGGTCTTGAAACTGCGGTAAAAGAGGCATCAACTCGGGAAAGTGGTTCTCTTGCAAGGGAGATAATTGATTCTATCAATAGAAAAAGAACCTTTCTATCTCCGCAGCAGGAACAAGAGATTTTAAAACCATTTGTGGAGAGCCTAACAGTTGATAATGTAAACAGGGCATTTTTAGAAACTTGGGCTGCACAGCATCGTCTTATTGAAGTTACAGGCAATGCCGATATTAAACCTGAGATGACCACTCCTGAAGCATTTATTTTAAGCAGGTACCATGAGAGCCAAGGTGTTGATGTTGCTCAAGTTGAAAATAATGATGATGTCATTTTTCCATATCTGCCGGAACCTTCTGAGGAAAACTCATATATTGTAAGTGATAATGAGAATAAATCACTTGGAGTCCGTATGGTTGATTTTAAAAACGGGGTACGGCTTAATGTAAAAAAGACTGATTTTAAAAAAGGGGAGTTTATTTACAGAGTTGATTTTGGAGGCGGAAAAAAGGCTGAACCGTGGAAAAAACCAGGGCTTGCTCTTTTAACACAAGGTCTAATCAATGAGAGCGGTGTAGGAAAACTGAGTCGTGATGAGCTTGAGACCTCATTAGCAGGTAAAAATATCAGCTTTGGTTTTAGTGTGGATACAGACTCGTTTGTATATTCTGGTGCAGCTTCTCCTGATGAGACTACTCTTCTTTTCCAACTGCTCCACACATTGATAATGGATCCAGGATTTGACGAAGATGCCTTGAGACTGTTTAAAAAACGTTACAGACATATGTTTCAAGAGTTGTTAAGCACTCCTGATGGTATGATGCAGTTTAAGGGTGAGGCATTTTTGGCTGGAGGAGATACCCGTTTTGGTATGCCGACTCTTGCACAGATGGAATCTCTGACTATTAAAGATGTTAAGAGGTGGATGCGCCCATTTTTTAGAGATAGAAAGATGGAGATTTCAGTTGTGGGAGATTTAGATATTCAGGCTGTTGTTGCCTGTGCATCTAAATATTTTGGTACTCTGCCATTAAAACAATCGGCATCTTATGCTGCTGAAGATAAGCGGAATCATATTGTTTTTCCTGAAGGCGGAAGGATCGAGCTTCCAGTTGACACTAAGATTGATAAGGCTCTTGTTGTGATGGCATTTCCTACTGATGATTTTTGGAATATAAAGCAGACAAGAAGGTTGAATATTCTCTCTAAGATAATGTCAGAAAGGCTTCGTAAAACGGTTCGTGAAGAGCTTGGAGCAACTTACTCTCCATATGCCTATAACGATTCATCACAAACATATGATGGCTATGGCGTGCTTAGGGCTGTTATTAATGTCTCTTCTGATAAAGTTGATGAGATGCTGAACCACATGGAGATTATTGCAGACTCTATGACCGATCAGAAGATATCAGATAAGGAGCTTGATCTTGTGCTTGAACCGATCTGGACATATATAAAGGATAGCAGGCGTACTAATAGTTACTGGCGTGATTCTGTTATGGCAGGATCAGTGCAGCATCCTGAGAAGATAGATTGGGCGGCAACTATGGATCAAGATTACCGCTCAATCTCTTTAAATGATATATGGGAGCTTGCTGACAAGTTTTGCGAGAAAAAGCGTGCAGCTTTTATTGTTATCCAACCGTTAAGTGCATTGAAGTAAATCTTTTGTTACCCATCTGTTCACGGATAAATTTATCAAGTGCAAATATCTGTCTAAAGGTAAGTTCTGTGAACATCATGCTCATCTCTCTTATTTTCATTAAGTGATCTAAAGAGAGAGTTGAAAAGTCAACCTCTTCAACAGATACAGAGGGTGGTTCAATAAGAAATGGAGCTTCACTGTTAATTGGTATATCTCCAAGATAGTAACCGTAATTATCAAGAAAAATAGCCTTTTCGTAAACCACTACTGTTTGTTTGTCATCTTTGTCAATATATTTAAATACAAGAGAACCAATACTTGTTACTCCGCTGTTAAGAACGCTGCCAGCCGTTATATTGACAAGATGACCTATTTTATGGGAGGCGGGGCTTATGGCAGCATATACTCCATCATTTATTATATTTTTTTTTCTGCTCTTTCTCTTTCTGGTTGGCTTTTTCTCAGCTACTGTATCTTCTTTATACATACTTCTCCTTGATATTAACTTCTGTTTTCACCCAAATAAAATAAGCAGATTTATTACGATTGTTGATCATAGCTATTGAGGAATAATACTCCTATTAAGTTTACGTTTTTTTAATAATTTCAATAACAAGAGCACTAAAATATTGATTAAAAAAGAACTAACATTTTAGTGAACATGAAAATGGTGGTTTCATATTATGTATGACTATAGTTTGTCAAATTATTATAAGAAAGATTATCATTTTTTATCTATCTACTTAAATATCGGACAGATGAGTATATAAAAATATGTTTATATTCAAAATTTCTAAAATAATTTATGCTCAAATTCTTGTAATAGTTGCAGTATTGTTCGTTTATGTCTCATACGATATCGTGTTATTTGATTTTTTTGGTAAAAATGCCGATAATGTTAATGTGGCAGCATCAGAAAGAGCTGTTACTAATAAATTAGGAATGACATTTATCTATATTCCAGCCGGTCAGTTTTTAATGGGAAGCCCTAAAGATGAGATGGGCAGAGATTGGAATGAACAATTACATTCTGTAACTATATCAAAAGGATTTTACGTTCAAGAGAGCGAGGTAACACAGGGGCAGTGGAAAAAACTTGTAGGTTTTAATCCATCTTCTTTTACTGATTGCGGAGAAAATTGTCCGGTAGATACTGTATCATGGGAGCAGTGCATTGAGTTTATAAGGGTTCTTAATGAGTGGGAAGGGACAACAAAATATCGTCTTCCAACAGAAGCAGAGTGGGAGTATGCGTGCAGAGCCGGCTCTATAACTGCCTTTTCAAATGGAGATATTACTCAAGAGTTTTGTGCACCGATAGAGCCGGCTCTTGATCAGATATCATGGTATTGCGGAAATTCTGGTTATAAAAATCCTCCAGATGTTTTAAGACCCCACCCTGTAAAAACAAAAAAGCCGAACAGATGGGGTATTTACGATATGCACGGTAATGTTCAGGAGTGGTGCATGGACTCATGCGGCTGGAAAAGCAGTTGGTTTGGCAGAACAGGGGCAGTTACATCAACGTATAAAGATAACATTATTGATCCAATATCAAAAGAGGGTGATCGCAGAATTATTAGAGGTGGTGGGTGGCATCAGCCGCCTAAATATTGCAGAAGTGCAAACAGAAGTTTTTATAAACCAGTAGCAAAACGTAATAGTCTTGGATTTAGAATTGTAAGGGAACTTTGATTGACATTTAAAAAAATCAGATATAAACTTATTAAAATTGATGCGAATAAAATTAGGTAAAGGAGGTGCAAGATGTCTTTTTCAATCAATACCAACGTAGCTGGTTCAAGAGCATTGAATTCGCTTAGCCGTTCAACAGCAGAGATGAGCGGTTCAATTCAGCGATTTGCTACAGGCAGCAGGATAAATAGTGCCGCTGATGACGGGTCGGGTATGATGATTGCAAACTCGCTCGGCAGTCAGGGTAAAAGTGCTGGTCAGATGATTATGAATGCTAACAACAGCATCAATATCGCTCAGATTAAAGATGGTGCTTTAGGAGAGGCGACCTCAATAATGCAGGGGATACGGGAAAAGGTTGTGCAGGCTTCATCATCAGCTTTAAGTTCATCAGACAGAACTATGATTGGGCAAGATATTTCAAAATCAATAGAGTCTCTTGGACGGCTGTATGAGGGGACGCAATTTAATGGTCAGAAGCTCTTTTCTGATTCTCCGGGATTATCTTCTATCTCTCAGATTGTTCTTTCGAGCGTAGAGAGCAGTCAGGCATCTCTTGAGATGGTAGATGATGCAATAGAACAGACATCAAAGATGAGGTCTGAAACAGGTTCGGTGCAAAATCAGCTCGCTTCAACTATCAGCAGCCTTAGTTCAGAGATGATGAACTCCTATCAGTCAGAATCTAATATTAAAGATGTTGATATTGCACAAGAATCGATGAACATGAAACAGATAGAAAATCTTCGTACAGCAGGACTTTTTGCTTTAGCTCAAGCAAATGCACAGCCTAAAAACGTGATGTCACTGTTAGATCAGATGGCAGCGTAATCTAAAATTAATGCGGTTTTTAACAAAAATTAATAGTGAATTGGAATAAAATCAGAGAATACAATGGACAATTATAACTCATTACAGGAAGAAAAAGAGCCGGATGATCTGATGAAAGAGAACATCATCCGCAGAAACAAAAAAAAGATAGCTCAAGGTGGAGAACTACCCGGAAAATCGATGCTTAAAAAAAGCGATTTGTCGCTTGTTTTTATCGGAGCAGGTATCATTACATTAATTATTTTCTTTCTTTTTCTAAGACCTTCAGATGATGCGACAACAGAGATAGAAGAGGATAAATCGATATCAGAAACAGCAGAACCCGGTGTGCCTGCAGTTGATGAGAGAGTCAATACTCTTGAACAGAAGCTCACTACCCTTGAAGAGATGCTGCAGGCGATTAATGCTGCCCAATCTGGTGGTGCTCAGGGAGAACCCGGCGCACTTATGCAGGATATCAAACCGTATGTAGCAAGAATCGAGCGGGTTGAAACAGCACTATCTGTAAAATTTGATGTTCTGACAGCAAGAGTTGATAAGTTAGATGATAAGTTATCAGATATTATAAAAGATGTTGAGAAAAACAGCCGGCTTGCGAGCAATATCAAACACTCACCGCCGTCTCATTCTCAGCCTTCTAAAAATAGTGAGCCTCAAGTCGTTAAGCAGGCCACTCCTAAAAAAGTTACCCCAGAGGCAGCCGCACCTGCTAAAGTCAGCAGCAAGGTGCAGGATCAGAAAACTGTAAATAAAACAGCAGCAAGCACTAAACCTGAAAACATATCATCAGTTAAAGCGAAACCCCAGAAAACAGATACTAAAGTCGATACTGTCTATCATACAGTTGCAAAGGGAGATACTCTTTATAATATCAGTAAAAGATATGATACAACTGTAGAAAAATTAAGAGCAATGAATAAAATGACCATACAAGATGCGATTGTTATTGGTCAGAAATTAGTGGTAAAACAGTAATTATGTTATAAAAAAATTATAAAAGTATAATAAGAGTATGCCGAAGAAAAAGGAGGTACAGATTATATCTATCTGCCCTCCTTTTTTTATCTATTCTTTGAGTATTTATCTATGATTGAATATTTATCTTTGCTTTGAGTAAATGTGCAGTCTATTTTTTTATTTCAGAGATAAGCCGTTCCACCTTTTCAATATCTTTTTTACCAAAAGATATCTCTACACCAGAACTTAAATCAACTCCCCAAGGGTTGGCTGTCTCTAAAGCATTTTTTATGTTCTCTGGATTGATGCCGCCGGCAATGATTATCTTTCTGGATTTGCTGCTGCCAGCTAACATATCTGCTGTAATTTTCCAGTTCCAGCTCTCTGCATTGCCGCCGGGAAGAACGCCTTTACCATATTCAACCAAAATTGCATGTGCATGCTCGTATAGAGAAGCCTTACTAATATGAGGCTCTCTTCCTGCAAACAGAGCCTTGATTACAATAAGCCCTTGGCGTGCAAGCTGCCTTACAAGTTCTGGAGTCTCATTTCCATGCAGTTGAACAGCTTTAATAGAGCTGGCTTTAACTGCGTGCATAATTGCCTTGTAATCCTCATCAACAAAAACCCCGGTAGTAACAACATGATCAGGAAGTTTTTTCGTAATATCTGCTGCTTTGTCTGGCATTATATATCTTGGACTTTTAGGATAAAATATAAAGCCAATCGCATCTGCACCAGCTTTGACACAGGCTAAAGCCTCATCAGACGTAGTTAGTCCGCATATTTTTACAAATACCTTTTTATCGTTTGAAAAATCGTGTTCTATAAAATATTTCTGAATATTATTTTTATTATAATTTTTTATGAGGTTGTTATCTGTTGAGCTTTGTGAATCTATGCCGGTTTTTACAAGACTTTGAATAAATTCCTTAGTATTTTCAGCCCGTACAATACTTTCACCAACCAAAAAATTGAATATTTTAGAATCCAAACCTTTTTGTATATCGTCAGGTGATGAGATACCGCTTGCTTCAACTGGAATCTGCCCGTCAATAAAGAATGGCACAACCCGCTTTGAGACATTAAGATCAACTTTGAGGGTCTCAAGATTACGATTATTAATGCCAATAGTCCGGGCATTTGAAAATAGAGCTTTATCAAGTTCCCACTCTGAGTTTATCTCAACAAGAGGCTCTATCTTAAGCTCTCTTGCAAGTGATACATAATCACGAAGCTGCTCTTTTGACAGCATTGCCGCTATAAGAAGAATCGAGTCAGCACCAGCAGCCTTTGCCTCATAAATCTGGTAAGATGACAGGGTAAAATCTTTACGTAAAATGGGTAAATCTGTAGCAGCTCTTACAGCTTTTAAATCATCAAGAGAGCCTTTAAAATAGTGTGTTTCTGTAAGAACCGAAATCGCACATGCTCCAGCTTTTGTGTATTCTTCAGCATATTTTGCAGGATCAAGGTCTGGCTTTATATCCCCTTTTGATGGCGATGTTTTTTTTATTTCTGCTATAATTCCAACATTTCCTGCTTTACTTCTCTCAAGAGCCTCTAAAAACAGAAACGGTTTACGATATATAGGAGAGTTGATATTTAAAATTCCCTCAGCCTCCTGCCTTATCCGAGTAAGAGGAGTGGTACGTTCAGCTTGTGCAACATCTATTTTTTTCAGAGCAGCAACCTCTCTTAAAAAGCCTGATACTCCCATCTGTTATCCATTCTCCTGTGTGAATTTTACAAGCTGTTTGAGCTTTTCCATTGCCGTTCCTGAATCAATTGATTCAGCAGCCTTTTTCATTCCATCATTTAAGTTGTAAGCAGCATCAGCAGCAACTAAAGCCGCAGCACTGTTGATAAGTACAATATTTCGTTTTCCGCCTTTCTCTCCATTTAAAACAGCCGTTGTAATAGCAGCATTAAAGGCAGAGTCTCCCCCTTTTATCTCTGAAGGATCAGCATACTCACCAAAAAATTCAACTGGATCAAGGTCATAAGAGCGGATAATGCCGTCTTTTAATTCTGATATGCGTGTTGGTGCACAGATTGAAATCTCATCTAAACCGTCATGCCCATGAACCACAAAAGCGTGATGAGCACCAAGAAGTTTTAGTGCCCGTGCAAACATCTCTGTAAGTTCAGGAGCAAATACACCCATAAGCTGGCAGCGTGCAGCAGCAGGATTTGTAAGAGGACCAAGCATATTAAAAATACTTCTGATTCCAACCTCTTTTCTTGCCTTTGCAGCATAACGCATTGCACTGTGAAAAGTTGGTGCAAATAAAAATCCAATTCCGATTCCATTTACAGCCTCCTCAACAACTTCCGGCTGGGTGTTTATGTTTACCCCTAAAGCCTCTAAAACATCTGCACTTCCGCACTTGCTTGAGATGCTCCTGTTTCCATGTTTTGCAACTGTAACGCCGCACCCTGCAACTACAAAAGCTGTTGTTGTAGATATGTTAAAAGAGCCTGACAGATCGCCTCCTGTACCGCAGGTATCTATAGCTTTATTGGAAACTGTCTGGATTCTTGCAGCTTTTGCTCTCATTGCACGGGCAGCACCGGCAAGCTCCTCAAATGTCTCACCTTTTGCTGCAAGTGCTCCCATAAAGGCACCAATTTGTGCATCTGTAATTGTGCCGGAAAATATATCAGATATCATGTTTGACATCTGATCTTCGGATAAATCTTGACGCTTGATAATTAGTTTTAGATAGTCTGTAAAGTTCATCTGTCTATTATACTCCAAGTTTATTGTGCACTGAATTTATGTGCTGATTTAAATGGAAGTTGAAAATGTTATGATTTTATGAGTGATTACTGTTTGACAAGGATTTTGTCAAGATTTTTGTTTCTTTATATAGAAACAGAATAGAGAAAAAAATATAAAGCCATTTGCAGAGTTTGAAAAATGTTAAAAAGTTAATCTATTCAACAAACCCGTAGATTATACAAATCAAAATTATGAAATGGTCTTTTTAAACTTAACAGATGCAGTTACAATAAATATAATTGAAAGGGCTGTCTGTGCTGCAATTTCAGGCAGAAGGGTTGCGAATCCAACATCTTTCATCACAATTCCTCGTAAAATATATAGAAACCACCGCATAGGGTTTAAAACTGTTGCGTACTGTACAGCTTCAGGCATGTTGTGGATAGGAAACATAAAACCGCTCAACATTACGCACGGCATTAAGATCAAAAAACTTGTAAGCATAGCCTGCTGCTGGGTTGCTGCACTTGCACTTATAATGAGAGCAAGCCCCATATTGCCGCAAAGATAGACACCTGATAAGAGATATAAAAGAAAATAGCTCCCCTTTACATGTACTCCAAACACAACTAAAGAAACAATAAGCATGAGAGTCATTGATATATAGCCTGTAATCATATAGGGAATGGTCTTGCCGAGAATAAACTCAACTCTTCTTATAGGCGTTACCATAACCTGTTCGATAGTGCCTATCTCTTTCTCCTTTACAATTCCGATACTTGTGAGAAGCAGACTAAAGATAAACAGCATTACAGCTATGAGTGACGGGACAAAATAGTATCTGCTCTCCTGATTTATGTTGAACCACGCACGAGGTTTAGTTTCAATATTTATTGGATTTTGAGTTATCCCATTTTGCCGGAGTCTCTCCATCATAATCTTGCTGCTGTAACCGTTGACAATTGTGTTTGCATATCCAAGCACAATTGCAGTGCTGTTGTTGTCTGTTCCATCTGTAATTATTTGAAACTTTGCACTCTTGCCAGATTTTATATCTGATGCAAATCCTGATGGAATATTTATAACTGCACGAACATCTGCCCTATCTAAAACAGATGAAATCTCATTTATCGAGTCAAGATTCAGCGATATTTTAAAATAGCCTCCAGCAGTAAAGTTATTAATCAAATCTCTTGATTCTGGCGTTTTGTCCATATCAACAAGTGCTGTACGGACGTTCATAACATCTGTAGTCAAAGCAAATGCCATAATCATCATCTGTATTACAGGCATACCAAAGATGACAATTCTCATGCGTGGATCGCGAAGCATCTGCAAAAACTCTTTTATAAGCATCTGTCTGATACGTTGAATCATTCTATTTATACTCCAAGTTATAAAGGCTGCGATTAAAAAGCATCATGAATTGTGTCCGCTGTTTTTCTGTTTGGATTTTGATTTATTGACATATTTAGATTTTATGTGATAGGCAAAAGTTACTTATCAATGCTAACAAAATTTTTTTATAAATTGACCTGATAATAAACTATTAAGGTTATTCTTAACTGATATTAGTGTTTAAATCAACTTATGAGGTAAAATCGTAATGATAAGTAGTGTTTTTAGGGGTTATCAATGCAATAATTATTCTGAGGAAGAGTATTAACATTTTAGATACAGATAACATTAAAGAAATATTGAGAAAACAATATCCTTATCTTGCTTCGGAATACGGAGTAAATAAAATCGGTCTTTTCGGTTCTTAGCCCATATCAGAGAGGCTTTTACCGTGTGTAGACTTGTGGCTAAACCCTAAATTTAACAAAAGGAGGTGGTCTGAATGACCTAATATTAAAGTACAATAAATCTATCAGATTAAATGAGTTTTAGTTTATCTGACATTAAAAATGCTTTGATAATAATGAATTTGGGCTGTTATTAATGCAAATCTACACTAATAACATTAATTTTAAGGTGTTCTCAGGAGAGAAAACTTATAATAAATGGTTGTGCATACTACATAATTACGTAAGTCGTGTAATTAAGTTTCTTCAGACATAGTATTGAGTTCAATTACTTGAATGCTCTTCTGGATAGTCCTTATTTTAACGTAGAAAAAAGTGAAAAATTCCTATGGAGGTAAAGATGAAAAAGGTTTATTTGGTGCTTTGGGTTATATTTTTTATAGTACCATCTGGTTTAGCAATGGCAGAACGTCAACAACGGGCGTTGATCAAAGATGATTATCCCAATGAATGGGAAGAGGCTGTTCAAATTTCGTTGAATAAAGATATAAATGGTGAACTTGAAATAGATAATGATGTAGATTGGTTTAAATTTGAAGTAACAGTGTCTGATGGTTTCTTTATAACATTTTATGGAATAAGTCAAAAAGGTTGGGCATGGTTAACATTAAGAGAATATCCTGATCGTACAAGTGCTATTTCACAAATTAATTATTTTTATGATGAAACAAGTGAAGTATCATTAAATCTTTCACCAGGGGTATATTATATATCTGTTTTTGGAGATTACCTTGCAAAATACCGATTTCACCTCAAATCCTCTGAAAATACCGGCAACGTTCAATCTGATCCTATAAATTGCTTTACTCAATCAGAACTTGATGAGCAATATAAAAATGGGATAGATTTCTGCAAACGGAACCCTCATAGTTGTGGATTGTTTTCTAAATATGACCTTGAGAATGAATATGATAAAGGTTTCGACGATGGGATTGCATCCGTAGATATACCCGAATGTAAACAGATACTTACTCAAAATGATCTTGACGAAAAATACGATGAAGGCTTTAAAGATGGAGTTGCTTCTGTGGATATTCCTGATTGTGAAGAATGTACGCAAACTGAACAAGAACAATTTGGTGTTAGATTAACACCTGAATTGAATATGCATATTCCATTAATTCAATACAGTACATTACTTGGCGATCTGAAATTATGGGGTGATTTTAAATTTGTTTCAGGCGAGAACGGTGAAATGTTATGGAAACTCGTTGATTTTGGAGAAATAAAAAAATTGTGATGATTGTCTTCTGCACACAAATTATATTTTTTGTGGTTCAACCTATATATAGGTGATCTCCCAGAAGGAAAGACTTTAGTAATGTTTAGAATGAACAAAACAAAATTTATAGATAGTGCTGATGCGATGTGTGCAAGAGAAATGAATGAAGTAAATCTGCTATGTCGAGGAATGATGATGGCGGCTGTTGTAAATAAAGGCACTATCCTTTTAAGGCTACCTTATAGCGGATTTTTGTATAGTATTTCAACAGGTGGAAAGGAGTACGATAGATAAATGGAAGTCCTAATAGGTGCAGTACTTTTAGGTTTGATCCCTGCAATGATTGCCAGATCAAAGGGGAAATCTTTTGTTCTTTGGTGGTTTTATGGATCGATGCTCTTCATAATTGCTCTTGCTCATTCAATCATTATGTCGGCGGACAAAAAATTTGTAGAGGAAAGACAACTTTCCGAAGGTATGAAAAAATGCCCTTATTGTGCTGAATTGATTAAATCGGAAGCAATCAAATGTCGTTATTGTGGAGCAGACCTGATCAATGAAAACTTAAAATATGGAGTAACAAACACTTCCAGTTTCAGCAGTTCAATACGAGAAAATATGGAGACTCGTCTTGATATTTCAGATATCTCAATAGAAGAGGAAAGTCTTATTTCTGATTACGAAAAAAGGCTTTCTGATTTGGGTTATCGATTAACAGGATACAAAAATAAATGGACAATTCATCATCCAAATGGGACAGGAAAAATGTATCTATATTCATTTGCAGACCTTAATCGTAATGTTGAGACTATATTACAACAAAATCAACACAAAGATTGACTCAAAGTGGATATAAAGTAACTATTAATATGATATTTAATCGGTATTCTTAATACATGTGATGATGTTGTAAATTTTTAAATTGTGAGGACAAAATGATTACCTTTGATCAGGCAATTGATTCAGTAATGCAGCTTCCAACAGATCAGCAAGAGATGCTTATTAATATTTTTTATCGCAGGCTGATGGAAAAAAACCGCAAAGAGATCGCAGCAGATGCAAAAAAATCAATTGCTGCGTTTCATGCGGGTAGATTAAAACCACAGCCAATTCAGGAAATAATATTGGAATTACGTAATACATTAAATGAAGAGAAAGAGTTATGAGAGAGCTTGTTTTAACTCCAAAATTTAAAAGAGCTTTTCGTAAATTTGTTAATAAAAACAATAGATTGCAGAGTCATATAGAAGCAACTTTAGAACTGATGAAACAAGATATATTTACTGCACAATTAGGAACACATAAGTTAAGCGGGGAATTATCAGGCTTATACGCATCTATATGTGGTTATGATTGCAGGATAGTGTTTTCAATTGAACAGAATAGTGAAATAGAAACAGATAAAGAGTTCATTTTGTTGCTTGATATAGGCACACACGATGAAGTTTATTAGTCAATTGTTTTAACCAAGCGTTTTTAGGGTACAGCCTTACGGCTTGCTTGTTTTTAGCTAATCTAAAGTTTGTGGTTGCCTTCGGGCTGCTTCGCTGAATTTATTGTTAGCCATACCAAATAATAATATAGGGAAAAAATGAAGTTAGAAATAATCACGCAAGAACAGCTCAACAGCAGAAATTACTGGATTGATGAAATTAGCAGGTTGAGTGGTGATTTTGGCGTTGATGTAGAAAAAGTCGAGGCTGAAATTGCAAAAGAGATTAGTAATAACGGCATAGAGGCGTTACTTGGTCATTTAAGGTTATGTGGTGCCATACCTGAAAGATATGGTCATGATACAAGTGAAGAAAAGCTGTATTCTAAATATACTGATGTCGTGATTCATCAATCATATCTGTTAATGGGGTTTAATAGTATTGTTCTAAAAGAGAGGGGAGATGCTGCTGATGTTGAATGCGTGAATAATAACTATAGCTTTGTTGCTGATGCAAAGGCATTCAGGCTTAGCCGAACCGCAAAAAATCAGAAAGACTTTAAAATTCAGGCAATGGATGGCTGGAAACACGGGAAGCCTTATGCAATGGTTGTCTGTCCAGTTTATCAGTTGCCGCTACGTACAAGCCAGATATATCAGCAGGCTGGAGCAAGGTCAGTTTGCATTGCCACTTATACACATCTTGCTGTGTTTGCCCGTTACGCTGAAGCCAAAAGTAAAAACAAAGCAATGGAATTAGTGCATGAAGTATTCAAAACGGTTGAATCAATGAACCCTTCAAAAGATGCTAATACCTATTGGCAGCTTTTGAATCGAACAATATTGAATTTTGACGCAAGCATCAGCAAAATCTGGCAGGAAGAAAAAAAGGCTTCTGCAGAGTCAATCAATATTTCAAGAGAAGAATCTCTTAGATTTCTTGCTTCAGAAAGAGAGCGGATTATGAGGCTTTCCAAAGAAGAGGCAATAAAGGAAGTTCTAAAATCAAGTAAAATAGAAAATAAAATCAGAGCTATTAACTCCGTAGTTGATAACGGTCTTTTAGGTCTGGAGTGATATAAAATGAATGAAGAATTCTTGAACAAAATTACTAAAGGTGACTGCTTGCGGTATATACCTAAGCTGACGAACAGCAGTATTGATCTATTTTTGTCTGATATTCCTTATGGAATCAGTCTTGATGATTGGGATGTTTTACATAGCAATACAAATTCAGCATTGTTAGGGAGTTCGCCAGCACAAGAAGGAAAATCTGGATTTAAACGCAGAGGGAAACCAATCAATGGCTGGGCACAATCTGATAGAAATATCGGATTAGAGTATCAAGAATGGTGTAAAGAGTGGGCGGCAAAAGTTTATCCAAAAATGAAAAACGGCTCATTTTTATTTGTTTTTGGGGCAAGAAGAACTATCCATAGAGTTATCAATGCTTTTGAAGAGAGCGGATTCCTGTTAAAAGATACTTTGGCTTGGAAAAAGCCATCTGCCCATCATAGAGCACAGAGAGTAAGCATTGTTTTTGAGCGTAGAGGTCTTGTTGAAGATGCTAAAAAATGGGAAGGTTGGAGGCTTGGTAATTTAGCACCGATATGGGAGCCGATTGCTTGGTTTATGAAGCCTTATACTATTGGAGGAACTATTACAGATAACATTCTTGAAAATGAAGTCGGTGCAATGAATATTGAGGCTTGCAAGCTTAATGGCTCCTGTCCAACAAACATGCTTGAATTTGGTTTTGACAAAAATGAAACGAGAATCCATGAAGCCCAAAAGCCATTGGCATTGATTGAATATCTTATAAAACTTACAACACAAGAAAATCATTTGGTGCTTGATCCTTTTATGGGGAGTGGAACAACAGCGGTTGCGGCAAAAAGATTGAGCCGAAATTTTATTGGTTTTGAAGCTAATCCAGAGTTTCATAGCAGATCATTAGAAAGAATTGCAGAATTATCCCCCGATAATATCGTAGAATTACCATTGGTTCAGCAGACTCTATTTGAAAAAAATGGCTAACCAATCATTCCAGCGGACAGCCCTGCGGTGTGTGTTTTTAGCTAATCTAAAGTTTGTGGTTGCCTTCGGGCTGTCTCTGAACTTTTTGTTAGAACGTAAAATAGGAGGATATAAATTATTGTTGTCAAAGATTGAAACAACCAGATTAATGTTATCAAGCAACACTGATGTAAAAAAGAAGTCGAGACTCGGACAATTTTTTACTTCGTCAAGAACCGCAGCTTTTATGGCAAGTCTATTCCCCGATGCTGATGGCTGTTGTAGATTACTTGATGCAGGGGCTGGTATAGGCTCTCTTTCCGCTGCTTTTTTGGAAAGATGGGTTTCCTCTGATTTACATTTTGAGAGTATAGAGTTAGATGCCTTTGAGATTGATGAGTCTTTGCATCCATATTTAAATCATATACTGGCAACATATGAAAACAATCCAAAGTTTATTAAGAAAATATGGAAGACTGATTTTATACAAGCAGCTTCAGATTGGCTTTCTGGCAATCTTTTCGCAGAAGAACTCCCTACTTACACTCACGCAATTCTTAATCCGCCTTACAAAAAGATCAAAAGTGCTTCATCACACCGTATAGCTTTACGTAGGGTTGGTATTGAGACAGTTAATCTATATTCTGCCTTTGTAGCACTTGCTGTGGAGTTGTCAGTATCAGGCGGGCAGATAGTGGCTATTATTCCACGCAGCTTCTGTAATGGTCCATATTATCGTCCATTCCGTCAATTAATATTAAACCGTGCAGCTATCAGGCACATACATCTTTTTGGATCTCGTAACAAAGCATTTAAAGATGATGATGTGCTGCAAGAGAACGTCATTATTAGACTTGAACGAGATGGAAGACCATCTCCAGTGGCAATTTCTACATCTACAGATGACTCTTTTAATGATCTTGCTATTTATGAACACCCTTTGGAACGGATCATTTTTCCTGATGATCCTGAACGATTCATTCATGTACCTACTTCACCTGAAAATATTACAGAATTATTACCTACGATGAACTATTCCTTAACAGATTTAGGTATCAATGTTTCCACAGGACCAGTAGTTGATTTTCGGCTGAAAGAGCATCTACGCTATATGCCGGAATCAGATACAGTACCTTTACTTTACCCCGCCCATTTTAATAGTAGAGGTACTTTATGGCCAAAGGCTGATATGAAAAAACCAAATGCTATTAAACGTAATAGCGAAACTGAAAGGTGGCTTTATCCAAACGGTTTTTATTGCGTTGTTCGGCGATTCTCGACTAAAGAGGAAAAGCGAAGAATCGTGGCGAGTGTGGTTGAGCCTTCTTTGTTTGCTGATGCTTCGGTACTTGGATTCGAGAATCATCTGAACATTTTTCACGATAACAAGAAAGGCTTGCCACAGTCGTTGGCTCATGGACTTGCAGTATATCTTAATTCAAGTGAAATTGATAATAAATTCAGGTGCTTTAATGGTCATACTCAAGTGAATGCAACTGACCTGAAACAGATTAAATACCCGAGCCGTAATGCTCTAATTGAACTTGGTAAATGGGCTATGAAATTCGGAGAGATCACACAGAACATGATTGATGAAAAATTAGGAACACTGCTCGTATGAATAATAAGAACGATTACATTAACGCAGCTCGACAAATTATCACTGCTCTTGGGTTGCCGAGGGGACAACAAAATGAGCGATCTTCTCTCTGCCTTTTGGCTTTGCTGAATCTGACTCCCGGAAAGAATTGGTCTGATGCTGAAAATCCTCTTTTGGGTATTACACCTATCATGGACTGGATACGAACATATTATGATAAGGAATATGCACCTAACACTCGTGAGACAATTCGCCGTCAGACTATGCATCAATTTTGCGATGGAGGAATTGCTTTGTATAATCCTGACAAACCTGATCGTCCCGTGAATAGTCCAAAGGCAGTTTATCAGATTGAAACAAATGTTTTGATTCTTCTTCGTACCTTTGATACGCCTGTATGGGAAAAATCTTTGACAGAATATCTGCTTGAACGTGAGACATTGATCATGCGATATGCCAAATATCGAGAACAGAACTGCATTCCTGTTGAAATAGCTCTTGGTGAAAAAATAAGCCTCAGCCCAGGCGAACACAGTGAACTAATAAAGTCAATAATTGAAGATTTCGCCCCTCGTTTTGCTCCTGGCAGCCTGTTGATTTATGCTGGAGATACTGGTGATAAATGGGGTTATTTTGACTCTTCTCTTCTAAAAAAACTTGGCATTTCTTTGGATTCACACGGTAAGATGCCTGATGTCGTTTTATACTATACAGAGAAAAACTGGCTGCTTTTGATTGAGTCAGTCACCAGCCACGGACCTGTTGATGGCAAAAGGCATAATGAACTTGCGAATCTCTTTACTGGTTCAAAAGCAGGATTGGTCTATGTAACCGCTTTTCCAAACCGTGCAACTATGGGGAGATATCTTAACGAGATCGCATGGGAAACAGAGGTATGGGTGGCAGATGCACCATCGCACATTATCCATTTTAATGGATTGCGTTTTCTTGGTCCATATTGAGTCTATATTGGACAATCCAATTCTCATAGAGATATTAATTTGTATTCAACTTAAACGTTATAACCCACCATTTCAGCAGAACAGCCCTGCGGCGTTTTGGTTTGTGGCTAATCGGGAGTTTTGGGTCGCTGTGGGGGCTGTCTCTGAACGTTTTCCTACTCCAACTTAAATTTAAACTTTTTATGTGCCAATATAATCATAATAATAGTATAAATAGTTAAAAACACGGCATCAATCCATAAAATTTCAAGCCCGATTCCTTTAAGATAGATTCCTCTTAACATAGCTATAAAATATCTTGCTGGAACAATAAATGTTAGCAATTGAATAGGAATAGGCATATTTTCAATTGCAAACACAAATCCGCTTAAGATAAGGGTTGGCATGAATCCTGCTATAATTGCTATCTGGCTTGCCAAAACCTGTGATTTGAAAATAATGCTTAAGGTCATTCCAAAGAATAGAGCACCAGTAAGAAAAAGAGCAGACATACCGAACATAAGAGTCGTGCTGCCCACAATTGGAACGTTAAAGACCCATTTTCCCAAAGCAACAGCAACCGCAACATCTGCTATGCCAATAATAAAATAGGGAATAACCTTGCCTATTATAAGTTCTGGACCTCTCAGCGGGGTGCTTATGAGCTGCTCCATTGTTCCTGTCTCCCATTCGCGTGCAACAGTAACGCTTGTGAGCATTGCAGCAACAACGATCATTACAAGGGCAATTATACCGGGTATAAGTACATTCTGACTTCTCAGTTCAGGGTTATACCATGAGCGTTGAACCATCTCCACCGGCTGTTCAAATCCATCTTTTCCCTGCATCTCCATCTCTTTTGCTACGACATTTAATGCAAAAATCTGCCCAACAGTTGATGCGTAACCCATTGCAAGGCGTGAGGTATTTGCATCGCTGCCGTCTGCTATAATCTGAATAGCACTCTGTTTACCGGATAGTACCTTTTCTGCAAAATCAGATGGTATGACAATTGCTATCATTGCCCTGCCTCTATCTAACTCTTGCTGAAGTTTTCGGTAGCTGTCGTGGTGTCCTTTTATAGAAAAGTATCCAGAACCTTTAAAAAGGCTTAATAACTCTCTGCTGACATTGGTTTTAGATTGATCCCATATTACAGTTGGAACATCTCTTAAATCCAGAGTCAGGGCATAACCATATAGAAGAATGAGTATTATAGGTATGGCAAAGGCAAGAAAAAGGCTTCTCCAGTCACGGATAACGTGGATAAACTCTTTTTTTACAACTGCATTTAATCTTCTGATGTTCATGGTAAGATCGCATCTGCCGGCATTCCGGGTTTTAACAGAAGTTCAGGATTGTCAACATAAATCTTGATTCTGTACATAAGCTTTACCCTCTCCTCAAATGTCTGTACAGATTTAGGAGTAAACTCCGCCTCGCTGCTGATAAATCTGACGACTGCATCAAACTTTTTGTCAGGAAAGGCATCTGTGGTTACAACCATCTTTCCTTTAAGAGCTATTTTACCAACATCAAGTTCATTTATGTACGCTCTAAGCCATGGATTTTCTATATCCCCGATCGACACAACAGGAGATGCAGGATTTAAATACTCTCCCGGTTCTGCTGATTTACTCAACACGACTCCATCAACAGGCGATATGATTTTTGTATATAAAAGCTGCTGTTCAGCTTGGTTTAAACTCTGCTGGGCGATATTGAACTGTGCTCTTGCCTGTTCTATTCGTTCTTTTCGAGGTCCTATTTTTACAAGCTCATACTCTGATTGAGCCTGTTTTAGAGCCTGTTCCGCTCTTTTTATCTCCTCTTCTCGTGTACCTTCAATGCGGAGACTTAAATTCTGGCGGGCACTTTTTATCCGTGCATCTGTCTCAAGAACTCTATTTTTTGCGGTCTGATACTGGGTTTTGAAATGCTCATAATCACGCTCGCTCACGCCTCTATTTTTATAAAGAGCTTCATATCTTGTAAAATCTGATTTTGCCTGATTAAGCTGAACCGCTGCTGTTTTAGACGCAGACAGGGCACTATCAAGCTCTGCTCGTGCACTTTCAATCTCTTGATTGCGGCTTCCCTGTTTAAGATTGGCAAGATAGTGTCTTGACTGCATAAGCCTTGCGTATGCGATTGCAATCTCTTCAGGGCGGCTGCCTGCTTCAAGTTCTGCAAGCACAGCCTTTGCATTGTCAAATGCAGCTTGGGCTTTTGAAACTGCAATCTGTTGATCTTTACTTTCAAGAGCAGCAATAAGATCACCTTTTTTTACCGTATCACCCTCATCAATAAGACGTTTTTCAAGAACACCCGGGATTCTAAAACTTAAAACCGTCTCTGTAACTTCGATATTTCCAGAGACCATAAAAGTTCCTGAATCTCTGATGCGATTTAGATATTTGTAAGTTACAACTCCTGCTGCAATCAGAATAACCAATGGAATTAAGATTTTTAATCTTTGTTTCATAACATCTCCTTAACACGCTGTTATTTCTAAGATTTTTAAGATTCTACTATCTTTTTTATTCCACCAAGAGAAAACAGCCATACATGGTTGGTAAGCCGGTCGATATTATCTTCGATAGGCATACACTCTTTTGCAATCTTTTGGATTACAGGTGCAGCAAAAGAGTAGTAAATACACTGAGATATAACACTGATTGCACAAGGAAGAAGTTTATCTATTTCAATATTACTATCACAAATATTATTCTGTAGATTCTCTGCACTCTTGGTCTTGGCAAATTGCTCTGCGTACTCTTTGGCAATATCAGACAAAATTGAGAGTAAAATAGCCTTATTCGGTTTTATATACCGTTCGATTATCCACTCAAAAGCCGGCGTTGGATCCATCATCTCTTTTGCAATAAGCCTGCCTTTTCCTCTTGATGAGATTGAGTTCCAACCGTCACTTTTGATAAGCCTCAAAAACATGCCCCTTATAAATGCTTTAAGCCTCTCTTCTGGCGTACTGTTGTCATCTATGCCTATATTTGATGGAAATTTTCTAAAGCCCGATTCAAACAGTTCCTCTAAAACTGCTGCGTAAAGTCCCTCTTTATCACGGAAATGGTAGTTTATTGATGCAACATTGGCGTTTGCAGCTTCGGCAATTTTACGTATAGTTGCAGCTTTAAATCCCTCTTGTCCAAAAATATCTCCTGCAACCTCAATGATTCTCTCTTTGGTAGTCATGCTCTGTTGTGACATATTTTATGTCCCCTGTTTAATATTTTTATGTAAATTGTTTTAAACAAAGAATGATTTAAACATATGTATAAAACAAGTATTTTAAACCGTCAATAATAATATTTAATTTTGCAATGATTATAAATCTCTTTTCTGTAAAAACATATTCTGGTAGATGAAACCATCTAAAAAATAATTTCCATCAAATTATATTTTAGCGGGTATCCTTATCTTTAACTTTAGCAGAGATAAAAAAGGTTCTATTATTTCCCATTGCTTGTCTGTCAAATCCGTAATATATTTGGCTCATTACATGGTTGATTTTCCTGTTTATAACTTGTCACTATTTACAGGATTATTATTTAAATGGAACGCTTGCTTTGCTTAAGTAATACTTTGTAATTCATTTTACGTGCTGCATATAATTTTAAAACTGGCTCTTAATCTTTAAATATAAAAGTTGAAAAATTATGGAAACAATAATCTACGAAAAACTTGAAAATAATAATGTAAGATGTGGAATGTGCAGCCACTTCTGCACCATCTCATCTGGAAAACGGGGAATCTGTCAGGTTAGAGAAAACCGTGAGGGAGAGTTAATATCTTTAGTCTATCCAAAGATTATTGCAAGAGGCATTGATCCGATTGAAAAAAAACCAATTTTCCACCTTCTGCCGGGTTCTGCATCATATTCTATTGCAACAGAAGGGTGCAATTTCCAATGTACATTTTGTCAAAACAGCACTATTTCTCAAATACCCATAAATCAAAACAGAAGCATAAGAGGGGTAGATATAGAGCCAGAACAGATAGTGGTTCAAGCGATTAGAGCAGATTGTGCAAGTATTTCATATACATACACAGAACCCACGGTCTATTTTGAGCTTGCCCTTGAGACTGCAAAACTCGCTCATGCAAAAGGGATTAAAAATATATTTGTAACTAATGGATTTATGTCAAAAGAGGTTGTTGAGATGGTTGCTCCATATCTTGATGCTGCTAATGTTGATTTAAAGGCTTTTAATGACGATTTTTATCGTAAGCAGTGCAAGGGAAGGCTTGAACCAGTTAAAGAGAATCTAATCTTAATGAAGAGGCTTGGAATTTTAGTAGAGATTACAACTCTTTTGATACCTGATCTAAACGATAATCCTGCCGAGATAGCTGCAATGGCAGATTTTATCTCAACTTCTGTTGGAGCGGATACACCTTGGCACATCAGCCGTTTTCATCCATGCTATCAGATGACTGACAGAGGAAGCACGCCGATTTCAACATTGAAGATGGCTTTTGATACGGGAAAAGAGGCAGGACTCCGTTATGTTTATACAGGCAATGCCCCTGGTCTTGATTCAGAAAATACCTTCTGCCATGTGTGCGGAAAAGTTTTAGTGCAGAGAGTGGTTTATAACATAAAAAATAACATAACATCGGCTGGAAGATGCCCTGACTGCGGCACAAAGGTTTATGGGATTTTTTGAGAAAATTTAGAAACTTAAAGTAAAATTAAAGAGAGAAAATAAGAAGATAATATGTTAATAAGTATTAAAAATCAGATATTAAATGTGCATCAAAGAGTATTTATATACGGCAGAATGATAAAGTTTTCCCATACCATCTTTGCCCTTCCGTTTGCTCTGTCTGCTGTTGTTATGGCATGGCGGGATCATGAGGTTGCAATATTGGATTTAATATGGATTCTTTTGGCTATGGTCGGGGCAAGGTCTGCTGCCATGGGTTTTAACAGGATAGTTGATGCTGATATTGATGCAAAAAATCCAAGAACTCTAATCCGTGAAATTCCATCAGGAATTTTATCTCGAAAAGATGCTGCTCTATTTGTGATCGGCTCTTCAGCTCTTTTTATTTTCTCTGCTGCAATGCTCGGAAGGCTCTGCTTTATTCTCTCTTTTCCTGTGCTCTTTTTTCTTCTGTTCTATTCAATTACTAAGCGGTTTACAAAATACTGCCACCTCTATCTTGGATTTGCAATATCTTTAGCCCCTCTTGGAGCGTGGATTGCAATTACAGATTCAATATCTTTGAGCGTCATTTCTCTGACCTTAGCACTTATGACCTATATTGCCGGATTTGATATTCTTTACGCATGTCAAGATATTGATTTTGATCGAGAGAATAAGCTCTTTTCAATGCCTTCAAAACTTGGTGCTGAAAAATCTATGATAATCTCCTCTATGCTTCATCTTCTCACCTTTATATTTTTAATAATAATGCACTTTACTTATGGAATGCATCCTGTATTTTTTCTTTTTTTAATTGCAATTGGTCTGCTTCTTATTGCAGAACACCGCATAGTAAGACCCGATAATCTTGAAAAGATTGATATCGCCTTTTTCAACATCAACAGCCTTATCTCAGTTTTGCTGTTTATTGGTGTGGCTGTGCAGGCAGGTATGAGATTATTATAAAAAGATGATGAAATTAAAGTGCTTATGAGCAAAAAAACATCAAAATATTCCTATAAAGTGGAGAAAAATGATGAATAGACGTGTTGTTCTGGCAGGGTGGGGACAGATTACCCAGACAAAATATGAACCAGATCAAAGAGTCCGTGAACCTGTTGAACTAATGGCAGAAGCCTCTTGCAAAGCCTTTGAGATGACAGGCTCATTTGATGCACAGCGTAACCTTAACGGAGTGATGGTGGTTAAGGTGATGAGCAGGTATTACGATGCTGCTGCCAGTTCTCTGATTGAACAGATGAGCCTGTCGCCGCGATTTAGCATGACATCAAATATCGGCGGTAACTCTCCTCAATCTCTTATCAACAAGGCTGCCGGAATGATCGCCCGAGGTGAACTGGACAGTGTTCTCATTGCAGGTGCAGAAACCTACTACCCCAGAGATATGAGTAAAACCCTTCAGGGTAACCGCCTTTTTCAGGGTTTTCCTTCAGACTATAATAGTGATGATATAATCGGAGCCACAAAGACAGAGGAACGTCATGGAATGATACTGCCAATTCACGGTTTTCCGCTCTATGAGACCGCTCTTTGGGCAGAATCAGGGCTTCCGATTAAACCATATATGCGGAAGATAGGAGCAATGTGGGCAAATTTCAGCAGAGTCGGGGCAGACCATCTGAACTCATGGAGCCATATTCCTCGAACTGTTGAAGAGATTTCAACTCCCTCTCCATCAAACCGGTTCATAGCATTTCCATATACAAAATTAATGAATCCGCTTGTGAGTGTTGATATGGGTGCAGCCATATTGCTGATGGCAGAAGATAATGCAAAGCAATACCGCTCAAGAGGTAAAAAACCTGTCTATTTTCTCGGCGGAGGATATGCAGAGGATCGACAGCGTTTCCTCATTGAAAAGTCAGATTTTACCTCAAGCCAGCCTCTAAAGGCAGCGGTTGATAAGGCTCTTCTTCGATCCAATCTATCATTGGACGATATTGAATGTTTTGATATTTACAGTTGCTTTCCCTCTTCGGTAAGTATTGCCAAAAAGATGCTTAAACTTAATGATGATGACCCAAGATCGCTCACTCTGACTGGAGGGTTAGGTTTCTTTGGCGGACCCGGAAACAACTACACTCTTCACGCCGTGGCAACTCTTGCAGATGCCATTGAAAACGGAAGGGTCAAAAATGGAATGGTAACCTCACTTGGGTGGTTCATGCACAAACATGCCGCAGGGATATACAGCTCAGAACCTAATGAGACAGAGATTGCATATCATGATCTTGAAGATCAAAAAGAGCCTAAAGTTGGAAATCCACCAGTTGATATTCTGGATAAGGCTTCAGGAAGAGGGATTATAGAAACCTACACAGTTGTTCATTCAAGAGATGGCTCTCCATCTTACGCAATTATATACGGAAAAATGGAGAATGGACTCAGGTTTATCGCACAAAATAATCCACAGCAGAAGGATATATTTTATCTATTAGAGTCTCAGAATCAGGTAGGAGAAAGAGTTGTCCTGAAGTATAGTAATACTCATGATCAAAATTTGGCTATTCTTGAGTAAAGTTAAACAATAGTTATGAGAATGGCAATAATGAGGTTTTTATATAACAGCTATACAATTTGGAGTAAAAACTATGGAAAAAGTAAAATTATCTAATGATACAATGAATATAAAAAAGTATATTGTCGCAATCTGCGGTGCATCTGGGTCGATTTATGGAATAAGGCTCATAAAGGCACTTCTTGAGAGACCATTTCATGTTATGGTTATCATTTCAGACGGAGGTTTAAGGGTTTTAGAGCATGAGACAATATTTAATGGTCAAAGCTCATTTAAAGATTTCCTTACTCTTGAAGGGGCTGTTTTCCACGAATCTTCTACTCTTGAAGTTTTTACCCAGCATGAAGTGTGCGCCTCACCTGCAAGCGGGTCATTTATACATAACGGAATGGCGATTGCTCCATGTTCAATGAAAACAGTTGCAGCAGTTGCTTCTGGCATGGCAGATAATCTTATCACCCGCTCTGCTGATGTCTGTCTTAAAGAGAAACGCCCGCTGATACTTCTGCCTCGCGAGACTCCATTCAATCTTATCCACCTTGAAAACATGACAAGATTGTGCAGAGCAGGTGCAACTATTATGCCTCCGTCTCCATCGTTCTACACATTTCCATCAACAGTTGAGCAGCTTTGCGACACTGTAGTTTCAAGGGTTTTGGATCATCTTGGCGTTGAGAATAATCTTGTTCAAAGGTGGAATTGGCAGGAACAATGATAAAAAGTAGAGCGTCTGATGGTCAAAATCTAAGCCTTGATATTGTAAAACAGTTGGCAGCAGAGGGATTTAAAGCATTTTTTGTCGGCGGTGCTGTAAGAGACAAGGTTATGATGGGACAAGATTATAATCCTTCAGATTTTGATATTCTTACCAATGCAGATTTAGATCAGATTGCAGCAATATTTCAAAAATCAGGAGAAATAGTGAAAACAGTTGGAAAAGCATTTGCTGTCTGTATGGTTAATGGTGTTGAAGTTGCATCATGCCGATCTGATTCAGATATAGATAATTTTCCAGAATGCGATCTTGCCCGCAGAGATATTACAATCAACAGCATGGCTTTTGATCCGCTTTCTGAAACTCTTATTGATCCTTTTGGCGGGCAGAAAGATATTGCAGATAAAATTATCAGATTTACTGGCTTGCCTGATGACAGAATATTAGAAGACCCATTGAGAATGGTCAGAGCTTGCAGATTTGTATCAATGATTGATGGAACGATTGGAGAGGAAACACTTTTATCTATTTTACAATACCGTACTCTTGTTACGGAAAAGGTTGCTCCAGATCGGATACGCTGCGAAATTTTAAAAGCAATGGCTCATAAAAAACCTTCGATATTTTTCAAGAATCTTCATAAAGCCAGACTTCTTGAGCTGATATTTCCATCTCTGAGCCGCTGCGATAGTCTTGACGGAGGACCTCACCACGGAGAGAGCGTGTTGGAACACTGCCTTCTCACAGGTGATGCTCTATCTGCCCGCAATCCAGTTCTGCGTCTTGCAGGATATCTCCATGATGCAGGCAAATATGATGCAGCACAGATAAAAGATGGTCAGATAACATTTCCTGAACATGAAAAGATGGTTGATGCTGTAATTTGTGATCTTAAAAATCTAAGATTCAGCGTTGAAGAGATTAAATTTATCGAAGCTGTAATCAGAACACACATGCGTCCTCTTACGCCCGATTCCACGCCAAAGGCTGTAAGAAGGCTTTTAGCGTTTTTAAAAGAGCATGATGTTAAATGGCAGACATTTATGCAGATGAGAATTGCTGATAAAGCTGCTAATTTGGCAAAACACCCTTACAACAGATCAGATATCAGGCTCAGGGTTGGAAAAATTTGGACTGAGCTTAGAAACGGCGGGTTAAAGGGCGGTAAACTGCCTCTATCTATCAAAGAGCTTGCCATTTCAGGACATGATGTAATGGAGATTCTTAATATTCCGCCAGGTCCTGAGGTCGGCAAAGTTATGAATTATCTGTTTGAATCTGTTCTTGATGACCCAAGTTTAAACGATTATGACTCTCTAAAATCTCTTGTCTATTTGTCCGCTCCCAATAAATCTCGTGCAAACTTTTGAATACATTCAGGATAGAGCTGCCACTCTAACGCAAGCCCTTTTTGTTTTACGCTCTCAAGAGTGTCATTATCTTCAATCTGAAAAGCCCTCTGCCCGATAATTGGTCCTGTATCTTCGCCATAATCTATATAGTGGACTGTACAGCCTCCGACTTTGCAGCCATATCTGAATGTATCGCCATAGCCGTCAGTTCCGGGAAATGCAGGCAAAAGGGCAGGGTGGATATTCATTATTCTATGTTTATGCAAGATGGTTTTACTATGTTTTAAATTAATATTGTCAGGGGTCTCGTTACTCATCTGATCAATAGAATTAATATTGTCAGAATTAATATTGTCAAAGTTACTATTATTCAAAATTGAGTTATTTATCTTATCAATAAAATATGGCGTAAAAGTTCTCATAAAGCCTGCAAGCACAAGAAGGTCAATTTTGTAGGGCACGATTTTATCAAGAAGCTCTTTTTCTGCTGCTGCTCTTGTTTTTAAGAAAAAATCAATTTTATCAACACCATCTTTTGAGTTGATAAGTTTCTGTTTTGCTTTTATCTGCCGAATATCAAAATCATCTGGAAGAACTAATGATGACGGATTTGTTTTGGCATCTTTTATTATCTTTTTATAATCAACAACAAATGTGCGAATACCTGCTTTTTGTGCACGTTCAAGCCCTTTAACATTGGGAACGTCAGAGCCTGTGAATAGAATCTCTCCATTGATTCGTCCATCTGCACAACTGTCGATTATTGCCTGAAGATTTGTTCCGCCGCCAGATATCAATGTTCCTATTTTTATCTTGTTTTTCACCGTAAACCTCACTTAAAATGAATCGTTCATTATGTTGACAAAGGATATTTAAACCAATATATTAAAAAAGTAGTTTTTTTTATGAATAGCTTTTAGTAAATAATATGTCATATTTTAAACCGATATTGTTTTTTAATAACAGTTTATTTTAAATAAAAAGTCTTGTAAAAGTAAATGGCTTGATTAACCTAACATAACATAAGGAGAGGATAAATGTCAGGAAATATTATAGAAATAGATGATGATGCCTTTGAGAGCGAAGTTTTAAAATCAACCTTGCCTGTAATGGTTGATTTCTGGGCACCATGGTGCGGTCCATGCAGAGCTATTGCACCTACTGTTGAGGCTCTTGAGCAGACATACTCGGGAAAAATCAAGTTTGTAAAAGTTAATGTTGATGATAACCCTCAGTCTCCAACAAGATATGGGATTCAGGCAATACCAACTCTGATTTTCTTCAAAAATGGGCAGGTGGCTGAACAGATAACAGGAATGGTTGCAAAAGCTAAATTAGAAGAGGCTATTGAAGCTCTTTTGAAATAAATAAAACAGGAAGTTGAAATAAAATGCAGACTGATTATGACCTTGTGATAATTGGCGGCGGACCTGCTGGACTTACGGCAGGAATA
Organism: uncultured Desulfobacterales bacterium; assembly: GCA_964539635.1. Classification (GTDB taxonomy): domain Bacteria; phylum Desulfobacterota; class Desulfobacteria; order Desulfobacterales; family Desulfobacteraceae; genus Desulfamplus. Next base: position 85,037 of record CAZIJN010000002.1, on the reverse strand, counting down.
TATGCTGCCAGAGCAAGAATGAATGTTGTGCTTTACGAAAAAGCTGCTACAGGAGGACAGGTAATTGTTTCTGACTGGATCGAAAATTATCCTGGATTCCCAGAAGGTGTCAGTGGTTATGATTTAGGCGATAAGATGCTCAATCAGGCAAAGAACTTAGGTCTTCCGATTGAGTATGAAGATATTACAGCTATTGAAGTTGATGGAGAAAAGAAAGTTGTTCATCTTGGCACAAAGAAAACTGTTACTGCTAAAGCTGTTATTATTGCATCAGGTGCATCTCCTCGTAAGTTAAATGTTGGAGAGGAAAAATTTATGAGCAAAGGTGTCTCCTTTTGTGCCACCTGTGACGGTCCTTTTTTCAGAGATAAGACTGTTGTTGCTGTAGGCGGCGGAGATACTGCTGTTCAAGAGTCAATATTTTTGACCCGTTTTGCAAAAAAGGTCTATTTGGTGCATAGACGCAATGAGCTTAGAGCTGCAAAAATACTTCAAGAACGGGCATTTAAGAATGAGAAGATTGAATTTGTCTGGGACTCTGTAGTATCTGGCATGGACGGCTTTTTTTCAGTTGAGAATGTTAAAGTTAAAAATGTCAAAACAGGTGAAGAAAAAAATATCAAGGCTGATGGCTGCTTTATCTGGGTCGGCATTAATCCTAATATTGATTTTTTGAAAAACTCTCTTAATTCAGAGAGCAATATTAAGGCTGGAAAGAGTCTTAAAATGGACGATGGCGGTTTTATCTATACTAACGAGCGGATGGAGACTTCAATTGCCGGCATTTTTGCTGCTGGTGATGTAAGAACTACGCCTCTCAAGCAGATTGCTACTGCTGTTGGTGATGCTGCAATTGCTGCAATGTCTGCAGAGCATTATGTTGAGAATTTGCAGGATTGATATTTTATAAATATCTAATAAAATGCAAAATATAACCTATCAACTATAAATAATATCAAAAAAAAGAATAAGCTGGGCTTAATACTCAGCTTATTCTTTTTTGATCTTAAGTTTTAAATGGTGATGATAATGAAAATTAATGCTCATCTCATAATTGCAGTTTCAATATCTATTCTGCTGTTTATATCTGGTTGCTCATGGTTTAAGTCAGAAGACCGTGAGATGGAAAAAAGTGCAAAAGAGCTTGCAACTGAGGGAAGTCTTGAGTTCAGAGAAGAGAATTACAGAAAGGCAATAAAGTCTTTTACAACTTTAAGAGACTGGTATCCGTTTAGTCAGTATGCAATTTTAGCAGAGCTTAAAATTGCAGACTCTTATTACAAACTTGAAGAGTATGAAGAGGCTCGGGCAAGTTATGAACAGTTTGAAAATCTTCACCCTGAGAATGAAGCTGTTCCTTATGTAATCTACAGAACAGGGCTGTGCTGGTATAACCGTATTAAGAGTGTTGATAAAGATCAGACTCCAGCAAAAAAGGCAATGGAACAATTTCAACGTCTTGTGACTAAATTTCCGTCAGACCCATACAGTCCATATGCTGTTAAAAAAATTAAAAGATGTAAGGATAGCCTTGCAAATCATGAGGAGTATGTTGCTAACTTCTATTTAAAAGGGAAGAAATATGAGGCTGCTTTAAAAAGATTTGAGGAGATATTTGCCCTCTATCCTGATACAGAAGCTGGTAAGCGTTCTTTAGAAAATATTGCAATCTGCAGAAAGATATTAGAAGAAAAAAAGTCTTAAAGCACGATTTGTCTTTACATTAAAGCTGTTAAGATATATACAGCTACGTTTTAATAGCTGTGGCTAATTTTATTTTTCAAGGAGAATAACAATGTCAAAAGAGTGTAAGATATGTGGTAAAAAACCAATGGTTGGCTCTAATGTAAGCCATGCCCACAATGTGAACAAACGCCGTTTTAATCCTAATCTCAAAAGAGTTAGAGCTTTGATTAACGGACAGGTAAAAAGAATCGATGTTTGTACAAAATGTATTAAATCTGGTTATGTAGTTAAAGCCCCCTGATTTTTTTTTAGCTTCTTTTATGGGAATCAGCAGAGTTGATAAATGCTGTATGCATCTATTTCACGCTGCTGATTTCGCAACTGCACTATTAAAAATCCTCTTCTTCCTTGCAATCTTCTCTTTACAATCCCCCTTACTTTAAAAACTTAATTTAAGTTAAATTATTCTGTTTTGTTATCATTACAACACCTTGTAAAATTGCCTCTGTTTTGTTATTCTTTAGCGTTTAATTTTAGGATACAAAACTTATAATTTATAAAGTTTAAGGCATTTATGTTCCATTCTAATTTAAAATCATCGTTTGTCGGAATAGCTGTTATTGTAGTTCTTATAGCCATTGCAGCCGTTATATTTAACCAGCAGTTTAGCTTTAATCCAGCAGTAACAGCACTCTCTAAAAAAGTTGTACTGCCTGAAAGAGATGATATTAAAGAGTATGATAGTGAAAAACAATCTGATTTCAATAGTAGTTCTTCATCAGAAGACTCAAAAGAAGACTCAAAAAATTTAAACCCAATAGTCAGCATACCTAAAGCTCTTATGCCGCTATCTGATTCAGAGTCATTTAACTCAGAGACTCTTTCAGACAAAATCAACGGAAAAGCAGAACTCTATCTGCCGGCAGGATTTAAAAGCCTTGTCTGCCAGCGTTTTAAAATCAACCCAAATTCAGATTCTGGAAAATCTGCTGAAATCTCTAAACCCTCTTCCAATCTCGCTAACTCCTCTCAAACAGCCTCTTTTTCTGATAACTTATGGATTGAAGTTTTTGTATATGACATGACTCTTCCTGAAAATGCCTTTGCTGTTTTCAGCCGCCAGCGAAGAGAGAATGCTGTGCAGATATCCATAGCTGATTACGCATACCACACAGAAAACGCACTATTTTTTGTCCACGGACACTTTTACGTTGAGATGATAGCGTCCGAACCCTCCCAAAACGGCGTAAATCTGATGACACAGATAGGAGAATCATTTATTGAGGATAGACCAGCTCTTGCATCTAAAAAAATGGAAGTGCCTGATCTATTTCCTGTTAAAGGTTTAGATAAAGAGAGCATTACGTTGATAAGTTCTGATGCTTTTGGCTTTGATCGTTTTGATAATATTTATACAGCAGGTTATACTTTAAAAGGCTCAGAGATAAACCAAAACAGCTCAACTGTAAATAAGGCAGATATAAATTCTTCTAATACTCCAACTACCATAACAGCCTTTATCTCCAAGCGAGACTCTTCTGAAGAGGCTGCCCAGCTTGCCTTAGAATATTCAGAGTTTTTGGTCAATTTTGGAGGAAATAAGGTTAATTCAGCGGTTGAGGGAGTTTATGCGGTTGAGATTATGGATACTATTGAGATTATATTCTCTTCAGGTCAATATACAGCCGGCGTGAGAGAGAGTGAAAGTCTTGAAATATCACAACATCTTGCCCGTGAAATTCAAACTAAAATAGTTGGATCAACAAAATAGCAAGAACAGTTTTAACGCATAAAACAAAATCTATTAAAAAAGGAGCCTGACAATGAAAAGAGAAAACAACACGCTTAAAGCCTTTTTGTTTGTAATTTTATTGCTGTTTTACCATGCTGCTCCTGCAATATCTTCTGAACCAGTTGAGCCGTCAATATTTTCAGGAAGCAGTCTGGATAACTTATCTGTAAATATCAATAAGCCAGTCTCTATATCTATATCAATGAGGGCAGGCAGTATGCTCAATAAGGGTGGAGAGTGGTGGCTTATCTATGCTGCTCCTGATAATAAAATATTTTCATTAACAAACAAACTTAGCTGGATAGAGGGATTGTCTCCAGTTTTGTCAGCCCCTATTATCTCTTTTAACTCAATTGAAATTGCCGTTATCTCTTTTCCACTAACCGGCAGATACTCGTTCTATTTTGCTGTTGATGATAAAGCAGATGGAGTGCCTCAATCTCCGATTTGGATAGATGATCTTATAGTTCAGGTCAATCCTTCACCTGACCCGGCAGATACGGTTAAATCAAGACTGATGCCCGAAAATCTTGATTATAAAGGTGCTTTTCTGTTTCCAGAAGGCGATGAATGGTCATACAGCGGTCATGCACTTGCATGGTATCCAGCAGGAGATAAAAACGGCTCTGCTGACGGCTATCCGGGTTCACTTTATACAGCAGCCCATGCAATTGACGGCTATGCAGGAGAGATTTCAATACCTGCACCAGTAAAGGCAGATTCTATAACCAAACTTCCAAGAGCCTCTGTAATACAGCCTCCTAAAGATATAACAGGCGGCTTAAAAGATAACTGCACATACTCTCCTGATTGCCTATACAGGGAATTAGACGGGCTTGCATATCTGCCCGGCATCAACAAAATTGCATGGAATTTAAGAGATTGGTACAACACTGCTGGATTTGATCAAGACTCTCTCGGCTGGAGCAATATTGATATGAGCGATCCTCAAGGAGTGTGGCATATTGGACAGAGAGAGTCTGAAAATAATGTATTTCATAATGCAAAGACCAGCAACTACCTTTTTAATGCACCTCAACCATTTGCAGACAAATGGCTTAAAGGCAAATCATTGATCGCTGGAAGCTCAAGAGAGGCTGGTGCTTTAGGAGGCTCGCAGGGACCAACTCTGTTTGCTTTAGCTCCATGGGAAGATGGAAATCCTCCGGCAGCAGCTTCTGATTTAGATGCTGCTGCACTTCTCTATTATCCTGAAATTTACGAATGTGTTTGGGAGAGTTCAGATTTTTGCACATATCCTGATTACAGTGCAGCAGATCATTGGAACGGCGGGGCATGGATTGATACTGCCTCTTCTAATGCTGTAATAATAGTTGGGAGAAAAGGGTTGGGAAAAAGCTGTTACGGAACTCCTGAAGAGTGCTCTAATGACGCTTGTGTAATATCAAAAGGTTATCATGCCTACCCATATCAGCCTCAAATTCTCTTTTACGATCCAGAAGAGCTTAAATCAGTGCTTTTAGGAAAAAAATCTCCATGGCAGGTTTTACCATATCAGGTTATGAGTTTAGAAAATAGAGCTTATAAGAGAGATTGTGCTGTCATTGGTGCAGCAGCTTTAGACTCTGATAACGGCTATCTTTATGTTACTGAAAAAGAGATTGATGATGTTGATAATGGTATGTGGGGAGTAACAGTTGTGCATGTCTGGAAAATTGAATAACTACGTATGGGTTAAGCAAAATGAGTTCTAAAATGGATGAAAATGAGAAAAATATTACAGATGTTGATCGCAGAGAGTTTCTAAAACGCTCTATCCGCACAGGTGCAGCAATTGCTGCTGCTGGAGCTGCCGGCTGTCTGTTTCATGATACGAAAGGTTTTGATGCAGAGTTTAACAATAGAGATTTAAATCCCAAAAATTCTGATAAACTAACTTCAGCCAAAAGCGGGAAAGTGTGGACTCTTCCAGATTTTTCAATTCCTGAGCAGGCTGGCAGACTTGCGGTTGTTCGGGGAGATGACAGGACAAAAACTCTTGAAGCTGCAATAAAGGCTCTCGGCGGTATAGATAAATTCATAAAATCAGGAGATATAGTTCTTATAAAGGTAAATGCTGCATTTGCTGTATCTCCAATTCTATCGGCAACCACGCATCCTGATCTTTTATCGGCAATGGTTAAGATTTGCTATCAGGCAGGTGCAGCAAAGGTTCGGGTAACTGACAATCCTATAAATGATCCTGCAAGCTGTTTTATGCTTACAGGCATTGAGGCAGCAGCGAGGCAAAACGGTGCAGAGCTGGTTTTACCGAGAGATCAATATTTTGCAAATCTTACCGTTGATAATGCCCGCCTTATAAGAGATTGGCCCGTTCTTAAAACCCCGTTTGACGGAGTAACAAAGCTCATCAGCATGGCACCGGTAAAAGATCACCATAGAAGCGGAGCATCAATGATTCTGAAAAATGGGTATGGTCTTCTCGGCGGGCGGAGAAATATTTTTCATCAAGATATCCACACCATTATCACCGAGCTTGCAAGAATGGTTAAATCAACATTAGTGGTTTTAGACGGGACAAACACCATGATGAGCAACGGACCGACTGGAGGGTCGCTATCAGATTTAAAACCAACACAAACCCTTATCGCTGGAACTGATCCGGTAGCTGTTGACTCTTTTGGTGCAACTCTTCTTGGTAAAACTGCAAGCGATCTGCCCCACCTGATTCAATCAGCAGCAGCAGGAGTTGGAACAGTTGACTATCTATCCTTAAAACCCGAGATGTTCACATTATAAATTGAGATGTTATTGTTATAAATATTAGTGGTTTAACGGTCTATTATTAGGTGGCTTAATTACCTAAGAAATTATTAATCATAAAAAAGGAGAGAAAGCACATGGCAGTCTATGTTCAGAACCACCCATTGATCAAGCACAAACTTGGTTTGATGAGAGAAAAAGATATCGCTACAAAGGATTTTAGAGACCTTGCATCTGAAGTTGCACGTCTTTTAACTTACGAGGCGACAAAAGATATAGAGACAGAAAAGCAGACCATTCAAGGTTGGGCTGGCAGCGTTGAGGTTGAACGGATAAAGGGCAAAAAGATAACCATTGTCCCGATTTTGCGGGCTGGTCTCGGCATGATGGACGGAGTTATTGATCTTATACCATCTGCAAAGGTAAGCGTTGTAGGGTTTTACAGAAATGAAGAGACTCTTGAGCCTGTAAAATACTATGTAAAAGTAACAGGTTCAATTGAGGAGAGAACAGCACTTATTCTTGATCCAATGCTTGCAACCGGTGGAACTTTGATTGCAACTATTGATCTGCTTAAAGAGGCTGGCTGTAAAGATATTAAAGGACTTTTTTTGGTTGCAGCTCCTGAAGGCATTGCAAAAGTTACGGCAAAACATCCTGATGTTGATATTTATGTTGCAGCGATTGATGACTGCCTGAATGATGTGGGATATATTCTGCCAGGTCTCGGGGACGCTGGAGATAAAATTTTTGGAACTAAATAATGTAAATGTAATTTGTTAAAAATTACCTTTTTTATTTTTATAATATTTTTTTTATAACAAATACTTTTTATAATAATACAATAACTTATATAGGAAATAAAATAGGATGTCACAAACAGATCACTCTTCAACAGATTACAATTTGAGAATCAAAGATTCACTTCTTGGTGCACAGATGCTTTTTGTGGCATTTGGTGCACTGGTGCTTGTTCCTCTTCTTACTGGACTTGATCCAAATGTTGCCCTATTTACAGCAGGCGGCGGAACCTTAATTTTTCAGGCAATAACAAGAGGAAAGGTGCCTGTGTTCCTTGCGTCATCTTTTGCATTTCTTCCCCCTATAATGTACGGGGTTAAAACTTGGGGTATTCCGGCTACAATGTGCGGTCTCTGTTCTGCCGGCGTTGTGTATGTGATACTCAGCCTTCTTGTCAGATGGCAGGGAAGCGGCGTTATAAAGAGGGTGCTTCCGCCGGTGGTTACTGGTCCTGTTATCATGGTAATCGGCTTGATACTCTCTCCTGTTGCTGTCCACATGGCTATGGGCAGAACAGGCGATGGTTCAGGCGTGCTTTTCCCTGAAAGTACTGCCATGATAGTCTCATTATCAGCACTTGCAGTAACTGTGCTTGCATCTATTCTTGGCAGAGGATTTATACGGCTTATCCCGATTTTGTGCGGAATTGTAACTGGTTATATCTTATCTTTGATATTGGGAATTGTAGATTTCTCAACCGTTAAAAATGCTGCATGGTTTGCAATGCCCAATTTTGTGCTGCCAGAGTGGAACGCCCAAGCGGTTTTTTATATTCTTCCGATTGCTATTGCACCTGCAATTGAGCATTTTGGAGATGTTCTTGCAATCGGCGGGGTTACTGGAAAAGATTATGTAAAAGACCCGGGACTTGAAAATACCCTTTTAGGAGACGGTATTGCTACATCTTTTGCATCATTTTTAGGAGGACCTCCAAACACAACCTATTCAGAGGTAACTGGAGCAGTTGCTCTTACACGAGTGTTTAACCCTGCAATTATGACTTGGGCTGCAATTGCTGCAATTCTTCTTGCGTTTATTGGAAAGCTCGGGGCATTTCTCCAAAGTATTCCAACTCCTGTTATGGGCGGAATAATGCTTCTTTTGTTTGGTGCAATTATGGTAGTTGGACTAAATACGCTTGTTAAGTCTGGAGAAGATTTAACAGAACCGAGAAATCTTACAATTGTAGCGTTAATTTTAGTTTTCGGCATAGGCGGAATGAGCTTTTCTGCCGGCGAATTTACACTTCAAGGCATCGGGCTTGCTGGTATTTTAGGCGTGTTGATGAACCTTATTCTGCCAAAAGAGCGTAAAAGCTAATGTAGATATATACTCATCAAGGTCATAATTTAGTTATAATAAATGATTAGTTGTAGGGGGGCAGCGTGCTGCCCCTGCTAAAAAACTTTATTCCCAATTTGAGTATAAAAATATTTAGGAGAAATAACCTTTGGCTGCTGTCAATCCCATTAAAATCGTTACAATAAGACGCATATCGCAAATATTTTTTCTGCTGCTGTTCGTCTGGTTCTGCATTGCATCAACTCTCGGCGTAAAATGGTGGCAGCTTAGAGGTTGGCCCGTAAACTGGTTTTTAGAGCTTGACCCATTGGTTGGTTTTTCTACGCTTCTTACAACAGGCAAACTATACAAAGGGCTTTTGTGGGGAGTTTTAACAATTGTTTTGACTCTGATTTTTGGGCGTTTTTTCTGCGGCTGGCTCTGCCCGTTTGGAACTCTGCATCAGTTTATAGGATTTATTGGTAAAATTGGAACTGGCAGGCGGAACAGACTTTTTAAGCCGAATGCAGAACTCAGCCGCTTAAACCAATATAGACCAGCTCAGTCAATTAAATATGGAGTTCTCTTCTTTTTTATATCCTCCAGCATTATAACATCGCCGCTTATCCCTGCATATCTGACTTTAGCTCCACCTCTGCTTTTAACAGGACTTCTTGATCCAATTCCGTTTGTTTACCGTTTTATAAATTTAACTCTTCTTCCGTTTGCAGATAGTGCAGTTCTGCATCTCAGCACCAATCCAAGATTTTACGATGGTGCGTGGATTATCGGAATTTTTGGAATGGCAGCTCTTATTTTAAATTTATGGATTCCAAGATTCTACTGCCGTTATATCTGCCCGTTAGGTGCATTGTTTGGTCTTATTTCAAGCATCAGCTTTTTTCAGATAGGAAAAGAGAGTTCGCCCTGCATAAACTGCATGAAATGTCAATTCCACTGCGAAGGTGCATGCGATCCAATGGGTAAAATCCGCCTTTCTGAATGCGTGCTGTGCATGAACTGCTTGGATCAATGTGCCTTTCTGACCTATCAGGCAGCACCATCTGCATCAGGAGAAATATCTGCATCACAACAGCCATCTGAAGTAGTTCCATTTAAACAAGTTAGAGAGAAAAAAACAGATAATCAATATTCTAAATCTTCTGAAACTTCTCAAATAGACGGACAATATGCACTGCCTGAAATCTCAAGAAGAGAGTTTGCAGCCTCTGTTGTGTTAGGTGCAGCAGTCGTTCCGATGATGCACCTAAATGCAGCCACTGGAAGCAACTGGAATCCAAATATTATACGTCCTCCAGGGTCAGTGCCTGAAAGCGAGTTTCTTGCAAGATGTATTAAATGCGGTCAATGTATCCGCATCTGTCCTACAAATGTTATCCAGCCGGCAGATATTTTTACTGGAGGTTTAGAAGGAATCTGGACACCTGCACTAAATTTTAGAATCGGCTCAAGCGGCTGCCAGCTTCACTGCATTGCCTGCGGTCATATCTGCCCGACTGGTGCAATCCTGCCTCTTAAACTTGAGCAGCGTTTTGGAATAGATGATTACAAATACAAGGGACCTATTAGAATTGGAACTGCATTTGTAGATCAGGGCAGATGCCTTCCATGGTCAATGAACAGACCCTGCATTGTGTGCCAAGAGAACTGCCCTGTAAGTCCAAAGGCAATTACAATAAGTGAAGCGTTTGCAGTAGTAAAAATCGCCACTATTAAATCTGTTGATAGAAATAACAGCATTAGCAATAACACCAACAACGATGAGAGCAATTCTAACTCTGTAAACTCAGACGTTAATGTTATAACTTTGGATATATCAAACCTTGCTGAAGGAGCTTACAGCACAGGCGACTATTTTGCCAAAGATATGACTACGATGAAAAGAGAGCTTATTGCTGCCAACACACAAAATTCAGTAACATTATCATCTTCTAAAGGCAGCAGCAGTAATTCAATATTAAATAATCACAATGTTTTGCAATCTGATAAAGGGAATGAATTTAAAATTGGTTCAAAAATTGCTATTGAGGTGAGATTGCAGCGTCCAGTTATAGAGCCGAGCCGCTGCATTGGCTGCGGAGTGTGCGAGCATGAGTGTCCGGTCAAAGGCAAACGGGCAATCAGGATTACGGCTGAAAATGAGTCGAGAAATAGAAATCATGCGCTGCACTCACTTTAAAATAATCTCCTTATCTTCAAAGCCTGCCTGTTTGTTGAAATCAGCTTTTTTTACATAGCTTCAATAAATTCTGCGACAGTCAGACCTGACGCCCGAATAAGAGTGCGTAAAGTCCCTTTTGCAACCTCACGATGCTCTGGAACTGATAAAGTAGATATTTCACCCTCTTTCACCATAATTATATGGCTGCCACTCTGCCGAGCTACCTGCCAGCCTAAAGATTGAAATACACGGACAACTTCACGTCCGCTTAGAACTGGAAGAGAAGGAGACATTTATGCAGCCACCTCAATCTGACGGGTTTCTATTGTCAAGGGTAAGCCTCGCTCTGCACGCACTTGAAGACACTGATAAATTGCATCTTTAATATTTTCCAATGCCTCATTTTTAGTATCGCCTTGACTTACACAGCCAGGGATAGATGGACACTCCACAATCCAGACACCATCTTCATCACGATCAATTGTTATATTAAATCTCATCTTTTTTATCTCCCACCGTTACCTTGCTGGTCTGATTTATTTTAAATATATCCCCATTGTTTGAACTTTGTCTCAAGTTCAGGCTCATCTTTAAACGCTAATAAATTAGATGTAACAGGTATTATCATCAACATTGGAGAGGCTTTTATGTCTGTCTGAACAGCCCTGCTGGTCTCTGTCCGCTCTGTTCTCTTCCATTAGTAACTGGTAATCTGATAAGCAAAACATCTCCTCGTGCCATCAGAGACTCTCCTTTTCCATAACATGCTCAAATAGCAACGCATCTTCATCGCTTGCAGCTTCCCACTGTTGAATCTCGTCCATTAATTTAGAGTCGTCATTTTGAGTTATCTTATCCGATAATATATTTTGACAGCGTGATTGGATGAATAAACCGTATTCATACCAACTTACTAATTTATCAATCGGCATTGTTTTTGCTAAGACAATAACCTGTTCTCGAATAGTTGGTGATATTTGTGTATCCATTTTTTATCTCCTTGCCGTTTTTTCTTGTGCCGTTGATATTTTTAACCAAGAAATTTCTGTTTTTATTCATTCAAAACTCCCTATTTCCAATTAGGAGAATACTCATTATATTTCTGAACTAACACACCAAGATAATCCTTTATATCTTGAGGCAGCTTTTTATATGAATCGCTATTAAAAAATCTATGAGATTCTCTTTTTAAATCATATCCCTTTTTAGGTTCAGTGCTTGTAATTATTACTATAATAATGAGTAACTTTATCTATGACCAGAATGGCTGCTTTGATCCACGAAGCTTTATATTATAAAAATCAAAAAATTTTTGAATGGCTTTCTCTGCCCCTAAATGACCCTGTTCAGCAGCTTTTACATACCACCCAAATGCTTCTTGACGGTTTTTATAAGTACCCTTGCCATAGTAATAACAATAACCAACATTATATTGTGCTTTTACAAGACCCTGTTCAGCGGCTTTCATATACCACTCAAAGGCTTTTGAATAGCTTTGATGAATACCTTTCCCATAATAGTAACAATTACCAATCTCTTTTTGTATTAAAGCATGACTACTAATTTCAGCAATTTTTAAAAGCCATTCAAAAGCTTTATTCTTTTCTCGTTTATTTGTGGCACTTTTCTCAATTATTTTGATAAAGCACTCGGACGCTTTAACAAACCATTCAGAAGCTTTATCTATATCCTTAGGAACACCATTGCCATAATAGAAACAATGAGCAACTCTAAATTGTGCCCTTGCGTGTCCCTGTTCAGCAGCTTTCATAAACCACTCAAATGCTTTATTATAATCTTTAATAATATCAAACCCATTACCAAAGTAGTAAGCATTACCAATTTTAAATTCTGCTTCTATATGTCCTTGATTAGCCGCCTTTAAGAAAAATTCAAAAGCTTTATTAACATCTTTATCAAAATAGTAATTACCAATTTCAAATTCTGCTTCTGCATAACCTTTTTCAACTTCATCTAAAAGAGACCTAAACGGATTGACTATTTTATAATATTTGTAATCTAACTCTAATAAAATCGATGGAATAAAAGGTCTATCATACTCCAAGCCTTTCTCCTGCCACGCAGAACTTATCATTCTTTTATTTTTTGAATCGTGTTTCCAATCAACAGCAATGTCCATTAAATATGTCCATCGCATATCATCAGCTTCACCAAAAAATTTGGGAATGTTTTTATACTTATGGTTATTAAGAATATCGTTAATATCAGTTATCAATTCATAAAGTCGTTCTGAACCTTCAAAATAAGCCATGTCAAGATTCCAAAAAAATATCTTATTCATATTGGCAAGGCGTTCCAACTGCTTTCCAACTGTTTTATGAATATCTGAAAGTCCGCTACTAATACGGTTTATATCTACATGAATACCAATAATCCAATCCTGTTTTTGTAAAACCATCTCCAATATATTTGGGAAAAGGTTATCTGTTCCGTTTATACTTTCTGGTATTGAAAGAAAATATGTTGAAAAAGAAGCGTCTGCGGGTAAAGGTATATTTGAATATTTGTTAATAAAATCTTGTGAGGAATTACCAACCCAAATAGGTGTATCTTTATCGCCTTGATATGATAACTGTATTTTGTATATATTTTTAAACCATATCAGATGCTTATCTCTATTGCCTCCAACAAAAATAATTCCACGCTTTGATGACAGATTTTTATATTTACTCCACAAGTCAGGTAATTGATTTATGGATACAACATCTTCAGAAAATCTGTTATCGCTATCTGCACTATCCTCATATTTAATCGGCTCTCGTTTTTTACTTTTTTGAGATTTACATGCTTCTTCTAAAAAATGACATTCGTAGTTTAAATCTTTAGTTATCGTGTCAATGTAACTTAGATATGAATCATCACTCTTTAGAGAGACCCTTTCCAGCTCTTTTTGCTCTGCCCCAAGCATTTCTATTTGATTTATAAGAACAGATTGAAATTGTTTTTCCAAAATAGATTTACAGTCATAGATTATAGACCCAATAGTATTTTGGATATCTTTGAAATGTTCATTTAAAAGATCAAATGAGCCTTCAGGATCAAATTTATCGACAATCTCTTTTCCACCTATACTAAAAAAACGTGCCACAGAACTCAATATTCCTGTCTTATCCTGTTCTACCTGTTTAGTTTTGGCTGAAAGCGATTTAATTGAAAGTCTGTTGAAATCTATTTCTCTACGAGAAAGTTCTTTAATTTCTAAGGTTTTGAACTGTTCAGCAAATCGTTTTTGATAATCGTAAAATTTATCTTGAATAAAACGCATAATATCAGAGGAATTATTATCTATTGTATTTTTGGCACTATAAAAACTTTCGCTTGAATTTGGTTTATTAACAATAGATAGGCTGTGTTTCTTTCTCTCTGCTTCATTGATAAAATGCTCTATTTCAACTCTATTGGATAATTGATAGTTTGATATGCTCTCAATTCTACTTTTTAAATCACTTTTCTTTTGCTCCAGAGCCTCTTTATTTTCTTTCAGTTTTGCTTGAAGAGGACTTTTAATGTTGTTCTCCAATATGGAGATCACTTGTTTTATTTTTAATTGCAGTAGATTCTCTTGAAGAATAGTATAATAAAATGACATCTCATAAATTAAATCAGGCATACCGCTCTGCTGCCATTTTTTCATATATCCTAACCGTCCTAATTGTGCCCAAATATTATCAATAAGCACAATTGAAGCTACCTCTTGTGTTATACCTTTTTTATCTAATTCTTTCCGTAAGTATGATACGGCAGTCTCCCCCTTAACTTCTATATTTTTTCCACCCTTATCTGCCTTACCCTTACCCTTTCCTGTAATGACAAAAATAATTTTTTGGTCACTTGCAAGACGCTCTTTTGCAAGTTTTATAAAATCCATATCCTTCTGTTTAATCTGATTACTGACTGTAGTAAGATAAATGACAATATCAACTTGGGGTAAAACTCGTTCTGTAGCAATTTTTTCATGCTCACTATGTCCTTCAGCATTAATTCCGGGAGTATCAAACAATTCAAGATAAGGAGGCAATATAAAATCAGGGTGTTCAACTGTTATTAAATCTATCTTAAATTTATTGCCGCAATTAGATGCCTCATTGGTAGCTTCATGAAGCTGTTTTGCAAGTGAGTTACCAGACCATATCTCTTTTCTGCCATCTTGAAATTCCACAACTGCCTGTTTTATAGAGCCATATTTAACTTTTACCGCAATATTAGTAGTTGCTAATGTCTTTTCTGGAAATAGGTTTTCTCCAAGTAAAGCGTTGATTAGAGCTGTTTTCCCGCTTGAGGTAACTCCAAAAAGACCCAGCTTTAAAGCTGCCTTATCTAACATTTCTGAATGAGATTTTAATTGCTCTGTAATCTTTTGATCGCAGCCATATTCACTACATTTTGATGCTATGTCAGATATTTTTTTCACCCATAATCTGTAAAAATCCTGCAAGTTTTCTTTTCTATTACTTACTTGTGCAGAAACATGCTGGAATGATTTTGTTATCTCCTTTGTGCCTTCCTCAATATAAACAAATGGTGAATGAGTCTTATTTTTAGGATACCCAATTTTATCTTTAAATATATTCAAATATCTTAGTATCGGATTTGCGATTCCTAAAACCTCACCCAGATCACATAAATACTCAAACTCGTTTAGATGCAGTTTTTTATCCATGATTGCGATTTGAATTAACTCATAAAAGAGATAAGCCTGTTGTTGGAAACTAACTATTTTCCTTGTAAGTTTTGTCTCTTTTATAGGTTCTGCATCTTTTGCAAGCTGATTTAACCCTAAATGTTCTACCCTTGTTTTTTCCTCAGTTGTAATTTCTCCATCAGCGTAAATGATTTCATTCAAAAGAGACTCAAAAATTTCTCTATCAATTTTAATCTCACTGCTTGGTAAAAGAGCTTTAAACTGCATCCTTCCAAATTTATTAACATGAATAATATGCTCGTCCCAAGAGAGTGGAAACCAGCTGGAATCTGCATAATTGTTCAATAATAGCAAATACTCTTCCCAACTCATTTCCTGTTTATCTTCTTTAGAAAATGGTGAAATCATATCAACATCCTGTTTTTACTAATAATTCAATGGTTAATTTACTTAGGATTTCTACGCATCTGCTCAATGGTTGTTTTATATATTTTAATAATTTTTTCAAATTCTGGTTTATCTTCATTCAATAAAAGCAAATCTAATCTTTTTTGTAATTCTGCTAATTGCAATACCTTTGTTCTACGGTTTGCTATATTCGCCTTTATTTCTTTATACAGTTGGAGTTGAGCAGGTGTCATCTCAACTGGTGGAATATCAGAGACAAAGATATTCCACTCTTCCTTGAGAAATTTCAAAAACAATAGGCTGGAGTTAATAATAAATTCTGTATCCATACATCACCATGATATTACAAATCTATTGAGGGTCTATTTTTAAACATTCCAACAAAATACGTTCAACGACATCTGGCGGGTAATCTTTTTTTTCAAGTAATTGACAAAATAATCTCATCCTTTCTGTTCTCTCTTTTTCTCTTAGCACAGAAGCCTCTGCTTTCCTGAAAAACGCCGCAGCTTCACTGTCAATTTTTTGGATTTCAAGCAGAATTTTTTCATTTTCATTTTTTCTTATATCACTTTGCTGCTCTCCATCTATCCAGATTTTGGCAAGCTCAATAACTTTATCAGCTAATACAAATCCTCCTTTAACCATTTGAAACTTCTGATCCGCACTAAATGATGTCTGAATATCTTTTGATTTCGGCACAGAGGGCATTTGAGGTATTTTTATTGCTGGTAATTGTTTCTCCATTGTTAAATTCTCCATAAATTATAAGGTTACAATATAATATTTTGTAATATTTGATAATCTTCTCGCCACTTTGTATTCATCTTTTCATCTTCATAATATTTTTTTTGAACTTCTAAAGATTCTAATCGTGAATTACAGAGTATTTCAACCTCTTCTTTAAGTGCTTTAATGCTCTCTTCACTCAAAAAGATAAGTTCTTTATTATAGTCATATACCGGGCGGGGGTCTTCTTTAGATTTCTGAGATTGGGTGTTATCTAAAATCTCTTTATACCTTGAACGCAGCTTAGGTTTCCATGTAACAGATTTGTATATTATCCCAACAGCTTCCATAGCAATATATGCCCCTGCTTCAGTTACCCTTGCAGTTGTTAATCCAAAACGTTTCAAAAGAGGACCAACTTTATTCATTGCATTTTTCCCGAAAATATTTTTTTCCATTCCAATAAATTTTCCTGTTTTATTTATCCACCCCATACCTTTTCGAGCAAAATTCATGACACCGACTACACCAGACCCAGCACCTCTTCCACCCAATTTAGATAAATAGCCTGATATTCCTTTGCTTGCAAATCCCCTTGAGGTCTGCTTTACAAACTCATTATCAACCCCTTTTCCCGGATCATAATCAAAATCCTGCATATCAGGTGCCCACTCTTTACTAATTGAATCCATTAAAATTGTCTCTAATTGTTCACAAATTTTATTATATTCATCTTCAAATTTATTTATAAATTGATTGCAGTTATCATATATCACATCATTGATTACAAACTCTGCTACATGATCCGCTGTCTCTTTGGCACTTAGTGTTGATCCATTTTTAATGGCTTGTTCGATTCCCTCCCAGAGTTTTGCCTGCAACTCCTCTACTGTTTTATCAATTATTTTACTCCATTCTTTTCTATTTATATCTAAAAGGGCTATTGATTCAGTTTTTTGTTTTTTAAGGTGTTCAAGACGTTCCACAATTTTATCTTTGTCAGATTCATTCTGGCTGTATATACATCTTGCAGTTTGCTTTAAATCTTCTAACCAGAAACGAGCAAGCTCATGAACACGTTTAAAAATTAATTTATTACGCTCCTCATCTGAAAACATATTCTTTAAATTTCTCTGGAGTTCATCAACATCCAATATTGCATGACGATCTTGTTTTTCTTTAAAAGCTACAATAAATGTTTTTGGAATCTGTCCATTATTCAACTGGCTGATATGTCTTTTAATTTCTTCCACTCTGCGTATAAATTTCTGCTCAGGTATATTGACTAAAAGAGTCAGCGTCTCTAATGGCATTTCACCTATAATCTCTTTGGCATGGTTGAAAAATGCCTTATCGCTCTGAGCTACTCCTGTCCGTGCATTGATCACCCATACAATCTGATCCATTTCAGGCAGCCATTGTGTCAAAATAGAGTCATGACGATTTCTAAGGCTGTTATATCCCGGAACATCCATAAAAATAGTACCTGCTGGAAAAGTTCCATTGTATGGAATATCTGCAATAAGATAATAGTCATCAGCATCATTTTTACTAAGTTCTGCAAAAACCTTATCATCATCAAGAACAGACGAGTCTCCATCTTTAAGAGATACTTTATAAAAAGTAGGTTTTGATAAACCATTAAAAACTCGTATCAGCGTCATAGCTCCAGTTGTAGGTATTGTAGATACAGGAAGAATAGGAGATTGAATTAGGTTATTGATAACAGTAGATTTACCTGCTGAGGTGCTGCCTATAAAAGCGAGCATAAGCTCTCCCTGCTCAAGTTTATTCAGCAGCCCCTTAGCGATAGATACTTTATCTTCAAAGTAGAGATTTTCAGCAATATTAACAGCCTCTGAAAAATTCTGTTTAAACACAGCTATATTTTCTTGATTTATATCCATTATTATTGCCTCCTTAATATCATAAGCTCAGTCGAATAATTTTACATTTATTTATAAATTCCTGTCCGTTTTCTATCTGTCTTTTTAACGAGTCTATAATAGGCTTGCGATCAGTTAATGATTTTTCAAGCTCTTTAATAGAATTTATTGAATCTTGCAAACTATTATACATTTTATCTACTAAAGAAAAGTAAATTTCGTTGAGTTGCCCATCTACATTATTTTTTGATTGGGTAAGATATGAATTAAGTTTTTCCTTTACATCTTTTAAAGCATCATCAACTGCCTTTTTGAGCTTATTATTTTCTTTTTCTTTTGCCCAACCTTTCATTAGCAACCCTCCAACCAAACCTAACACTGTTAAAGTCCCAGCAACAGCCCACCCCGCGGGACCGAAAGCTACAAGAGTTCCCCACACAGCAGTAATCGCCTGACCGAAAGCTGCAACAGTAAGACCTTCTGCCGCAACCAAGACAGCCCCTCCAGCCCATAAAGCAGCACCAACTTCAAATAATATTCCTCCTAATCTCAACATACCAAATGCTTCAAGGACGTATCCAGCTCCTTTTAATAGCATTGCAGATTCAACCTCTTTTGCACAGTCATACCCATCATGTTCTGAAAACCCAAGTGTTTCGTTTCTTGTTTCATTTGAAATTGTTTTTAATTCCTTAATATAGTCATCAAACAACTTTCCCAGCTCAAAAACAAAATTTTCAAACAGGCTTTGTAACTTTTTACTATCAACAGGTGGTTCAAGATTTTGTTTACATACTTGTTTAAATTGGTCTTGAAAATGAGTAGTATTAAACTTCTGCTCATTTATATATTCAATCATATCTGATCTTACTTGATTAATTTTACTATCTAAACCCTTTAATGCAGTATCATGGAATGAAATAAATTCTATCTTTTTTATATCAAGAGAATCTTTCATTTTTCTTGTAAAAGTGATGTATGCCCCTTGCTTCTTTCTATGGTCTTCATTAATCTGCTCTTTAGTCAATTGAATATCTTTTTCCATATTTTCTAATGCAGTGGAAAGAGTCTCAATATTATTTTTAAGCATCAGGTCTAACCTGTCTAAAGCAGAACTAATACGTATCCTATTTAACTTCTCTTCAAGCGAACTGCTGATATCAGATATGAGTTTTTTAGCACCTGTAAATTTAAGCTCCTCTTCAATCTCTTCAGGATCATTTTCTGCAAAAGCCTCATAGGATCTATGTGCATTTATAGTGTATAAAATTTGAGCTTCGTCACTATTTGAAATTTCTTTCAAAGCATTTAAGGTAAATTTTTCAGATTCTTTCACTTCTCCTTCAGATTCGTTCCACCTGTTCATAGCAAAAAACATTAAAGGGCGATTTTCCCAGATGGATTTTAAAAAGTTCATTTCTGTAGCTTTAATCGGTGCATTTACGCTTGACAAATAGATAGCTGCTGTAATTTTAGGAAGAAATTGATAAGTCAAGTCATGATTTTTTTTAGTTAATGACTCAACTCCAGGGGTATCCACTAAACAGGCTCCTGTTTTTTCAAGCCACTCAATATGAACATAGCATCTTATTTCCTTCACCCCTTTTTTGTTGTTTGGATTATGCTGCTCATCTACATAAGGTCTTAAGAAATCTTCAGACAGAGAACCCTTTACACTGTTTTGAGTTTCAAATACAATTTCAGCATACTCTTGTTCATCTTCCTTAATTCCAAAAATAAAAGTTAAGCAGTTTGTTGTTTCACCAACATCTGTTGGGAAAATGTTTCTGCCAGAGAGCAGAACATTGCCTAATGTGCTTTTTCCAGCCCCTTGTTCTCCGAGAATTGCAATGTAAATATCTTTGTTATTGAGCCTTTCAGATATATCCTGATAGGGTGTAGAGTCATAGGCTGAGTATTCATTATTATCCTGATTCCATTTTTGCACGTCATTAATTAGCAAATTAGTCTGTTCTTTACTTTCTATAAATTTATTAAAGTCCATTGAGTTCTCCTTTTAAAGTTGCTTAAAATTATTCACTATTATTAACTATTTGTATCTAAATTTTCATTTTAAAAACAAATTTCATTTGATAAATCCTAAAGAGCATATTAAAAAAGTTACTTTTCATTTATAATAAGCAAAAAGTCAATTACTGAAAACAATTTTTGGGGACTTTTGTATGTTATACAGACTGCTTCTATCACTTACTATTTTATATCCTTTTTTCGCAAAAAGCCAATTCCCGTCCCTTCTGCATATCTCTTCTTATGGCCCGCCTCTTTAACCAAAGCCTGAACGCATTCGTTATGCGTCAGCTCCTCTGGAGAATAAAAAGCAAAGCTGTTTCTTACAATTTCCCATAGTTCAACTCTCTGACGGCGATTGAATGAGTTGAAATAGATACTGTATTCAACTCTTCCCATCACTGACGTTTCAATGCCTTCAATATGGTTGCTAATCCAGATAAACTTTAGATTTGATTTATCAAGCAGATCATTTAACCACCCCAGATATTTACATAGAGTTATTCCATTAGACGTAACGTTGATCATGTTTTTTTAATTTTTTATTCCGTTAAAGAGATTTGCTATCTTGCATGGTTAGATTAAGCATCTATTCTTCTTGACAAAAATATATGCAGATAGTTCTATGCTGATATGGGATTTATAATCAGAAAATAATAAGGAGATATACGAATGTCAGACAATAAAAATACTCTTTTAAGAGATGACAAGTATCAGCAATCACGCAGATCGTTTTTAAAAAGTGCGGGAGTCGCAAGTTTAGCCGGCATAGGCACTATGGTCTCCCCGCTCTTATCTTCTGCTGAGGCAGCAACACAAACTTCTAACCCAATTGACCAGTTAGGCAAAACTCTTGATAAGATGCCGACACGTAAATTCGGCAAAACAGGCGTTGATGTCTCCATTCTTGGATTGGGAACTATGTTTGATGTTGTTTCAAACCAGATTCTGCTTAAACAGGCTCTTAAATGGGGAGTTACATATTGGGATACAGCAGACTGCTACAGTGGCGGAAACAGTGAAAAGGGCATGGGTAAATTTTTCAGCAAATATCCAGAGACCAGAAAAGAGGTCTTTTTAGTTACCAAATCTTGTGCAAGAAGCAATGATGGAATGACACGGCTGTTAAATCAATCTTTTGAACGTATGCAGACCAATTACATTGATCTCTATTTTGCACATGGAATCAGAGATATTTCAGAGGTTAATGACGACACAAGACGCTGGGTTGAAGATGCAAAAAAGGCGGGCAAGATAAGATTTTTCGGGTTCAGCACGCACAGCAATATGGAAAAATGTATGATGGCTGCATCAAAGATGGATTGGATTGACGGCATCATGATGACCTACAACTACAGAATAATGCACTCTACCGAGATGAAAGAGGCAGTTGCAGCCTGCACAGAAGCCGGCATCGGTCTTACAGCCATGAAAGCCCAAGCATTGACTCAGGCGGGCGGTGCCAGCGAAACTGAAATTAAAATGGTAGAGAAATTTATGGAGCTTGGTTATACAGATGCACAGGCAAAGATGAAGTTGGTTTGGGAGATGCCTGAGATCGCATGTATAGCCTCTCAGATGCCGAACATGACAATTCTATCTGCAAACACAGCCGCAGCTTTGAACACCGCAAAAATTTCCCAAGCTGACCAAAATTTAACACAGCAGTATGCAATGGAGAGTGCGTGTAATTACTGCCGCGGCTGCACTGATATCTGTGAAGCTGCATTGAATAATCAGGTGCCTGTGGGTGATGTGATGAGATGCTTGATGTATTCCCGGCAGTATAAAGATATAGAGCTTGCAAAATCTGTTTTTTATCAGATGCCAGAGCAGACTCGTAAATCTATGGTTGAGATAGATTACTCATACGCAGAGAGGCAGTGTCCGCATAAAATGGCAATCGCAAGTTTGATCAGACAGGCAGTTGAGGAGTTGGCTTAAATAAGTTGTAATAAAACTGGGACTATATGGTTTGTGAATGGCTGAAATTATATTGACAGAAAAGTTCTCTGTAGCATCTGATTTTGCAAAGGCTTTGGGAATTGCAAAAAGAGGGGAGGGCTGTTTTAGAAATGAGCATACCATAATTACATGGGCTGTCGGGCATCTTGTGGAACTTTGGGAGCCTCAAGATTACGATCCAAATCTTAAAAAATGGCGTGTTGATACTCTGCCAATAATGCCTGAACGGTTCAAGTATAAACCAATCAGAAAAACTTCCCAGCAGTTTAAAATTATAAAATCGCTGCTAAAAGAGAAAAATATTGAGCGGATAATAATTGCTACAGATGCAGGTCGTGAAGGTGAAGTGATTGCACGAACTATTCTGCTTGAATCCGGCTTTACTGATAAACAGAAGATTTTTCGTTTCTGGACAAGTCAGGCGTTGGTACCTGATGTTGTGCGGGTAAATATGAATCAGTTAAAGCCGATTTATAACTATGACCGTTTATGGAGAGCAGGGTACTACAGACAGGTTGCTGACTGGCTTGTAGGAATGAACTTTACGCGAATGGTTACGCTGATGCTTGGAATCCGCGGAGAGCTTTTTTCTGTAGGGCGTGTCCAAACTGCTGTGCTTGCATTGATTGTCAACAGAGGGGAGGAACGAGAGCGGTTTGTTCCTGAAATATACTGGATTATAAAGGTGCTCTTTTCAAACGAAAAGGGTAGGTGGACAGGATACTGGTTTAAAGATAGACAAACAGATAAAAATAGTGAATCTGATGATAATGATCCAAAATCTATTCACACCCTGAAAAACAGAGATGATGTAAATAGAATTTTGCAGCTTCTAAACAGCTCAAAGTCAGCAGTTGTTCAATCTGTCAAAAAAGAGAAGAAAAAAGAGCTGCCACCATTTTTATTCTCTCTTACCGACCTTCAGCAGGAGGCAAACAGACGATTTGGATTTTCAGCCCAGAAAACTTTGAATATTGCCCAAACTCTCTATCAGGACAAGAAGTGTCTCTCATATCCACGAACTGACTCTCGGGTTCTTGGCAGTCAAAATCTTGATATGGTGCAAAATATTATCAGCAGACTTAAAGATAGTTATGGTCAGCTTTTTCAAGGAGTTGAGCCTTTAAAAATTTCTCTTTCAAACAAGCGTGTTTTTAATGATGCAAAACTGACCGACCACCACGCATTAATTCCTTTCAAACCTGTGCCGGCAGATGCTGACCGTGATGAACAGAGCATCTTTAATATGGTTATGACCCGCTTTGCAGCAGCTTTTTATCCTGATTGCGAGTTTGAAAATACGCAGGTCATCACTCTGATTGCAGGTGAAACCTTTCAGACTAACGGCAGAGTTATTCTTGCTAAAGGGTGGAGAGAACTCTATCAGGATCAGCAGATGCAAGATCGAGAGCAAGAGATTGTAGAGCATATTCCACCGCTTGCAAAAGGAGATGGTGCAGTTGCTGATAAAATTACATCAGATGAGAAAAAGACAACCCCGCCGCCAGAATACACAGATTCACTGCTGCTTAAAGATATGACAAATCCCGGCAGATATGTTGAAGAGGAGGAGATAAAAAAGCTCTATAGAGGAGAGGTTGGTATTGGTACTCAGGCTACGCGTGCCCAGATAATTGAAACTCTTATTAACCGGAAATATATTGAGCGTTCAGGTAAAAAGCTCGTTGCAACTCCAAAGGGTATTTTTCTTGTTCAGATGCTCAGAAAATGCAAAGTAACCTCTGTCTTAATATCTCCAGAAGAGACAGCACGTTGGGAGATGAGCCTTAATAAAATCGCATTAGGAGAGGAGGTATCAGCTAAAGAGTGTTTAGGAGAAAAGAGTGATGCTTCATTTTTGACACATATAAAAAATTTTATTTTAACTGCTATAAATGAATTAAAGACTTCAAAGTTTGATTCAGCAAAATTTCAAATTGCAACCAGACCTCCTCATAAACCAAAAAATACTAATATTTCTGATGTGAAAAAAACTAATCTACTCCCTTCTAAATCTGACGATTCAGGTGAAAAAAATGCTCTATGTCCAATGTGCGGAGGCAATATAATTGAGGGTAAAAAAGGATATGGCTGCTCTAATTGGAGACCCGAGCATGGCAACTGCTATTTTGTGATTTGGAAAGAGATAATGGGAAAGAAGCTGAGTCAGAAAAATATTCAAACCCTTGCTGCCGGTAAAACAACTCCAGTTTATGTGTTAAAAGATAGTAATGGAGATAAATTTAAAGCAAAACTAAAAATGATCAAACATTCTGATAGAGGTTATTCAATAGAGATTACTCCTCAAGATGGGCATCAATTAACAGCAGATCAACTTTATATTATCTGCTCCAGAGCGTAAAAAAGCCCGTCAGGCTGACAGCCTGACGGGCTTAATATATTAACTGTTTTACAGTTGAATTAAATATGGTTATATTTGTGAAGCCATGTAATTTACGCCGTTGATAAATATTTTCATACCCTGCGTAACATCTATATTAGATAATTTATCCTCTTTACCTGCTTTATTTGCGTTTCTTTTTATCTGCTCTGCTTTTCTTGTCCAATCAGGGTGGTTTGTGTAATGATTATACGCTTCTGGGTGCGGCATAAGCCCGAAAATATGACCAGACGAATCACAAATGCCCGCAATTTCATAGACTGAACCATTTGGATTTTCATCTGCATATCTTAAAACTACCTGATTATTTGCAATGAGTCGTTCTACAACAGATTTTTCTGCCACAAATTTTCCCTGTGCATGGCGGATTGGAAGCTCAATAAATTTTTCAGAGATTAACCCTTTTGTAAAGACGCATGGACTATCAGGGTTAATACTTAAATTTACCCACTGATCTCTAAAATTTCCACAGTCATTCCAAGTCAAGGCAACTGAGCGGGTCTGATAATCTTTATCAATTCCGGGCAAAAGTCCAAGATTTACAAGCGTCTGAAAACCGTTGCAAATACCAATTACAAGTTTACCCTGATTAACAAAGGATAAAATTTTCTCTCCAATGTGATTTTTCAATTTCAGAGCTTGAATTACGCCTGCTCCATGATCATCACCCCAGCTAAATCCGCCTCCAAATGCAAGAATATGAAAATCATCAAGATCAACTTTACCGCTGATAAGGCTGTTTATATGAACTCTATGAGCATTTGCACCAGCAGTTTCAAAAGCATGAGCAGTTTCAATGTCGCAGTTAAGACCAAAGCCTGTAAGGACTAATGCTTTAACTTTACCGTTATTAGTCTGATAACTTGTTTTTTTGATATCTCTATTTGTCATACTGTTAATACTCTGTGGTTTCATATCATACCTCCCATTGGAGATTTCCATGACTTTGCAAGTTTATCAACGTCAATCTCTGCGATGCTCTGCCCGCTGTTTTTAATAATAAGATTTGAGTGTGTATCTGTAACTTTACCAACACATCTGCACGCCATTCCTCTAAATATTTTTTCAAATAGAGTTCTATTTTCAGGAGCAACAGTTACAATAAAGCGACCGGCAGATTCAGAAAAAAGCAGTGTAGAGTTATTTATGCTCCCAAGATTTGAGTTGGAGTAAGATACTTCTGCCTGACCATATTTATCGTTATTTTGCTCAACTGGCACTTTTGATAAATCAATCTCAATACCCATATTGCAGGAAATTGCACTTAATGCAAAATGGACAGCAAGCCCGCCCCTTCCAACTGCATGTGCAGAAGCTGCAATTCCAGAAGAGATTGCCATCTCTACTGCTCTGTAAATAACTTTGAACGGCTCAAAGTGAACTTGCGGAACATTTAAACCAGTTTTACCAAGAAGCTCATAATACTCAGACGCTCCAAGCTCATTTGAAGTTACCCCTATGACATATACAAGATCACCAGAGGATTTTGGGTCAAGGGTAACGCATTTAGTTGAATCTTCAACTACGCCTGTTACAGAAAACTGCACAGTCTCAAGAGCAGATACCTTAATAGATTCACCATATTTTCCCTGAAGATATCCATCAACATACATGCTGTCCTTTCCTGATAAAAGCGGAATTGTGTATGCAAGGCACGACTCTTTTAAAGCACGGCACGCCCTTACAAGCTGTGCTGCTTTAAATTTTCCGTCAGGGTTTCGTAGAGGGTGGTATTGGATATCGGGCCAGCAGAAATTATCCACACCGCCGATATGAGACATCGTTCCACCGACTGCAATTATTCGTCTTACAGCCTCATCAATTGTGCATGCCATCATGTGATAAGCATCAATTTTTGAATACCAAGGAAACAGAGATTGTGAAAAGGCAAGCCCTTTAGAAGATGATAAAACAGGGCGGATAACAGAAGCGTCAGATGGAACATCTCTGTTAATTCCGACCAACGGCTTTATTACGCTCCCGCCTTGAACTTCATGGTCATACTGCCTTGTTATCCACTCTTTTGAACAGATATTCGGACGTGCCATCATATCGCATATAAGCTGGCTGTAATCACGAGGCTCTTTGAAGACTGGCTCGGTTAATCCTCTTTGGGCAGGTGGAATCCAAGCTGCATCAAACTCCCATTTTGGAAATCCTTTTTCAAGCAGATCCATATCAACCCAAGCACAGGTTTTATCGTGGTATTTAATGTGCAGCTTTCCAGTGTCTGTATATCTGCCGATAACAGTGCTTTCAACCTCATGTTCGTTTGAAAGCTCCATAAATCTGTCGATATTTTCAGGCTTAACAGCTATGGTCAT
Organism: uncultured Desulfobacterales bacterium; assembly: GCA_964539635.1. Classification (GTDB taxonomy): domain Bacteria; phylum Desulfobacterota; class Desulfobacteria; order Desulfobacterales; family Desulfobacteraceae; genus Desulfamplus. The sequence continues at coordinate 58,167 of CAZIJN010000002.1, read as the reverse complement.
ACGCTCTTGAGATTCAGATATCCAAATCTCCCACATATCAAGTCCTTCGTATTTTAAAGGAACCTTATCAAGCCACACCTCACAGCCGTTGCTCATTTGTGCAGACTCGCCCACAGATGAAGACAATCCTCCGCCTCCATTGTCTGTGATAAAGCCAAACAGCCCCTCATCACGGGCAATCAGCAAAAAATCGTGCATCTTTTTTTGAGTATATGGGTCTCCTATCTGAACGTGACCCGCCGGGGTATTTTCTGATAGAACCTCTGAGGAGGCTGTAACACCGTGAATGCCGTCTTTTCCTACACGTCCGCCGCTCATTACAATAAGATCACCGGGTTCTGTCTTTTTCTCGTGGCTTGGCTTTCCATTAATCTCTTTTGGCATGATTCCTAAAGCTGTAACAAACACAAGGCTTTTACCCATATAGCCTTCGTTAAACAGAGTCTGACCGAATGTGGTTGGAACTCCGCTTTTATTGCCGCCATCTTTAACGCCTTCAATTACACCATCTAAGAGTCTTCGAGGGTGGAGAGCTGCCTTTAATGGTCCCTTGTAATCAATTGGTCCAACACAAAATCCATAACTTCCCATAATTAATCTTGAACCAAGACCAGTTCCCATTGGATCGCGGTAAACTCCTACAATTCCAGTAATTGCACCGCCGTAAGCCTCCATATTAGAGGGTGAATTGTGCGTCTCGCCTGTTATTACATAGTTGTTTTTATCGTCAAATGAGCCGACTCCAGCATTATCCCACAGAACTGATACCACCCACTCTTTTTCATCTTTCAGCCTTAAAGTCGGCTCTTGGATATATTTTTTAAACAGGTTATCCTCAACAACCGTCTCATCATCTGCTGGGTCATAGTATCTGAAAACGCCTCTGAATGTGTTGTGGTTGCAATGATCGCTGCGTGATTGGGAGATATACTCTATCTCAACATCAGTCGGACCATCTGCTAAGGATATCGGCTCTAAAGATGAGTTATCCGCTTTTGTTATTGAGCCGCCTGTCTGAGATATCTCATCTATATTGGTTCTTGATTTACGGACATCTTTATTTAAAAAATACTCTCTGATAACAGGGATATCTCTTGGATTTAGTGCTAAATTGCGTTCATTGCTTATCTGCTCAAGAGCTTCATCTGATTCAATATTTAAAATTTGAAAAGATGGTTCATGGTTCAGCATAACCTTTGGTATTGTCAAAATAGAGGCTCTTTTACCGTCCCACTCATCTTTTGAAAAAATCTTCCACTGCTGGATTATCGGATTTGCAAGAAGTTCGCTTGCGATCTTTTCAACATCATCATAAGTTAAATTTTTTCCAGTCAGGCAGTAGCGTTTTGATGTGTAAACTCCCTCTTTATCTGCAAAATCTTTTTTAAGCAGATCGCGGATTGCCTCAACGGCTGTGCTTGCAGCATTATCTCGAACGCCTGGTCTAAATCCTACCCATATACACCAATCAAAATTAATATCCAATGGCGAGTCAGATGCAGATATCTGTATCACAGGGTTTGTTAAAATCTGATTTTGCACTGCCTCAATGTCTGACTTGGAAAAATCAGCATCAATAATTACAAGGTTCACAGTTCGTCCATCTTCAATATTAATATTAAAATATTCAAGAGCTTTTTTCTGCAACCCCTTTGCATCTGCGTCAAGAAGTTCTGGTTTTAAAGCTGTTTCAATACAGGAGATCATAATAATTCACCTATCCACCATTGAAGATTCTTACAATGTCATTATAAAAAACAAAGACCATTAGAGCGACCAAAAGAGCAATTCCAAGTTGATTTGCCTTTTCACGCACCTTTTCACTTGTAGCCTTTCCAGTAACTGCCTCTATTCCAAAAAAGAGAAGATGCCCGCCGTCAAGCACTGGTACAGGAAATAGATTTATGATTCCAAGATTTATGCTTAACATGGCAATAAAAAAGGCAAGATTCAACATTCCCTCTTTAGCCTGCTCTCCTGCCATCTGTGCAATCATAATAGGTCCGCCAAGTGTATCAGTGGAAACCGTGCCTTGAAAAATCTTTACTACTGATAAAATGGTAAGAGAAGATATTCTCCACGTCTGTTTTACCCCTTCTGCTATTGCTTCAAAAGGATTTAAAGGAATATTTTCAACAGCACCTGATTTGGCAGAGATACCGATCATATATTTTTGCTGGTCTTCACCAAAAATATTTTTTACAACTTTAATCTCAGGATTTACCGTAACAGGCAGCAGCTCGCCGTTTCTGGAGACGATGATTTTAAGCGGTTCACCTGTTCCATTGCCGATAATTTCAACCATATCGTCCCATGATTCAACACTCTTTCCCTGAACAGATTTAACAATGTCATCAGGAAGTATTCCAGCAGCTTTTGCAGGCGTGTTCTCTCCAACTGCACCAACTACTGGTCTGACAACGTATAGTCCTGAAAACTGGGCAATCACATAAAAAATGACAAACGCAAGAAGAAAGTTAAAAAAGGGACCAGCAGCAACAATAAGAGATTTTTGAAAGAGCTTTTTATGCGTAAAAGATAGCTCAATATCAGCAGGTTCTACCGCCTCTTTAGGGTCTTCACCAACCATTTTAACATATCCGCCAAGCGGTATGAGAGAGATGCAGTATTCTGTTAATCCAACCTTTTTTTTGTAAATTTTAGGACCAAATCCTAATGAAAATGTCTCAACTCCAACACCGAAAAATCGGGCAACTAAAAAATGTCCAAGCTCATGGACAAAAACAAGAATTCCAAGAACAACAACAAATGCAACTAATGAATGGCTCATAATATTCCTTCTTTAATATATATGAGCGGACATATATGGTAAAAATACTCTGTCCGCTTTAACAAAATTTTACATCTTACGAAATAATACAATACTTTTGAACAATAAACTCACCAGCCACGCCCAAAAAAATTACCTTTATTATTGCCTTTGATTTTTTTCTTTTACAATTCCCTTCACATGCTTAACATGTTCTCGATGGGTTTTGAAAGATGGGGTTAAACGTTCTTTTTGAATCTTTTCTATAATTTCATTTACTTTTGAGAAAGGCAAAATAATTTCTCTTTTTGATTTGATATATTTAAGATAACCAAAACCCTGAGTTACATTATCAGGCATATCGGTTTTAAACGTGCTATTTCCAATAAAAACAATCAAAGAATGTATAGATTCATCATTTAAATCAAGTAATTCCTGCAATATCTTGACGTGCTTATAGTTTTGATGCAGTGGATTCTGAAATTGACTGGTATATTTATAAATCTTTTGAGTCCACATTTTTTGTCTCTCACTGCCAAATATCCACCCTTTCATGTTCTTAGTTTCAACAACAAACACACCATACTGTGACACAATGATGTGATCTATTTGAGTTGTCCCATTACTTGTCGGTATAGTAACATTTTTTATAAGATGATATTCATTTTTATTGAGAAAAAAATTGGACAAAAAGTTAACGATAAATTCTCCAAATACACCTTTGAACCAAGATGTTTTGATCAACATTCCGATAATTATAATTGGAATCAAAAACCAAAACACACTTAAGAATTTTTGAATTATTATCAATAAATCCATAAAATTATAATCTCTTCAAGTACAATATAATACGTTTTTTTCAAATCATTTCATATTAATGGAATACTATTCATAACAATGGATACAGCAATATTTCTTGCCCACTTATCAGCAGCAATAACATCATCAAGAGTGTAATTAATAATATTTTTGTGCATC
>CAZIJN010000002.1:16793-54319 GCA_964539635.1 uncultured Desulfobacterales bacterium | reverse complement strand
CTTATCAGCAGCAATAACATCATCAAGAGTGTAATTAATAATATTTTTGTGCATCTTCATGGTCTTTTCAATTATGGTAAATATAGTTGGAAAATCAATCTCATAGTTTAAAAACGCATTAACTGCTACTTCATTTGCTGCATTCATAGCAGCAGGGAGTGTTCCGCCTTGTTTGCACGCTTCAACCGCAAAATCAAGTGAAGGGAATTTACGTCTATCAGGCTTTTCAAAAACAAGATGACCCAATCCTGCAAAATCTGGACTACTCAATGAAGTGAAATCTGGAAAGTCAAGTTTTAGCTCAAGCCGTTCAGGGTATGATAGGGCGTAGGATATTGCAGCCTTCATATCAGGAACACCCATCTGAGCCATGATTGATCCATCGCTGAAACCAACCATTGAGTGGACAATGCTTTGAGGGTGGACAAGCACCTCAATATCAGAGACATCTACATTAAAAAGCCTTACTGCCTCAACAATTTCAAGAGCCTTGTTCATCAATGTTGCAGAATCAATCGTAATCTTGCTGCCCATGTTCCAAGTCGGGTGGTTTAACGCATCTTCTGGCTTTATATTTTGAAACTGCTCTAATGGTGTGTTTCTAAATGGTCCGCCTGATGCTGTAAGAAAAATCTTTTTAATATGATTATTTCTCTCTGCTCCGACACCGTTATTTATAGCTCCCCCTTCTTTATTTGTCCCGCTGCAACGAACAGCCTGCCCGTTTATCTTTCCGCCAAGACACTGAAAAATTGCACTGTGTTCGCTGTCAACAGGATATATATTTACACCTTTTTCTGCTGCCCGCGACATTACAAGCTCACCTGCCATAACCAAAGTCTCTTTATTGGCAAGTGCAATCTGTTTGCCTGCATCTATAGCTGCAAGAGCAGGCATAAGTCCAGCAGAACCAACCATTGCAAGAAGAACTGTATCGCTGTTTTTAGATGATGCAGCTAAATTATAGCCGTCATCTCCAAAGTAAATACCAGTTTTAACTCTTTTTTGCAGGATATCGCTTTGCAGAATTGTTTTTAAATCGTCTGCTCTTTCTCTGTTTAAGACAACCGCAATTTCAGGATTAAAGACTCTTATCTGCTCTGCAAGAAGATTTACGCTGTTTGCAGCAGCAAGTGCAGCAACTTGAAACTTATCAGGGTGCATTGCAATAATTTCAAGGGCATTTCTACCGATTGAACCAGTCGAACCGAGAATAGAGATTTTTTTTATAGTTGAACAAGGCGTGCTATTGTTTTTCATAAATTTCATTTTAACATATTAAGACAGATGATAGATTCCAAAATCTACTTTTTTATAGAATAAAAATCTTGAACAGATAAGCCACTGGTGCTGCAAAAATAACCCCGTCAACTCTGTCGAGCACACCTCCGTGTCCAGGAAGCAGTCTGCCAGAATCTTTTATGCCGCCAGAGCGTTTTAATGCAGATTCAAAAAGGTCTCCAAGCTGTCCAAAAGCAGCCGTAACAATTGAGAATAAAACCGCCATTGGAAAGGATACGTTGTCAATGAAAATCAATGAATATATGAGACCGCCAACAGCAGCAGCACCAAGCCCGCCTAAAGCCCCCTCTACTGTTTTTTTAGGGCTTACATGCTTTGCAAGCGGATTTTTCCCAAAGTGAGAGCCGACATAATAAGCTCCTGTGTCACTGAGTCCAATAACAATCCATAACCAGACAACAAAATGTTCGCCGTTAGTGCTGTTTCTAATTAAAATAAGAAATGATAGAAAAAACGGAATATAAATAATTCCCTGTATTTCAGATGCTGTACAGTCAAGAATTGATGATTCAGATTTAAACTTAAAGACTGTCAGAAGGGACATTGCCATGACATTGAGCGTGAGAAGATAAAGCAGCATCTCAAGCGAGCCTTTATGAGCCGCTCCGATAATTGCAACAGACAATGCATAAGCAATTAATTTCATCTCAACTGATGGATTATATTTTTGCGGACATTCATAATCGGAGGAGATATCATCAGATGATAATGATGATGTAACCTTAAAATATTCAGCCATGCTTGCAATGGATATAATTAACACAAGAAGGGTAAAGGCTATAGGAGTGCCTTTAAGTAGAATAAGAATTAATAAAGGAATTAAAACTAATGCTGTGAGCCATCGTTTGAGGAGCATACAACCTTTCCAAATCTGCGGTCCCGATTCTGATACTCTTTAACCATCTCAACAAATTCCTGCTCTGTAAAGTCAGGCCAGAGTGTTGGAGTAAAAAAAAGTTCTGCATAAGCAGACTGCCAAAGGAGAAAATTACTAAGCCGCATCTCTCCGCTTGTTCGTATTATCATATCAGGGTCGGGCAGCTTGCTGGTATATAAATGTTCTGTTATAATCTCTTCTGTAATCTTTTCAGAAGATAATTTACCTTTTTTAACTTTTAGAGCTATTTTACGGACAGCGTTCGCAATCTCTTCCCTGCTGCCATAGCTTAAAGCAAGATTTAAGCACATCTTTTTGTTTTTTGCTGTGTGCGACATGGTTATATCAATCTCCTGCCGCACATCCAATGGAAGCCTTGCTTTCTGACCCGTAATTTTAAGGCAGATGCCTTGTTTATGAAGAGTTTCCCGCTCAGATACTATAAATTTTTTGAGCAGTCCCATCAATGCCGTTACCTCTGCTTTTGGTCTTGACCAGTTTTCTGTAGAAAAGGCATAAAGGGTAAGCACGTCAATATGAAGTTCCCTGCACAGTGTTACGATAGATCGGACAGTTTCAGAGCCTTTCTCATGCCCGACAACTCTGTTCATCAACCGTTTTTTTGCCCATCTGCCATTACCGTCCATAATAATTGCGACATGTCGGGGCAGTTTAGACGGGTCAATGCCATACTGCCGCCATTTTTCAATTTTATCGATATCATTATGCTGGCAATTATCAGTTTTGCGGCTGCTGTCAACTAAATCAATAGAAATTTTATCAGATTTATCAGACTTCAAGTATCTCTTTCTCTTTGCCTGTGTAGATTTTATCAATTTTTGAGATATACTGATCCGTCATCTCTTGAATCTGTTTTTGTCCTTTAAAGTTTTCATCTTCTGAAATATCTCCATCTTTTTGAAGAGATTTCAAGGTGTCATTTGCATCGCGGCGGATATTTCTCACAGCAATTTTGCAATCTTCACAAGTTTGATGTGCATTTTTGGCAATCTCTTTTCTTCTCTCCTCAGTGAGCGGAGGAATTGATATTCTGACGATTTTTCCATCACTTGATGGCGTTAGTCCAAGATTTGCCTTTAAAATACCCTTTTCAACCTCTTTTATGGCACTTACGTCCCAAGGCTGAACAGTAATAAGCCTGCTCTCTGGTATTGCAATAGATGCCATCTGGCTCAAAGGTGTCAGTGTGCCATAATAATCGACTTTTACGCCGTCAAGCAGATTGGCAGAGGCTCTTCCAGTACGAACCCGAGACATCTCCTTTTCAAGATTTTTAACAGATTTGTCCATCTTATCTTTAGCTTCCTGAAAAACTTCCTTTATCATAACTGCTCTCCTAAAAATTATTATAACCTGCTTAAGCAACCCATATTTTAAAACTTATAAAGTAAAAAAAGATTTATTCTTATCGATGTTGCAGATACTTAAAATCAGATTAGTTGTATAAAATATCTAATCTTTGTATATTCTGGTTCCAACATCTCTGCCGCACACAGCAGCAAGGATATTGCCCTTTTCATTCAAATCAAATATTTGTAACGGCAGATTGTTATCCATAGCGAGAGATATGGCTGTCATATCCATTACATGAAGCTGCTGTTCAAGAACCTTCATGTATGAAATTCTCTTTATGAAAACAGCATCGCTATTAGTAACAGGGTCTTTATCATATACGCCATTAACCTTTGTGGCTTTGAATAAAATCTGTGCACTCATCTCATTGGCTCTAAGCACGGCAGCAGTATCAGTAGTAAAATAGGGATTGCCTGTACCTGCCGCAAAAATAACAACTCGTCCTTTTTCAAGATGGCGGATAGCACGTCTTCTGATAAAAGGCTCTGCAACCTTATTCATGCCGATAGCAGATTGAACGCGAGTTGGAACTCCATGTTTTTCAAGTGCATCAGAGAGGGCAAGCGAGTTTATAACAGTTGCAAGCATTCCCATGTGATCTGCTGAAGCTCTATCCATACCGGCAGAGCTGCCTGCTACCCCTCTGAATATATTACCGCCGCCGACAACCATGGAGATTTGTAATCCAAGAGCATGTATCTGAGCAATCTCTTCTGCAACATAATTGATCATTTCCGGCTTTATGCCGAATTTCTGATCTCCCATGAGAGCTTCTCCACTAATTTTAACAAGAATTCTCTCAAATTCAGGTTTATCTATCACAGACTCAGAGCTGTTTTTTACTAAACTGCCCTCCAAATTTTGGATCTCCATTGGTGTCATCTCCTTAAAATATTATTCGCCTACCTGAAATCTTACAAATCTTTTTACAGTGATATTCTCACCGATTTTTCCAATGGCTTCAGTTGTCATTTCACCAACTGTTTTTTTAGGGTCTTTGATATACTGCTGGCTCATAAGACAGGAGTCTTTATAAAATTTCTGAATCTGACCATCAACAATCTTATCAACCATATTTTCAGGTTTACCCTGCTCAAGACATTGTGCCCTATAAATATCACGCTCTCTGTCAATAACAGATTGTGGAATATCTTCTGGATTAAGTCCTCTTGGATTGGCTGCTGCAATGTGCATTGCCACATTTTTTGCAAACTCCTGAAAATCTGCTGTTTTTGCAACAAAGTCAGATTCGCAGTTTACCTCAACCATAACACCGAGTTTTGCACCGGCATGGATATAAGTGTAGATAATACCTTCTGAAGTTGCTCTACCAGCTCTTTTTTGGGCTTTGGCAAGACCCTTTTTTCTGAGGTAATCCAACGCTTTTTCAATGTCCCCGTTTGTCTCAGCCAATGCTCTTTTGCAGTCCATCATGCCAGAGCCTGTCTGCTCTCTCAGTTCTTTAACCATTGATGCTGTAATCTCAGCCATTTTTACATCTCTCCTTAAAATATATTGTAAAGACAGCCTCTATCTTCCTGCTGTTCTTCTTCTAATTTTTTCAACTACAGGACCATCAGAACCATCTGCAATAAGCATTCTCTCTGCTCCATCATCATCGTAGTCAGGTTTTACATCGCCTTCTTCAAACTCATTTTTATCTGAGCCGGCTTGACGTTTCTCTTCATACTTCTCTCTGCCCTCAATATAGGCATCAGCTATTTTTGATGTAAAAAGTCGGATAGAGCGGATAGCATCATCATTGCCCGGAATTACATAATCAATATCATCAGGATCACAGTTTGTATCAACAACAGCAACTATTGGAATTCCAAGCCTTTTACCTTCACTAACTGCAATAGCTTCATTTTTTGGATCAATGATGAAAATAGCTCCGGGAAGAGCCTTCATCTTGCTGATACCGCCAATGTCAGAGTCGAGCTTAATTTTCTCTTTTAGCATCTGAGCACGCTCTTTTTTGGGATAATCTTCGATTGTTCCATCATTTTCAATAGTATTAAGGTAGTCAAGCCTGCTGATATTCTTCTTTATTGTCTGAAAGTTTGTAAGCATTCCGCCGAGCCATCTATTTTGAACATAAAATGTATCTGCACGGGTTGCCTCTTCATAAACAGCCTCTCTTGCCTGTTTTTTTGTGCCGACAAAAAGAACGCTTTTACCCTGTGCTGCTACATCAACAACAAAATCGTAAGCATCTCTAAACATCTTTACAGTCTGCTGAAGATCAACAATATAGATGCCATTTCTTGCTCCAAAAATGTATTTTTTCATTTTTGGGTTCCAACGTCTGGTCTGATGACCAAAATGAACTCCTGCTTCAAGGAGCTGTCTCATTGATATGTACGCCATTTTTTTCTCCGTAAATTAATTAAAGGTTAAACCGCCACTCTCATCTTCTTTAAGTATTAACCCGTTTTTTCAAAATCCTCGCACTTTAACGAGAATTTTTCATAAACAGGCACCCTATTATACTAAATCAGAGAGTGTGAGAAATGATTAATTCATGTCTCCACAAACAAAAAATCTTATAAGATTTATCAAATTTTATATATGTTTTCAATATTTTTTATTATCTTCTATTTTCTATCCTTACACATAAAACAGATAAAATTGTTACCTCTTTTTCATTTTCAGTAATACCACACGGTAATGCCCTGCATAATCTTTGATGAAAATAGGTTTTTCATATTTTTCAATCTTCAAAGATTCCTGCTCTAACTTCTCATACTGATCAAATCCCATCTCCATGAGCAAAATCCCTTCTTGTGAAAGATAGCTGTAAGCTGATAGCATAATCTCTCTTAAACATGAGATTCCGTCAGCTCCGCCGTCTAATGCAAGATGAGGTTCATAATGTTGGACTTCCTGCTGAAGATTATTAATTTCATCAGTTGGGATATAAGGAGGATTTGAAACAATTATATCAAACTGTGCTCCGATATTTATCGGGGAAAACCATGAACCTACAAGAAAAAAGAGATTGGGCAGACGTGTTTTTTCAATAAAGTCAGCCTCAGAGGCAGAATCAATAACGCCATAATCAGCGTCAACAACGCTGTTATTTTTTGCAACTAAAGCAGCTTTTAAAGATATGTCTGTTGCAAAAAACAGAACATCAGGATTTGCTTTTGCAAGAGATACGGCAATTGCACCTGAGCCTGTACCAAGTTCAAGAACAGTTATTTTACGTTTCAGCGACTCTTTTTTCTGTTGAATTTGAGCAAGTGCAGCCTCAACAAGTGTCTCAGTGTCTGGTCTTGGAATAAGAACATCAGAAGTTACACTAAACTGGGAGTCCCAGAATCCTTTAATGCCTGTAATATAAGCTACCGGCTCTCTTTTAACTCTTCTTTTAATCAGAGATTTATATGCAGCAAGTTCATCTTTATTTAAAGGACGGTCAAATTGCAGGTAGAGATCAAGCCTGCGGATATTTAAGGCATGACAAAGAAGGATTTCAGCGGTGAGCCTTGGGCTGTCAATATTGTATGATTTGAAATAGCTCTCTGTCCATGAGAGGAGTTTCAGGATTGTCCATGTTTCCGGAACCATTTTATCTAAAGGCATATTTTTAAGAATTAATATAACTCAACGGTTATTATTGAGCCTCTTTGAGTGCTAAAGCCTGATAGTAAGTTTTCAGCTCATCAACAATCTCTTGAATATCACCTGACATGATGCTCTCAAGACGGTAAAGCGTAAGCCCGATTCTATGATCGGTCATTCTTCCCTGCGGAAAATTGTATGTGCGGATACGCCCGCTTCTGTCGCCAGAGCCGACTTGATCTTTACGCTGTGCAGCCCGTTTTTCTTCACTCTCTCTAACCATAGCATCAAGAATACGAGCCTTTAGAACTTTTATAGCCTGTATTTTATTTTTAATCTGTGATTTTTGATCTTGGCATGTTGCAATAATGCCGGTTGGCAGATGCGTAACTCTAACTGCAGAATCTGTTGTGTTTACAGATTGACCGCCAGGACCAGATGATCTAAAAACATCAACTTTTAGATCAGCAGGATTTAGATCAAGCTCGACATCTTCTGCCTCTGGAAGAACTGCTACTGTAACTGCCGATGTGTGTACTCTGCCTTGTGCCTCTGTCTCAGGAACTCTCTGGACACGGTGTATGCCGCTCTCATACTTAAAGCTGTTAAAAGCACCTTTTCCTCGAATCATAGAGACCACCTCTTTAAATCCTCCAGTAGATGATTCGCTGCTCTCAATGATCTCAACGTTCCACCCTTTTGATTCAGCATACCTTGAGTACATCCTGAAAAGATCAGCCGCAAAAAGCCCAGCCTCTTCACCGCCTGTTCCTGCTCTGATCTCAAGAATTACATTTTTTTGATCTCGTGGATCTTTAGGCATCAAAAGCAGTTGTAATTCAGATTCAAATTTTTCTTTTTGATGTTCAAGTGAATTTAACTCATCATTTGCCATCTCTCTGATATCAGGATCAGGGTCTTTTAAAAGCTCCTGAGAACCTTTAATTTCAAGTAAAAGAGATTTGTAATCTCTAAATGATGTGACAAGTTTACTTAACTCTCCATGCTCTTTCAGGTATTTCTGATATTTTACCTGATCTGAAATAACAGCAGGGTCACCAAGAAGCTGCTCAAGTTTGATAAAACGCTCTTCAATACCATGTAATTTATTTATCATGATTCAATGCCCTGTAATTTTATTCAATGCCCTGTATAATTTTGACCAAAAACAAAAGGGAAAAAGGTGTTATTATCCACCAGATTCCCCCTATGATTTAAAGTATGTTATCTATTTTTTTAATTCAGCAGCAGCATTAAATGCCGCATATTTTTTTCTAAAACGATCTACTCTTCCCGCAGTATCAACAAGTTTCTGCTTGCCTGTAAAAAACGGGTGGCATTTTGAACATATCTCAATCTTAATGTTCTCTTTTGTAGAACCTATCTCAATTACATTACCGCAAGCACATGAAACTGTTGTTGCTTTGTAATCTGGATGTATATCTTTTTTCATACCAAACCGACTCCTTATTCTTATAAATTTATGATAGCATATTAATTAAATAATTATAATTACACTTGAAAAATAATGAATGAACTCATTTAAATCAAAAATTAATAAGCTAACGCGGGCTTGTTAATTAAATTAAATAATTATGAATTCATTGAATCAAGAAATTCTTTATTATCTACTGTTCCTTGCATTTTTTCAAGTAAAAATGTCATGCTATCAACAGTATTTAAACCTGACAGAAGTTTTCTAAGAATCCAGACTCGATTTAATGTCGGAGGATCAAGAAGCAGCTCCTCTTTTCTGGTACCTGATTTATTTATGTTAATGGCAGGAAAAATTCTTCTATCCGCAAGTTTTCTATCAAGAACAAGCTCCATGTTGCCTGTTCCTTTAAACTCCTCAAATATAACTTCATCCATACGGCTTCCAGTATCAACAAGTGCCGTAGCAATAATTGTTAGACTTCCCCCCTCTTCAATATTTCTGGCAGCACCAAAGAAACGCTTTGGTCTATCAAGAGCATTCGAGTCAACACCGCCGGAAAGAATTTTGCCAGACGGAGGCATTACTGAATTATAAGCTCTTGCCAGACGTGTTATACTATCAAGAAGAATAACAACATCATTACCCTGTTCTACAATTCTCTTTGCCTTTTCAAGAACCATCTCTGCAACTTGAACATGCCTTTCAGACGGTTCATCAAAAGTTGAACTTATAACCTCTGCTTTGACAGAACGAGACATATCTGTCACCTCTTCTGGACGCTCATCTATCAGCAGAATCATTGGGATAATATGATCGTGTGCGGCAATCATGCTGTTGGCAATGTTCTTTAGCAGCATGGTTTTACCTGACCTTGGAGGTGAGACTATCAATCCACGTTGACCAAATCCAATTGGAGACATAAGATCAATTATACGCATTGAGTAGTTATCGTGTGATGATTCAAGGTTCATTTTACGGTCAGGATAGAGGGGGGTAAGATTATCAAACAGGATAGTTTCAGCAGCAAGTTCAGGATTATTGAAATTAACAGCTTCAACTTTTAGAAGAGCAAAATATCTCTCAGAATCTTTTGGCTGTCTGACCAAGCCTGATATAGTATCTCCTGTTTTAAGGTTGAATCTCCGTATTTGGGAAGGAGATACATAAATATCATCAGGACCTGGAAGATAGTTGTAATCAGGTGCTCTTAGAAATCCAAACCCGTCAGGAAGAATCTCAAGTGTACCTTCACCATAAATCTGTCCGCTCTCTTCAATAGCTGCCTGAAGTATGGCAAAAATTAACTCCTGCTTTTTAACTCCGCCAATGCCTTTTATCTTATATTTTTTAGCCAACTCTGTAAGCTCGCTAATCTTCATTCTTTGCAGCTTTTCAAGATTCATGCAAATACCCCGTAAATTATGTTAAAACAGATGGTTATTATAAAAGAGATTGCCATAAGGATAGATTTCCAAAGGATTAAAATTAAAGATATGGATATGAATTACACGCCTTCTTAAAAATTATATTATAGAATGGGGTGTGATAAAAAATTATATTAATTAAATAACTTGAATTTCAACGAGTTGGACTTTACCTGAAATGGTTTTACAGCAGTTTAATTATAGTTATCATTTTTTAATGATATATTTTTATGCTCAAGCATATAGAAACAGATAATATTCGACAAAAAAGTATGATTTTTATTATGATTCTATCTGACTGGTTCTATGGGAGAATATATATCAAAATAGAGTATTCTTAGATATTTGGTATTTCAAAGGGAGTCTTTTTGCAGATGATTATCTATATCACTTTCATGGAAAGACTTGATTATTAAGCCAATTTACAGACGTTTTTTGATTATGTCAAGAAAACTTAGAGCAATTATTGATGCTCAATGGGCATAAACAGTTATTGACTCGAATTATTTTTATAAAAAAACAGGATTTAAGATAAAGTTTAGATAATGTTTTATGCTATTACACTCAGGTTATTATCTGAACTGCTCGATTTAGGTTTAGATATAGGGGGCTTGGAAGAGAGTGTATTTTTTTTAGAAAAGCGTAAGAACACCCTGTAGTTTCCCGATTCAATCTCTTTTGGTATTTTATTGCCTTCAGGGATAAGCAATACCATAACGCGTCCGTTGCCAGGGTCTTTATAACCATTATCACTTCTGCGTTCTTCCCCTTTAGGAGGCTTGGTTCTACTTTTTCTTGGAGGTCTGATATTGAGCATTTTTGCCTCAATCATATTCTCTTTTTCAGCTTTTCTAAGCCTTGAGTCTATTTTTTCAGAAGCCTCAACTGATGAAATTTTTCCAACTAATATATCCATTGCATTACCCCTGCTGCCAAATAAGTTCTATTTTAAGCTCGTATGAATTTAATAATCTTATCGACTATTGGTGTTCGTTACTTTAGAACCCTGCATACTAAACAAAACCTGATATTTAAAATTCATTTATGTTGACATTACAGCTTCATTTATATAGGTAGAACTTTAAAAATTTTAAAAGAAATAAATACACTATCAGGTGTTTTATATAGGAAAAACCCATAATTTTATTACGGGTTGCATAGTGTTTGTAATATTGCAGTATTAAACGATTTTAGTAAAAACATTTAAACAAAAGGAGTCTTTAATGAACATTATTTTTTTTGGTCCAAATGGAAGTGGTAAAGGTACTCAGGGTGCAATTCTTAAAAATAAGTTCAACATAGCCCATATTGAATCAGGAGCAATATTTCGTGACAATATAAAAGGCGGTACAGAGCTTGGAAAACAGGCTAAAGCATATATTGACAGAGGAGACCTTGTACCTGATGAGATTACTATTCCTATGATTCTTGACCGACTCAAACAAGATGATTGTAAAAACGGCTGGCTGCTTGACGGATTCCCGAGAAATAAGGTGCAGGCTGAAAAACTTGATGCTTCACTTAAAGCCGCAGGTATTAAACTTAATTATGTTATTGAGATGATTCTTGATAGAAAAATTGCAAAAGATAGGATCATGGGTCGCCGTCTATGTGCAAACGACAACAACCACCCCAATAATATATTTATTGATGCTATCAAGCCAAATGGCGATAAATGCAGAGTCTGCGGCGGAGCACTATCTGCAAGAGCAGATGATCAAGACGAGTCAGCTATAGATAAACGCCACTCTATCTATTATGATACAAACACTGGAACATTGGCATCTGCTTATTACTTCCGTGATCTAACACAAAAAGATGCTTCAATAAAATATATTACTCTTCAGGGAGAAAAAGACCTTAAATCTGTTACAGATGAATTGCTCTCAAAGATATAATCTAAAGAGATAGACAGCATATTAAAAAGCGTTATAATGCTTACTTTAATCTAAATTTACGGCGGAACAGAAGAATTTTTAAGCGATTATTCATACTTTTTCTCTTGCCGACCATTTTCAATCGTGTTATAGAATACCTTTATATAAAAAATTAAAAATTAACTGTCAGTTAAACACTGCCGGGCAAGAAAGGGGCGATGAATTTGAAGGAAATCTCTGTCAAGGTTATTGACAATGATGTTGAAAGAGCCATGAAAATTTTGAAAAAGAAGATTCAAAATGACGGGCTGTTTAAACGTCTCAAGTTGAAGAAAAATTTTGAAAAACCAAGTCAGTATAGACGCCGTAAGATGAGAGAAGCAATGAGAAGACAAAGAATAGCAGCTTCTCGAAGAAAATAAGGTTTTAGAAAAACAGCTATTAAATGTAAATTCGGCAGATATTGGTCATATCTTATGGCAATATCTGCCGTTTTTTATTGTAAATTCATTAACTTGCACGATTTTATATTTATACGCTTAAGCATCTTTCAATTAACACTTTAAGGGGTATCCTTATAAGGAATATATGGAAACAATTTCATACTCAGATTGTTTAAAAGAGATGTTTGCTCTTGGACGCTTTGGAATTAAACTTGAGCTGAAAACGACTGAAGATATTCTCAAACATCTCGGCTCTCCTCAAAAAAAGTTTTGTTCGATTCACATTGCCGGCACAAACGGCAAAGGCTCTATTGCGTCATACATAGCCTCTATTCTCAGCAATTCGGGATTTAAGACAGGGTTATACACATCTCCTCATCTTATAAAATTTAACGAGAGATTTCGTATTAATGGCACTATGGTATCTGATGAAGATATTGTCGAGTCTTTTCTTGCTGTTAAAAATGCAGACCAAGGAGAGAGAAGGGCAACTTTTTTTGAGATATCTACGGCTATGGCTTTTTATCTGTTTTCTAAAGCAGAGGTAGATTGGGCAGTGATTGAGACGGGTATGGGCGGCAGATTAGATGCAACCAACGTGCTTCAGCCAGCAGTTACAATCATATCCAACCTTTCGATTGAGCACACTGAATACCTTGGTAACACACTTGAAGAGATTGCAGCAGAAAAAGGGGGAATTATAAAACAGAACACCCCTCTTGTTACGGGTGTAACTCAAGAGTCTGCTATTGCTGTATTAAATGATATTGCACAAAAAAAATCTGCTCCTGTCTATCGGTATGGAAAAGATTTTAATGTGATTGATGCTGAATCAGAAAAAATGTTTTCGTCAGAACACAAGATAGGTTTAGGCACACAATTTACCTATAAAGGGATAGATGCTGTATGGAAGAATATGGGTACAAGGCTCTCTGGAGAGCACCAGATTCAAAATTCTGCTCTTGCACTTGCTGCGTGTGAGCTTCTGATCAAGCAAAAAATTGGAGACGAAAAACACAAACTGACTGAGGATAGCATCAGAAAAGGACTTGCAGCAACCGTCTGGAGTGGTCGCCTTGAATATATTATGCAAAAGCCTTTAGTTTTGATTGATGGTGCACATAACCTTGATGCAGCAGAAAATCTTGGTAAATATCTTAAAAAACATCACTCGTCTAATCGTACCATGATAATTGGTATTCTTAAAGATAAGCCTTATACAGAGATGCTCGAATACATGCTGCCTGATTCAGATCGTATAATTTTTACACGGGCAAAGATCGATAGAAGCCTTGATCCAAAACTCCTTAAGGATTTTGCTATCAATAATATGAATGTTTCGGCTGAAATAGATATAATTGAAAATGTAGAAGCTGCTGTAGAGTATGCTGTTAAAAGTGCATCTGAGAAAGATTGCATCTGCATTGCTGGTTCTTTGTATGTTGCAGGCGAGGCAAGGGATAAAATTTTGAAGGACTTTGTAAAGGATTCTGTTTTTCAGGGTTGATTCTTTTCAATAGAAAATGTATTTAACTATGGCATGTGCTCGTAGCCCAGTGGATAAGGCGTCAGCCTCCGAAGCTGAAGATCGCTGGTTCGATTCCAGTCGGGCACACCACTTATATTTGCTTTCCTAAATCCTGCCAATATCTAAGATAATAATTAAACCAAAATTAGACTAATGAATCGATATTTAACTAACCACACTCCATCTACAACCACAAGGACATCTAAGGGAATGAACAGCAGACTTAAAATAGGCATTATAAGCTACAGAAGCAATCCCTATTGCGGCGGACAAGGTGTCTATGTAAGAAATTTAAGCCGCTCTCTAACAGAGCTTGGTCATCATGTTGAAGTTATTGCTGGTCCTCCTGATCCTCTGCTTGTTGGAGATGCAAAGCTCACTATGCTTCCAACTCTTGATCTTTACAATCCTAATGATCTTTTTAGAACGCCAAAACTCCATGAACTTACTGATCCTATAAATATGATTGAGTGGCTTGGTGTTTCAAGTATGGGGTATCCAGAACCTGTAACATTTGGAATGAGGGTTAAAAGATATCTTAAAGATAAATTTAAAAGTTATGACATTATTCATGACAATCAGTCTTTATCTTATGGCATACTCTCACTTTCAAAACGTCTTCCAGTTACTGCTACTATACACCACCCAATGACTGTTGATCGCCGTATTGCTGTACAGAGTACAAAATCAGTATTCAAAAAGATGAAGCATTTAAGGTGGTACTCATTTATTGGAATGCAAAAATATGTTGCAAGACACCTCAAAAAGATAATAACAGTATCTGATTTTTCAAAGCATGATATCGCAAAAGAGTTTGAAATCCCTGAACAGAGATTTGTCACCATTCCAAACGGAATTAATACAGAGCTGTTTCATCCAATAGACTATATTAAGCGAGAATCTGACAGAATTATCGTTACAAATAGTGCTGACACTCCGCTAAAAGGGCTTTACTATCTTCTTTATGCGATAAAAAGCATCTCACAAAAGAGACCGATAAAGTTGGTTGTGATTGGTGCTCCTAAACAAAATGGAGGAATTGAAAGGCTTATCAAAAATCTTGAGCTTCAAGATGTTGTCGAATTTACAGGCAGAATAGATGATAATAGATTTATTGAGGAGTATGCTAAAGCCACAATTGCAGTTGTTCCATCTTTGTACGAAGGTTTCGGGCTTCCAGTCGGCGAAGCAATGGCGTGCAGAATCCCTGTAATATGCACAACCGGCGGTGCGCTGCCAGAGGTTGCCGGAGATGCCGCAAAAATAGTTCCAACTGCTGATTCTGATGCTTTAAAAGATGCTATTCTATCTCTGCTTGATAATTCTGCTGAACGTGAACGTATGGCAAATGCGGGCTACGAACGTGTGATGAAAAATTATACTTGGGAAATGACAGCAATCAAGACAGTTGAAGCATACAGAGATATTATAGCCAATTATCGTTAGAAATGGTAAAAAACATTCATGATTACAGTTGATTTTAAAAGACTTAAGTTAAAACGCGGGGCTAAGGTTCTTGATATTGGATGTGGAGAGGGAAGACACACTGCAAAGGCGTGGGAATTTCCAGAAGTGTTTTGCATTGGGGCAGACATGTCTCATAAAGATTTACTTGTATCTCAAAAGAAGCTGAAACTGCATCAAGAGTTTTTGCCCGCGTTAAAGTTGGAAAATGGTTCAGAGTGGGCACTTTCAGCAGCAGATATTACCTCTCTTCCTTTTGGAGACAGCTCTTTTGATATTATTATCTGTTCTGAAGTTATGGAGCATATCCATGAAGAGGCAAAAGCACTTGAAGAGCTGAAAAGGATTCTAAAACCCGGTGGACAGCTTGCTTTAACAGTTCCAAGATACCTGCCAGAAAAGATATGTTGGAAGCTGTCAAACGAATATTGCAATACAGAAGGGGGGCATATCCGCATTTATAAGAAAAAAGAGCTTGTTCAAAAAGTTATCCCCTTAGGATTTGAGTTTCAGGGCAGCCACTATGCCCACAGTCTGCATGCTCCATTTTGGTGGCTGAAATGTATTATCGGTCTTAACCACAGCAGCTCTAATTTAGGTTCAAAACTTGTAAAGCTCTATCACAATATGCTTGTATGGGATATGATGGAAAAGCCTTTTGTAACAGGTTTTATGGAAAGAATCCTCAATCCTGTTATTGGCAAAAGCGTGGCACTATATTTTGTTAAGAGAGATTAGCTAAAATTTATAAGCGTCTATAGTATAAAAATGAAGTCCATTGCTGCCGCAAACGATTTTGTGGACACATAAGTTTAAGCAGCTTTTTAATTACAGCTTAACTTATGTGTCCATTTTTTATAGCAAGATCAATTAGTTAAAATAAAACTTCTATGCTCAAATCCATCATAAACATCAGACATGCCGAAAAAGTTTGGATCAAATAGCAGCTTTCCATCAGCTCCTATAAGAATATTTCCAGATTGCCCAACAGGCAGCATGCTTTCAATACGAACAGGTCCTGAATTTCCCATCTCTACGCAATGTGCATAAGTTGATCTTGATGATGTAGGAATCTGGTGGAGAGTTCCTAACATCTCATGTTTGTAAGAAATATTACCTCGTTTATCTGTTCCCCAAGGCTGTTCTCCTAATGATATTAGAGCCTTATCCAGTCCAGCAACAATAATAGCGTCAAGTGTCTGGGGAGCTGTTGAGTCAAGTTTATTTTCAAACCAGTTATAGCTGTTTTTTATAGTTGTATTCAACTTAGGAAGCCCATGCAGCAGCATGTTAAAAAGCAATATATTCTGTTCTGATTTACTTCCAAGCTCGTCATCAAACGTTAATTTAATCACCTCATTTATCCACTGGTTCATTAAAATCCAAGCATCTGAACGATCTTTTCCTGCTACCCAATTATCTTTACCTCCAGCTACAAAATGACCGTCCCAATTGTTTAAAAGCTCGATCGCAGCTAAACGTTTGGCATTCATATCAGAAGAGTTGTCAGACTTATTGCTTTTATTAGTGCTGGCTGATTCAACTGCTTGAATAAAATCAGCTTTTACATATTTCCAAGGATTTCCGCCATCACCATAAGTTGAAAATGCAGAAGTCAGATACTCATCTCTAACTGAATCCGTAGTAGCAATATAGAGGGCAAGGTCTCTTACATCTTCAAAAGTCAGATTGTCATGGGTTGAAAGATAATCTTCAAGAATATGACCTCTGTGAAATGGTCCAAAATAGTATGTGGGAGTATTTGATGAGATTGCGTAATCAAGGCTGCTTCTGCTGTTCCAACCGCTGTAAAATCCTCTTGCTGCATTACGTTCATGCGATCTTGCCTTATAAGCTACAGGTGATAGCCACTCTGCAACTCCATTACCAGGCAGAGGGAATCTTAGATCAAGTCCTTCTGGTCTTATAGGATCATAACCTGACATCCAGTAGGCGATATTTCCATCTTTGTCTGCATAGCAGTAATGCTGGGAAAGTGGAATCTTGTTAATAGCATCTCCAAACTGATCCATACTTTGTGCCCGTGCAAGATCAAGATATGCTTTTACAACTTCAAACTCTTTTCCCCAATGAGCATATTTCCATGCGATTACAGGATCAGAGTTTATTACAGGTCCGTGGGAGGTTCTGTAAACAGGCAGCTGCACATCTTCTTCACCTGCAACTTTTATAATTTCAATGCGATGCAGCGACACGGCTGAAGGGTCTTCAATATAATAGTCCAATGTATGGGCATGTCCTACCTGCATTGACCATGCGTGATGAGGAGTTCTGCCGATTACAATAGCTGGAAGACCAGCAATTATCATTCCAGAAGCATTAATGCCTCCAGCTTTGATTGAACCCTCTCCAATAATAGACGGCACAGAAAAATTAAAAGCATGATCCATCTGAGGTCCTGAGTAAATTATAGGGTTGCCGCTTGCTGTTTTATCTCCAGAAACAACCCATGCGTAACTGCCATTTTTTACATAGGCATTAATCTCTTTAAGATTTGCGACAATCTGCTCTTGAGTTGCCTCCATCTGCTCAGCAATTTCTTGAAAATTACAGGTTAGATCAAACTGGGTGTCTATGTTCAGAGGCTTATTAAGAATTTGAGCATTTTGGGCAATTTGATTGCTATTTGAGTCTGCTTTTTCTCTCTTGCTGACCAAATTATTCTTGTCTCCAGCAATATAGGTTACTGCATCTGGATCGTCCCGCCATCTTAAATCTTGAAACATAGCAGTATAATCGTTAGGAAATTGTGCTTTTAGCTTCTGAAACAGTGCAAGGTTTTGAAGCTGTCCTTGCTGAGTTGCCTCGCCGTCAAACTCTCTCAGCATTATTGCAGCCCATGCAAGAACATCAGTTGATGTCCAATCTTCTGGAACAAAATATACGCCAAGCTGCTGGCTCATTGCATGAAATTCAAACGGCAGTTTTGTGCGATCTTGTTTAACTTCTACTATTCTTCTGTTAAAACCAGCTACATATCCATTGATTGCAGATTGTGATTCAGGATCAAGAGCATTAAATCCTTGAGCATACTCTTCATCAGAATAGCCTATGGTGCGAACCTTAATATCGCTTGCAAGCTGGCTTTTACCAAAAATTTCAGCAAGTCTTCCTCTGCCGACTCTTCTATATTTTTCTGCCTGCCATAGACGATCGGTTGCCACAGAATAGCCCATTGCTTCAAATACAGTATAGGTGTCTGCTGTCTCATCTCCTGATATGAACCACACGCCTTTGTCGTCTCTTGATGTTGTAACAGGGGTGTTAAGCGATTCTAAAGAGTTGATGTCAAGTTTCCACAAAAGTTCAGAGCTTGAATCTTCGCTTTCAGAGTTGTTATGATACGGTGTCAGCTTATAGGGTATCAGTTTAAATTTGATATGTGTTCCATAAAAATTTGCACAATCTACTGTTAAAGTTAAATCAGATAGGACATTAAGAGGATTGTCACAAGCTTGGTTAGCTGATATAGTATCAGAGTCAAATAGTAAGAAAGAGTCGATTTTCCAGAAGAAATCAGAGCTTGCGTCTGAAGCGCTTTGTTCATACTTGACCAGCGAAAAGCTAAACAAGAGATTTTCATACTTTGCACATGGGATAGAGAGAGTCAAATCATCGGAAATGGTAATGCAGTTAGCGGCTGATGCCTCAGCACCAACAGAGAAAATAAGAAATACCATCATAAATACAATTAATCTTTGGCACTGATTGAGTCTTTGCATTGTTTTCATAAAATCCTCCAAATAGACCCGCTTTTTTGGGCGGAATCAGTTATATTTTACAACACTTTTTCTATTTTTCAAAAAGTGTTACCTCAAACCTACATAAAAATAATTTACAAATGCAATATCAATAATTAATATTATAGCCTCATAAAATAATTTGTTATTAAACTATTGTAGAATAATAATCTTAGACAGACAACGTGGTTTTAAAATTATGTGTTTAATTGTTTTTGCATATAAAGTTCATAAAAAATATAGTCTTATTCTTGCGGCAAATCGTGATGAGTTTTTTAACAGACCTACAGCAGCTCTAAATGTATGGGAAGATTCGCCAGAAATTATTGCTGGACGAGACCTTAAAGAGGGCGGCACATGGATGGGATTTAATAGACAGGGTCGTTTTGCAGCATTGACCAATGTGAGAAATCCTTCGTCTATCAAACTTAATTCCCGCTCTCGAGGTGATTTAATAGCCCCATTTTTGTCATCTGATGTTGATCCGTTTAGTTACCTTAAAGATGTTAAGAGCAGAATTGAAGATTATAACGGCTTTAATCTTTTGGCAGGAGATACTAACGATCTCTTTTTTATCTCCACTACAGACAAAAAGATTATAAAAATTTTTCCAGGAGTTCATGCTGTTAGCAACCACACAATCAATACTCCTTGGGTAAAGGTTGAAAAAGTTAAAGAAGGTCTTAATAAGATGATAGAAAACCGGCAGATTAAAGAGAGTCAGGCAGATAATCTTAATATATCTGATATTGAATCTTATCTTTACACTATGATGAAAAACAGAGAGCCAGCTTCTGACGAGGCACTACCAGATACAGGAGTAGGCATTGAACTTGAGAGGCAGCTATCATCTGTTTTTGTATCAATGCCCGGATACGGCACACGTTCAACATCTGTGGTTTTATTAGATATCGAGGGCAATCTCACTTTTTCAGAGACAACATGGTCTGAAAATGGCAATAAACAAGATTATAAAAAGATGGTAGTGTCTGCTAAATGAGATTGAATATATAAGCTCTAAGGATTATTGCACCCATTATCATAAGGATAAGATCATCTTACTGGATAATGATCCCATCATCACTCCAATCAAAAGCCTCGCCATTTAAGATGATCTTCTCTTTATTGAACCAGACAGTCAAATCGCCCTGATCTTTATCTATCTCTTCTACCTTCACATCTTGCGGGGTTTCCACTTTAAATAGAGCATTTGAGTACTTCATAGCTTTAGCCGACTGCTCTTGTGAGCTGATTATATTTGATTGGAACATCATCTCTATGTTGTAATCTTTTATATCTCTCTTATCGCTATCAAGTTTTTCACGAACTAAAGTTATTGATATTTCAGCAGATCGTTTTTTCTTTATAAATTTTTTTATTGGAAATACATTTTTAAAGGTCAATACGGTCATTTCAGGGAAATTGGGCATTACTGCTGCATCTGAAGGGTTAAACTTTTTCTCTCCAGACTCATCTTTAAAGTTTAATGTAACTAAAGCATTGTCAATCATCCAGCGTGTCGGCAAAAACATCAAAAGATTATTGCCTTTAAAAATATTGAGAGGATTTAAAATAGACTTATCTTCTGTCTGCAACAGAACGCTGTCAAATTCAAGACGTATCTTTTTTAAAATGTCGCTGTTGCGAGTCTGTCCGTATAACCAAAGCAGATCGTAATTTTTCACCTTATCGTTTTTAAGCACCATATCAATGATACGATTGAACACATCAATTCGAGAATTTAACAGCAAAGCCGGACCTACTGCTCTAATCATATCAGGCGAGTCGATAAATGCAATATGTCCATTATCTAAATTACGTAAAATAAGTTTGCCAGCAGTATCAGCATCTCCTGCACGTCCATATTGGAGGGCGGCAAAAAGGATATTTCCCCAATCATCATCATCAGAATTGGATAAAATCAGCTCTAAATCGCTTTTTAGAGTGTTAATATCTGCATGTTCCATTATCAGCATAGTTTTGCACATAGCCACTGAAGCAGCGTAAGGGTCTTTTCTTAAAATACCTTGGTGTATCTGCTGAAATTGATTAAAGCAGCGGAGAGCCTCTTTATTGTTGCCAATCTCCTGAGCAGATTGACCTCGGTAGTACCAGTAAGGCGGAAATTTTTGAAAGCTGCTTTCAATCCGCTCCAATTTGCGGTAACGTTTGGCAAGGTCTGGCTCTTTTAAAATATTGGTATAATCGCTTAGCTGTTTTTCATCTAACCGCCATTTATCTGGCAAATTATATCTTCTCATCAGCTCCCAAGAGTATTTGAGCAGCTTTTTATAAAAATTATTAAGCCCCTGCATAGTCTTTACTTCAATTGCCCATTTACCTTCTTCTTTCTCTTTAGCGTATGCGTCTATTTGAGAGCGGTAGTTGAAATAAAAAGAGCCAGTTGAGAGAACAGCACTTAAAATTGTGGTATAAGGATTGATAACAATATCTGTATCAAAAATACGTGATTTGACTCTATTTTTAAGCTCAGTTTGGACATTTTTATCAAAGCGGCTTAAAAGGTATTCTCGGTCACGATCGTTAATCTTTGAAGTTGTCAGCAGATCCATAAGCTCTTGAAGCAGTGTGATTATGTCTGCATCTGGAATATTGCTTAAATTCAAGTTGTTGATAATCGTATTATACTCTTGATCAAGAATAACTTTGTCGTTGTAGGTCATTATATGAGTTAAAGAGACAGCTATTAGGTTTAAACACTCTAACACCTGAAGCTGAGTCTGCTCATTATTAAGTTTTGCTTTTGCCTCCTCTGCATATACACAGCTTCCAGAGATAAGTGTATAAATAGAAATTAGAGCAAATTGCAGACAAACGATAACTCTTCTTTTAACGATACCTATTATCATTTTTATGTTCCATTTTTCCGTTTGGCTTTGATTTTAAGCGTCAGCTTTTGTGGCTTCAACTTTTAATATTTTATAATTGCGGTAAATATATAAAATATAAAGATATTTTTTGTCAAGAAAAGCTAAATGGTTTAAATTTTCTAAACTTAAACTGTGTGATTTGATGTTTCATTAAACTTAAAATTGTAGTATATACTACCCTTATTTATTTTTTTCATAAGTATCAATCAGCTTTCAACTATTATTGTAAAAAGAGTTGAAAGTTTTAAACAGCTATAAAGTTACGGTGGTATTAATGATAACACAAACTATTGAAAATATCGGAGCGTGGACAATTCAGAGGGTAGAGAGAACCGGAAGAGTATTTATTTTTTTATTTGCCGGACTTGTTCATATCTTCACTCTGCCATTTCAGATATCTAAAATCATTGAACACACATGGTTTATTGGCACAAAATCTATGGTTGTAATAATGCTGACCGGTATTTTTACAGGAATGGTTTTAGGACTTCAAGGATATTATACCCTTATAAAGTTCGGTTCTGAAGGAATGCTCGGCTCTGCTGTTGCACTGACTCTTATCCGTGAACTTGGACCAGTTCTTACAGCTATAATGATTACAGCAAGAGCAGGCTCTGCAATGGCTGCTGAAATCGGGGTCATGCGTATCTCCGAGCAGATAGATGCACTTGAAACCATGAATATCAACCCTGTAAGATTTATATTCAGCCCGAGAGTTGTTGCATCTATAATCAGCTTTCCTCTTTTAACAGCCCTATTTGATGTAATCGGCATATTAGGAGGATACATTACAGGCTCTCTGATGCTTGGAATAAACGGCGGAATCTATATCTACAGAGTTACTGACAGCGTTTTAATGGCTGACGTTACTGGTGGATTTGTAAAGTCTTTTGTATTTGCAATTGTGGTTACAACTGTATGTTGTTCTCAAGGCTATTTTACGCACCTTCAAACCCGCGGGGGCTTTGGTGCAAAAGGTGTCAGCTTTTCAACTACCAATGCTGTTGTCAACTCGTGTGTATTGATTCTTATTTTTGATTATCTGATAACATATCTTCTCTTATAAACAGGCTCTTATGAAATCACCTCTAATTGAATTTATAGATGTTAAAAAAAGTTTTGGAAATAACCACGTTATGCAGGGTGTCAATCTCTCAATATATGAAGATGAGATTACCGTAATAATGGGAAAAAGCGGTTCTGGAAAGAGCGTTCTGCTCAAACACATTATTGGGCTTATGCAGCACGATTCAGGTAAAGTGCTCTTTCGAGGAGAAGAGATATCCTCTATGTCACGCAAAAAACGTATAGAGTTTAAACGCAATTTCAGTTACATGTTTCAAGAGAATGCTCTCTTTGATTCAATGAATATCTATGAAAATATTGCCCTTCCTTTGACTGAGACCTCTCTTTTTTCAAAACAGGAGATTAAGAAAAAGGTTGAGATGAGAATGGAGCAGCTTGAGATTCAAGGTACTTCAAACAAATATCCTGCACAGCTTTCTGGCGGAATGAAAAAAAGGGTTGCTCTTGCAAGGGCATTGGTTACTGAACCATCAATCGTCCTTTTTGATGAGCCTACAACTGGTCTTGATCCTATAAGAAAAAATGGTGTCCACTCTATGATAAAATCATATCAGAAGATGTTTGGTTTTACAGCAGTGATTGTAAGCCACGAAATACCTGATATATTCCAGATAGCTCAACGAGTGGCAATGATTGAAAAGGGAAAGATTATATTTCAAGGCAGCGTAGATGAGGTTATGGCTTGCGATTTAAAAGAGGTTAGAACTTTTCTCAATGGAGATGGCGATTTTTTAGAGTATTGATTGTTATATGAATAGTCATTGAGCGTTATTTAATCAGTTTTAATTTAGGGTAAAGCATTTATTATTTAAATTGCTCTTATTTTAACGATAGATAAAAAAATTTCAGTGGATAATATTTAGGAAATACTATTATGAAAAAGGGAATGGTTGAGTTTTATGTTGGAATTTTTATGATTATAGGCATTATCTGTTCTGTCTATCTGATTGTAGAACTTGGTGGTATCAAAGTGGTCAATAGAAATGATTACAGACTTTATGCCTATTTCAGCTCTGTGGCAGGATTAAAAAAAGGGGCTGGGGTAGAGATGGCAGGTGTTCAAATTGGTAATGTGATCTCAATTGAGCTTGATACAGAGCGTCTGCTTGCAAAGGTTGAGCTTGGAATTCATGAGAATATACAGTTAGCCGAAGATGTAATGGCATCAGTTAAAACATCAGGCGTTATTGGAGACAGATATATTAACCTCTCGCCGGGTGGTTCTGATATTATGCTTGACTCTGGCGACACTATTTTTAACACAGAATCTGCTATTGATATTGAGGCTCTTGTAAGCAAATATATTTTTAATCAAGAAGAAAAACCTGCTCAGAATTCTGAAAATCCTGAGAATGCTGAAAAATAACTAAACATTAGTAAATAATTTAATAAAAAGAGGTCAATTGATATGCAAAATGATATTAAAAAATTTTCTACTATTAAGCGTCTATTAAACACTATCCTTGCTGTTTCAATTTTTGTTATTGCTGTTTCACTATCAAATCCTTTGGTAGTTGTTGCAGCAGATTCAGAACCTGAGGTTGTCTTAAAAAAGGGTGTAAACAGCATTGTTGAGGTTTTAAATGATAATAAGTTTTCAGACCCTTCACAGAAAAATGCAAGAAAAGATATTTTGTTCAATATTGCAGAGACTTTTTTTGATTTTAATGAATTTTCACGAGGTGCATTAGGGCAGAACTGGAGAAGATTTTCAAATGTTCAACAATCTGAATTTTCCAAACATTTTGCAAGATTGATGGCAAATACCTACATTGCAAAGATTGATGATGAAAACTTTAAAGACCTTAAGATTACATATACTAAAACAGAGATAATTGATGCAACAAAGTCTGGTATTGAGCGGGCAGAGATTTCAACTGAGGTTTTCCACAACAATGTGGTTACGCCTGTGCACTACAGAATGATGAAAAAAAGCGGGGCGAGCTGGAAGATATATGATGTAAAGATTGAAGGGGTAAGTTTGGTCGGCAACTACAGAGAGCAGTACAGAACAAGATTTAATGACTCTCCTGAAAAGATTATTCAAGAGATAAAGGATAAGGTTGCACAATGATACTAAAAAAATATACCAAATTATATCTGCCTATTTTATACGCTTTCACTCTGTATTTCCTAATTGCATCTTCATCTCTATTTGCAGATGAAAATGAAAATAAAAGTTCCACAGGCACATTAAATGAACTCCAAAGTTCAGACGAACTTTATGCAGATGATGATCTGTATGCGGACGACGAACTATACGGCGATGAGTACACAAAAAAAGCGGATCGGGCTGTTCCAGACCCATTGTACTGGTTTAATTATGCAATGTTCTCTTTTAACGACAAACTCTATTTCTGGGTGCTCAAACCTGTTGCTCAAGGGTATAAATTTATAACACCTGCCCCTTTAAGAAATGGTCTGAAAAATTTTTTTCACAATGCACTTTTTCCAGTAAGATTTGTCAATAATATTTTGCAAGGCAAGGGCTATCAGGCTGGTTCAGAGGTAAAGAGTTTTGTTATCAACACAGTCGGGGGAGGGTTGGGATTTGCAACACCTGCCCAATATGTTTTTGGAATTAAAACTCACAATGAAGACCTTGGGCAGACCTTTGGACGATATTCTGTAAAAGAGGGATTTTATCTTGTCCTTCCATTAGTCGGATCATCTACATTGCGAGACTCTATTGGAAGTGTTGGAGATTTTTTTCTCAATCCTGCAACTTATATTGAATCTGCTGAACTTGCTGCCGGAGTTACTGCTCTTGATAAAGTGAATGCTGTCTCGTTTAGGATAGGAGATTATGAGACACTTAAGAGTGCAGCTTTAGACCCTTATGTTGCTTTAAGAGATGCCTATATCCAGATGAGACGAAAACAGGTTAAAGAGTAGATTTTCAAGCAGATTAAGCTGTAAAAGGTGGGGTGTTTGTACATAAAATTCACAGCTAAGATTTAAGGCGGATTGTAAGCTAAAATACAAAGTTAGGGCGTGAAATTTAAAAAGGCTGATGTCAGAACAATTTCTGATATCAGCCTTTTTAAAAGGAGGAAAAAGATGAAAACTAACTTAATGTTAGTGTTTGAATATTATCAAATGCAAATGCCTTGCCAATCTTTATAAAAAAATAATTAAAATCAATTTTTATGTTGAAATCTGCCTATAAACTATAGCTTAATCATTATTAAATTGTCATTATATCAAGATGTTATCGCTATATTATAAAGATTTTCTGTTTTTGAAAAAATATTTCCAATGCAAAGATAGACAGCTCTAAAGTTCAAATAATGTTCAGATAACCACCATCAAAATTCACAATTTTGAACTCCCGCTTTGATTTAAAAGAACATTTGACAGCCTATAACGATATTAACTATCTGAAATATATATGTTTTATTGGTTAAAGACTGTAAGTTCAAAATTTTGAACTGTAAAATTATATGAGTTTAAAATTATGAATTTAAATGCCTTCTATCCATGGAGCTAAAAGTTCTAACTCATTTGGTCTTGCCTCTCTCCAAGTAAAAGAGAATAGCTTTGTCTCGGATAGATGCAGTGTAGAGCGGATATTGGCAATCATAACCTGGCTGTTTTCAGATAGTATATTATTGGATACATCAAGATTTATCTCTACCCACAGCGTCTTTTCAATCTCTATATTAAACTCTTCTGATATAACTCTTGCAAAATTATGGATATAATTTTTAAGAGAGGTTCCTCTTCCCCTATTTTTTAATATAACCGCATAAGATTTAAGATAGATAATTTTAGGATTATCTGAAGAGAGATCAACAATACGCATTCTGTAAGAGCCGGGCCACCAGCATATAGGCTGTTTGCCATCTGTGCTTCTCCCGTCCCATTCATAAATTCCATCGTATAAAATCATGGCATTCCACCAGTAAATATTAGGTAATAATTAATTTAATCTCTTTTTTTAAACAATATTTTAGTTTCATAATCAAGTCCAGTGTTTTTCTATTTTACTGATGATTCTAACTCCAGCTCTAATTTGCAAATTGCTGTTCATTATTGATGATATTATCTTAATATTATGATAATCATCACCACAAAATTTAATTTTATAAACATAAATTTAACACAATATACAAAGGAGTTTTATGCTGTTTTTTATTTTATACCTTATTTTAGGGGCTGTTGCAGGAGTTCTTGCAGGTCTTCTCGGCATAGGAGGAGGAATCATTATTGTTCCAATGCTCACATTTATCTTTACTGCACAAGGCGTACCTCATGAACACATTCTCCATATAGCTCTTGGCACATCACTTGCCAGCATTATATTCACATCTGTTTCAAGTGTCAAAGCACACCATAAACGCGAAGCTGTTCTGTGGAAAGTCGTTTTCAGCATCACCCCGGGAATTTTAGTTGGAACATTTGTCGGCACATGGATTGCTGCAATGCTCTCTACCAACTTTCTCAAAGGTTTTTCAGGAGTATTCCTTATTTATGTTGCTACCCAGATGTTAATGGGAATAAAGCCTAAGCCGAGTAGAAACGTACCCGGTACAGCAGGCATGGTCAGCATGGGCGGAGTTATAGGAATTTTTTCAAGTCTTGTCGGAATAGGGGGGGGCACAATATCAGTTCCTTTTCTTTTATGGTGCAACACTGCCATGCACAAAGCCATAGGAACTGCTGCGGCAATTGGTTTTCCTATTGCTATTGCAGGTACATGCGGCTACATAATAAATGGTCTTAACGCTGCAAATCTACCCGCTTACAGTTTTGGTTTTATCCATCTTACAGCTCTTTCGGGAATTGTGCTTGCAAGCATCTGCACAGCTCCATACGGTGCTAAACTTGCCCACAGCCTGCCTGTAGATAAGCTCAAAAAAATATTTGCAGTCCTTCTCTATTTTGTGGGGATAAGAATGCTTCTGCCGGTGCTGATCGGGTTATAAATTATGATAACTGCACGATCTTTTAACTATAGAGTATGTTTTGTAAACCGCAAGGGAATGGCACTTATAGTTACACTTGCTCTTATCTCAATATTTATGACAGCAATACTTGAACTTGTTCGTCTATCTAAAGATTGTGCAGATATAGAACAAAAAACAGCAGATCGTTTTCAGGCTGAACAGATAGCAAGATCAGGCGTTGAGCTTGCTATGTTTATTTTGGCTTATGATGCACAGCAAAATGAGATTGACTCTGTTCAAGAGATTTGGGCTGATCCTGAAATTTTGGCATCTGCTGCTGATCTCTTGGGCTTTGATCAAAAGATATCCTCTCTTGATGTTCTGATTACAGATGAACTTGGAAAGATTCAGATAAATGCACTTTTAGCACAGTTTCCGGGTAATTTGATTAACAGCGATCAAAGTGCTTTGTGGGAACGTTTTTTAAATCTTATTATTTCAAATGATAAATCTGCTGATCTGCGTGATCCTGCTGAAATCATAAATTCTATTAAAGATTGGTTGGATTCTGGTGATGATGATGCAATCAGCGGTCTATCTGGTGCTGAATCTGATTACTATAGCTCTCTTGACCCTCCGGTTGTGTGCAGCAACGCTCCTTTAAATAAGGTAGAAGAGCTTTTTATGATAAAAGGAGTTCCCCAAAATCTTACAGCCATGCCAGAGCAGCTTGTATCTAAAAACTTAACAGATATCAAATTAACAGATATGAATTACAACTCCCAATCTGAGTCTCAATCAGCTCCAATAGATTTAGAGCCGTCTAAAATCTTTACAGTTTATGGCATAGATTCGAGTAAAAAAGAGGGTGCAAAGAATACATATCCGGGCACTATCAATATAAATACTGCTGATCAGATTGTGCTTGCAGCAATGTTACCTGCTGGAATGGAAGATCAGGCATCTGAGCTTGTCAATTTTAGAATGGAAAGAGACGAAAATGGTAAAACCTTTACAAATGCTCTTGACAGAGGCTGGTATAAAAAAGTTATATCACTATCTCCAAAAGATGCTCAAGAGTTTGAACGGATAGTTAGATACTCAAGCGATCTGTTTAGAGTTGATGCCTCAGCCCGCTTTAATGAATCTGATTTCACCTTAACAGGATTTATCAAAAGAGAGCAAATGCCAAAGAGCGGTAAATGGGGCTGTACCATTATTCAACTGACAGGAAATTGACGATGAGTGAAAAAATTTTAGGTCTTGAACTATCTAACAGTGGATTGGCAGCAGTTGTAATCAATAAATCGTTCAAAAAATCGGTTATTACTGATGCCTGCTGGATACCGTTTCCCGTTAAACATGATCAATTAGAGTTAGCAGCTCAAGATGGAATATCAGTTCAAGATAGTATAGTAGTTCAAGATGGAATAGCATTTAAAAATAACAAATTAGACCAAGAGATAAAACAAGGGATAAACCAAAAGATAGACCAAAAGTTAATAGATAAATGGCAGTGGGATTTACGATCATTTGATCAAGCTGTCGCACTTATTCTATCAAAACTTGATTTAAAAGGGTGCTCAACATCTGCCGTGTGCCTGCCCTCATCTTTTATCTCATTTAGAACATTGAACATGCCGTTCTCCTCTGAAAGCAAAATAAGGCAGATTCTTACCTTTGAGATCACCTCCCACCTGCCGATGGGTAATGCTGACTATATTTCTGATTTCAGCTTAATAAACAGAGATATTAGAGGTTTAACTTCAATTCCAGCTTTAACCCAGACTGAAACGACTCCAGCTTTAACCCACACTGAAGCATCACTCTCAACTGATGCTCTATCAAAAAATAGAGAAAATACCCATATTTTTACAGCTTCTATTCCTTCTGATATTATGGATATGTGCTTTACTGTTCTAAAAAAGCATGGACTGCAACCACAAGTTGTAACGTCACAAGGTTTAATTGCTCCAAGTTTTATACATCAACGCAGACGCTTTTTAGAACAAAAAAAAATAGCTGATATTGGATTTGAAAATAGCAATCATGCAGATGCGTTTGTTGAGATAACTCCATATAATACAGTCATCTCGGTGATGATAAAGGGGAGTATAGCCGCTGTTAGAACTTTAAATCAAAAAAATTATATAAATCAGCAGGATAATCAGGAGAGCTTTTTAAAATATAACTTAAATATTGAAAAAGCACTCTATCAGACTATAAGCGGATTGGCTCATAAGTACGATATTTCAATCCGTCCATCTATATTTTATATTGCATCAGGCAAAATAGATTTTACCAATTTTGATATCTATCCTCTTAATATCAGAGAGTATATTGATATTGAAAGCTCAGTTTTCATGTCTGAGGAAGTTCAATGGTTTAATGCCGCAGCAGCAGCACTCTGTTCTGTTAATCAGATCAAAATCATCAATTTTTGTCAGGGGGGGTATGCTAAAAGCTCTTTTTTTAATAAATTTAAACATGATCTTTTGGTTCTCTCTATTTTTGCATCTTTTGCACTTATCTGCCTGTTTATAAATATCCAATACGATACTATTGTTCTCAAAAAAGAGGTCGAAGCTCTTGATAAAGCTATAAAAGATAGATTCCTCCAAACCTTTCCTGACGTGAAAACTGTGGTTGAGCCTTTTATGCAGATGCAGGTTGAACTCAAAGAGGCTGAAAAGCAGATTGGATTTGCTTTAGGAAAATCTGGTTTACCGCTAAACAGCAATATAAAAGCTGCGGATATTTTGTACGAGATTTCAAGCAGAATACCCCAATCGTTGGACATAGAAGTTACCCGTTTTCTGATAAGCGGAGGAAAAGTTGTAATGGCTGGAACTACTGATAATTTTAACAGCGTTGATCAAATAAAAAGCATGATTGAAAAATATGATCGATTTAAGAGCGTTACGATAAATAGTGCAGCAGCAGATAAAACTGGAAATAGAGTTTTATTCAACTTTATAATTGAAGTGATGTAGAAGCAATATAATTAAAGTAAAAGGATAAATGGAAAACATGCTATCAAGATTATCTCAGCGTGAACAAAATATGGTATCAGTTGCAGCTATTTTTCTTATCTTGTTTATTGTCATACGATTTACATTTCTGCCGGCTATAGATAAACGACAATCATTAACCAATCAGATTGATGCAAAAAAAGATATTCTAAAACAGATGTCGCAGCTTGCAGAACGTTATGAACAGATACAAACCTCTCTTAATGCTGAAAAATTGATGGTTATGAAGCGGGACAAATCGTTCAGCCTTTTCTCGTTTCTTGATAAACTTGCACAGCAGAGTAATGTTAAAGAGAACGTTGCCTATATGAAACCATCTACACGAAAATCTGAAAATGGTGATATGACGATTTCAACCGTAAAAGTTAAGTTAGACGGTGTTGTGATAAAACAGGTTTTAGACTTTATCTATAAAATAGAGAGTTCAGAAAATTTTGTTTATATTCCCTCTCTATCTATCTCTAAAACAGGCGATGGACAAAATTTAAGTGCTATAATTGAAACTGAAACTATATCTTCAAGTTAAACGCATATGATGCTTTAGAGACTTACAGCCGAGAGTCTCTACAATAGCAAAAACAAAGGGTTAGATTATTGAAATTAAAATATATCATCTTATATGCAGCGTATGGATTAGCAGCATCGTTTATTTTTCTTATTATCCTTTTTCCCAAACAGAGAGCTGCAACTATTCTATCTGAACAGATAAATGCAGGTTTTATAGATGGACAAGTTGCAATTGAAGAGGTTGTTCCAATATTGTTGCCCATTGGATTTAAAGCATTTAATCCAACTATTTTTTTAAATAATGGCAGCCAAATAGATATGGAATCTGTTTCACTTTATCCAAAGCTGATTTCCCTTTACAAAGATGTGAAACATATAAATTTAAACGCTCAAGCATACCAAGGAACTCTTGACGCTGCTGTTCAATGGGGAATCTTACCGGTTGAAAATTCTAAAGCAGATATCTTAAAATCAAAATCATCAGATAAAAATCGTGTAAAACCATACGATATTGACTTTGATATTAAATTTGAAAATCTTAATATCAAGGATTTAAAGCACTATGTGGAGAACTTTGATATTGTATCTTCATTTATAATAGGCGGAACTATCAACTACAGAACATACATTGATAATATTGTTGTTGATAATAACAAACAGATACCGATTACCAATGGTATTTCAGGAAGAGAGGGAAGCGGAAGCGGTAAGATTGAGCTGTCTGAATGCAGCGTAAAATCTGATAACATATTTCTAAAACAGATGGGTGTGGGAAAAGTAAGTTTTAAAAATATTGATATTGAATGGAAAAAAAATCAGGATAGAGTGGGCATTATCAATTTTGATGCAAACGGCACAGATATGAAAATCAGATTAAAAGGAGATGTAACGCTTAAAATACCTCAAGAGATGAGCACTCTTAATTTAAAAGGAGAGTTAGAGCCTTATTCAGCAAATCTTACCTCGTCCATCACAAAACTTACTGCTGGTCTTGCATCTTTAACTAAATTCTTCACCGGCTCTTCAAAAGCTGCGATTCCATTCAAAATAACAGGAACTTTTCAAAAGCCGATATTTATGACTCACGAGTAATTATATTCAACAATCTAATACTAACAAGCAAAAAGAGGCTGGCTGTTTGGTTTTATTATGCCAGCCTCTTCTGCTTTAGCAAAAAATGTACGAATTGCCCTCTCTCCCTCATCTCCAATATCTTTTGAAAAATCATTAACATAAAGATTTATATGCTGCCTTATAACCTCGTCATCTAACTCCTGAGCATGGGATTTTATGTACTCCCTGCTATGTTCAGGATAGTCAAATCCATGCTGGATACTCTTTCCTATCATCTGCTCAATTTTATATGCTATCGAAGGGTTATTTTGATAGACAGCCCTTTTTATTGCAATGCAGCCAAGAGGAATAGGAAGAGACGTAAAATTCTCCCACCACTGACCCAAATCAACAAGAGATTCAAGTCCAAGATTTTGATAAACAAATCTCCCTTCATGGATTACCACGCCAAAATCAGCCGCACCATCTTTTACAGCAGGCATTATTTTTTCAAACGGCATAAAAATGATTTCAGGTTCTACTTGAGGAAAGTTTTCTTTTATAAAAAGGGTAAACAAGACAAATGCGGTTGTTCCTCTGCCCGGAACCGCAACAACTGGTCTTTTAACTTTCGGGGTAATCTTTTTATCGGGCAGAGATATCAAAAGAGGACCGCAGCCTCTTCCTAAAGCTGAACCAGTTCTTAAGAGTGCATACGTATCTCTTAAAGCCCCAAAAGTTGCAAAAGAGAGCTTGGTAACATCAAATAGAGCGTGTGCAGCGTGCTGGTTCAATGTCTCAACATCTGCAATTGTGATCTGAAAATTTATTTCGATTGATTTATGGGCAAGAGCGTGAAAAATAAATGTGTCATTAGGACAGCTTGAGTATGCAAGTGTAATATTTTTCATAAATTTATATGTTCTTATATTTTGGGTTATTAGAGAGAGTACGAAAAAAGGTAGATTACAATTAGAAGGGAATTGAATTTTTGCAAATATATGATAAACAACTACTAACAGGTTGCAGCGGGCTTACAAAAACACGTTTTATAACTTATTGATTTTATTGGTCGGGATGAGAGGATTTGAACCTCCGACTCCAGCGTCCCGAACGCTGTGCTCTACCAGACTGAGCCACATCCCGACAGCAACAAAAAAACAGGTGTATTAATAATTTTTTTTATCGTGATTGTCAATTAAATTTAGACCATTCTTAAAAATCAAACTATGGTATAGTTACAAAAAGGTATTTTTCAACCACTCAAGAACCTCGACTTCAAACATCATCTGATCATCTATATTGGACATCTGATGATCTCCATCTTTTAAAACTACTATCTTTTTGGGTGGTTTTGCTCTGTTGTATAGAGTATAGCCGTTTTCTAAAGGTACGGTTTTATCCTGATCTCCATGAAATATAAGGACATTTCTCAAATCAGCAGCCTGCGGGCTAAGATCAAAAACAAGGTTTTGCTGAAAAAAACTTAAGGGCAGGGCAGGGCGGTTGTCGTTTCCATTTAGAGGAATCCTCTCAATTGTAAGGCTGTTCACAGGAGCTGCACACACGATTGCCCCTAATGGAGTAATTCCTTTTTCCGCAAGTTTTGACCATGCTGCAATACATGTTGAGCCTCCAAGACTGCTTCCAAAGAGAAAAATCTTTTGAGAAGTAACCTTCATTGAAAGAGCATAATCAACTGCACTAATCATATCTTGGACCCGTTTTGGTATTGATGTGTCATCAACAAAACTTCCCTCACTTGTTCCACAACCTCTATGGCTGAATCTTAAAAATGCAATTCCATTTTCCGGTAAAATTCGTGCGAGTACAAGCTGCTTTGCTGAATCCATAGAGCCTTCAAGTCCATGAGAGCCTATAACAAGCGGCGGAAGAGATTTATCAGGTAGATGGAGCATGCCTTGAATCAATTTATTATCAGATTTAAATTGTATTGATATATTTTCTATTTTCATATTACGTTCCTCTCTTATTCTGAATTAGTTGTAATTTAATGTTAATTTAAGTACAATATTTATCATACAATTTTGTTTTATGGCTAATATTTTTAGTGTTATTTCAATGTTTTGAAAAGGAGATAAATCTATGGAAAAGCATTTTATGATAACAGTATCAGAAGATAAAAGTTGTCTGTTTGGTGTCCGCTTTGCAGGTTGTTTTTTTTCAGATAAGCAGAACATAAAAGCAACCCTCTTCACTACAGCCCCTAAACCTCCGCTTCTCTGGGAAAAGGAACGCACTCTTGAGGCTGATATTCAGCAGCAGGAACAGTTGGAAAAAATTCACGCTCAGATAAACATATCTTTAAATAATGCAAAAGCAGTCTGTACTCAACTTGGATTTTTGCCGGACAATGTGAATACAAAATTTCAGGACAGATTATTCTCAAAAGTATCTGATATTATTCAAGAGGGAGAAAAAGGTCTTTATGATGCAGTTTTAATCGGTAGAAGAGGGCTGTCCATGATTGAAAAGATGTTTGATGAAAGCCTGAGTGAAGAGCTTTTTCAGCAGCCTTTTACATTTCCTTTGTGGCTTTGCCGCTCTTGTGATCCTAACAGAAAAAATGTCCTTCTTTATGTTGATGGCTCAGATACCTCTTACCGAATGGCTGATCATGTTGGATTTATTCTCAATGGTGAGACTCAGCATCAAGTAACCATTATGATCATGGATAAAAAAGAGAATGCAGATAAAATTCTTGCCAAAACAATTGGACATCTTTTGGAGAACAATTTTCCAGAGGAGCTGATTGATGCTGTGATTCTTGAAAAGGGAAATCTTGCAAAAATTATTCTTGAAGAGGTCAAGAATAAGGCATACGCAGCAGTTGCTTTAGGACGATCCAGCGGAGAAAACAACATGTTAAAAAGAATCTTCAAAGGCGAGGTCTGCTACACCCTATTTAAGGAGATAGAAGGGGCAGCCCTTTGGGTTTGTTATTAAAATGATCTCCATTCAATAAGAACCTATTTCTTTTTTTTAGCATTAAGCGAATAGACAAATGCAAGCAGCTCGGCAACCGCAATATAAAGTGATGATGGAATTTCTTCATTTATTTTAAGGGTTGATAATACCTCAACAAGATCAGGATCGCTTTTAACAGGAATGCCGTGCTCTTGAGCAAGTTCAATGATATTTTCTGCAATCCTCCCGCTGCCCTTAGCAATAACCTTTGGCACTGATTCTTGCGAAGGATCATATCTAAGGGCAACGGCTTTTTTATCTTTGGTTTTTCTCATACCACTAACCTAACTCCAGTTCCAAGAGACAATTACTCTTTTCCCCCGCAAAGATAATATCCCATCAATTAGTAACGACTATCTTTTTAACTACATTCTGCCTCATTGCCCTGCATTAGTATTTTGTATATTTTCTAAAGATGCAGTTACAGTTAAATTTAGAGTAATCTTATTATTATAACGATCCACAATATTAAATGTAGTTTCTCCGATTACTTTAGGAATAATTTTGATTATATTACCAACAATATTTATTGTTGCTATATAAGGCGGAACTTTATAGTATCTGTAAGGAGGCTGACCGCCAATTATTTTTACCTCTCCTGTCTGACCAAGAGGGATAGAAAAATAGGAGTTTTCAAGTGAAATAGGCTGGCTCTGCTCTGTTGGATTAATGTTAAGCGAAATATTTGCAGTCCCGATTAATCCATCTTTATCTTTTGCAGCAAGAGTTATAATGTGTCCGCCTTTAGAAAGAGTTTTTGAAAATCTAACCCCGCTTCCAAGGTAACCATCAATATTAGATTTCCACACAAGAGATGTGCCTGAAAGTTCTCCATCTTCGGCATCAATTGCATAACCTGAAAAAGTTATTATATCCCCTTCATCAAACTCATCTTGATTATTAGGATAAGTAATAAAAGGAGTTGGCGGGCGGCTTTCGATTGTAATGACAATAAAATTTTTACCTTTCAATCCATTGCTGTTTGTTGCTGTAAGCGTAATTAAATGCTCGCCGATTGAAAGAGTATTCAGCTTTATAATACTGCCTGTTCCAAGCTCTCCCGTATGAAGATTAGATGTCCAGACAAGGCTCTCTCCTTGAAGTTCTCCATCTATATTGTCAGATGCATTACCTTTAAATTCTATATAATCATTTAAATAAAAATTGGCACCATCAAACGGATTTGTAATAGTTACTGTTGGCGGTATATTAGTGCCAACCATTATGATAGTGTATGCTGTGTGTGTAATAGAACCAGAGTCAGTAACAGTTAGTGTGATTAGATGCGTACCAATAGATAGTGAAGTTATTAAAAAAAACTCACCTGTCCCGATTATTCCATCAATGTTAGATGACCAAACAAGACTTGCATTGGATAGAGTACCATCTTCTGCATCAGTTCCAGTTCCTGAAAATAAAACTGGTTTAGCAAATCTATAAGTGCTGTTATTTGCTGGTAAGGTTATAGATGCAACAGGTGAGGCATTTTCAACTATTATAGTAATGTGTGAAGTATGTATAAGAGAACCAGAGTCAGTAACAGTTAGTGTAATTACGTGCGTACCAATAGATAATGAAGTTATTAAAAAAAACTCACCCGTCCCGATTATTCCATCAATGTTAGATGACCAGACAAGACTTGAACCTGGTAAAGTGTCATCTTCTGCATCAGTTCCAGTTCCTGAAAAGACAACTGGTTTACCAAATCCATAAGTGCTGTTATTTGCAGGCGAAGTTATCGCAGCAACTGGATGATCATTCCCAACAATTACGGCAGTATATGCGGTGTTTGTGAGCGAATAGCTGTCTGTAGCAGTTAGTCTAATTACATGAGCACCGATAGATAAAGAATTAGTGGAAAAAGACTGACCCGTACCAATTTGATTATCAATGTTAGATGACCAGACAAGACTCGCATCTGGTAGAGTTCCATCTTCAGCGTCAGTGCCGGTTCCTGAAAAGACAATCGTTTTACCAAATCCATAAGTGCTGTTATTTGCAGGCGAAGTTATCGCAGCAACTGGA
>CAZIJN010000002.1:0-16693 GCA_964539635.1 uncultured Desulfobacterales bacterium | reverse complement strand
TACCAATTTGATTATCAATGTTAGATGACCAGACAAGACTCGCATCTGGTAGAGTGCCATCTTCAACGTCAGTTCCAGTTCCTGCAAAGACAATTGGTTGCCCAGAATTATAAGTGCTGTTATTTGCAGGGGCGGTTATTAGTGCCACAGGAGCAGATATTGGACGAATCGTTATAGTAATGGTATCAGTGGCAGTAGCTCCCTGATTATCTGTAGCAGTCAGAGTGATTGTGTGAGTTCCTTCTGCAAGGTTACTAAAGGCAGGTGGAGCTGTACCATATCCCAACAATCCATCTATGCTTGACTCCCATTTCAGATTATTAGCTGTAATTAGAGTTCCATTAGCAGCAGTTCCAGTTCCTGTAAAGGTGATTGCGGTTCCAAAGGTATAAGAACTATTATCTGCTGGTACGGTTATGAGTGCCACAGGTGAAGGATTACGAATAGTTATAGTAATGGTATCGCTGCTTGTAACCCCACCTGTGTCTGTAACACTAAATGTTATAATATGCCTTCCAACTGCAAGGTTACTAAAGGCAGGTGGAGCTGTACCATATCCCAACAATCCATCTATGCTTGATTCCCATTTCAGGTTATTAGCCGGTACAGTAGGAATAATTGGATTACCACTATGATCAGTGGCGGTTCCTTGAAAGGTGACTGCTGCTCCAAAGTTATAAAAACTGTTATCCGCTGGTGATATGATTAGAGCCACAGGAGTTACTGGGTTAACCACTATAGGTACAGAGTTACCGGGTAAGGTTATATCGTTTACCTCTCCATTGCT
Source organism: uncultured Desulfobacterales bacterium (assembly GCA_964539635.1). Taxonomy (GTDB): domain Bacteria; phylum Desulfobacterota; class Desulfobacteria; order Desulfobacterales; family Desulfobacteraceae; genus Desulfamplus. Next base: position 15,906 of record CAZIJN010000002.1, on the reverse strand, counting down.
GTCAGTTACCAGTAAGGTGATATGATGTGTACCCTCTATTAGAGTAATACTAAACGATGGCTCTGTAGATAAGTCTCCTTGAAGATCAGAATGCCAAAGATATGATTCTATAGTAGCTGTTCCGGCAGGAGTTACAGTCGCAGAAAAAAGAACGCTATCACCAAATTCTATATTGGTTCCAGAAGTCTGTATAGTCACAGTTGGCGGTACGGCATAAGCTGAACTGTGACAGAAGAGAAGCTCAAACAGAACAAAACAACTCACTCCAACCATAAAAACAATATTCTTAAAAATCCTGTGCAAATAATCTGGTTTCATATTCATATATCCTTTTTTAGTTTGCATCAGTTGCATTTGGGTCTGTGATGGTCGCAGTCGCAGTGTCTGCATCAGTTTCAGTTATTGCTATATTCCGGCTGGTAACTCCTGTGCTTCCCATGCTGTCAGTTGCAACTAAGGTAATGGAGTTATTGCTGCCTTTAAATTGTGCAAGATTAACGCGTACCGAAGATGTCAAACCTCCAGAACCAGCTACCTCTTGAGATAATAGTTTTTCTGCCTGATTGCTGCTGTACCACTCAAGATGATCGCTTGTCAGAGAACCATCTTCTGCATCTTGGGCAGTTCCGTAAAAAGTGATAAAAGTCCCTGCACTCCCTTCTGTTCTATCTATTGATACAGTTAGGTTAGCTGGTTCTGAATCTGAATTATAATATGTGATTTTAGGAACAGGAGGCGTATTTGTTCCAATGTTAATAATCACAGAATCAATGCCTGAAGCTCCCCAATCGTCTTTTGCCTCCAGCGTGATAATATGTTCGCCATTAGTCATGGGTTTGTTGCCAAGAGCGTCAACATTATCTGTTTTAATGTTAAGGCTTTCACCAGTTCCAAGAAGCCCGTCAATTTGCGAATGCCACTCAAGGCTTTTGCCAGAGAGATTCCCATCTTCAGCATCTGCAGCAGTTCCCTGAAAATTTATAAACTCTCCGGGTGCAAAGGTTTTGCAAAGAATAGGGGTATTAGTTATGGGATCGGTGGGACAGGTATCAGGCGGATTTACAATCACTGCTGTTGGATTGCTGTTCACAACCTTGATTTTAATAAATGCCTGTGCTGTTCCTGCACTTCCAGTTGCTTTAAGATAAATTGTGTGTTCTCCCTCTTTTAAAGGCTCGTAATCAAGAGATTCCACGCTTCTTGTGTTGAGCTTAAATTCAGTTCCAGTAAAGAGCTTTCCATCTTTGGAAGATATCCACTCTAATTTTTCGCCTGTGATTGCAGTGCCGTCATAATCAGTTGCACTACCAACAAAGTTAATAACATCACCTGCGTTGACAACGTATGGTGTGGCAGCCTCTTGATCAGCGTCTGTATCAACAGTTGAGTCAGATGTATAATTGTTGCTGTCAGCAGGACTTGTAATGCGGACAGTTGGAGCAGACGGCTCTGGCTCTCCAATAGTAATGATAATAAAGGCACTTCCGCTGTTTCCTTTAGAATCTTTAGCTGTAAGAGTTATTGTGTGCTGCCCTTTTGACAAGATTTTGCTGGTTATGGTTGTGCCAGTTCCCATAGCACCGTCAATGTCTGAACTCCATAAAAGAGAGGAGTTTGCAACATCATTACCTTTAGAGTCTTTTGCACTGCCTGTAAAAGTTATGTTCTCTCCTGTGTTAAAAGTCAAATCACCTGTCGGGGCTGTTATAGCTACATCAGGTGGAGTAGCCGATGCGGAAGAATCTCCAACTGTAATGGTTATGGAATCAGCATCAACTGTGTTGCCCTTACTATCAGAAAGGGTAACTGTGATTTTGTGCGTTCCAGTAGTTAATGTGGCTGAGTTAAAATTGGCTGTAGTTCCAATAGCTCCATCTAAACTTGAGTTCCAAGTATATGTATAAGTTTCGGCTGCCACAGCATCAGATATCTTGCTGACAAATGCTATGGAGTCTCCTTCAATAAAATTCTGATTATTGGTGGGTGTAATTATTGCAATGCCTGCCGGCGGAGTCTCTGGTGCTGCGGTGCTGTCGCCGCTGTCCCCACTTGTTGCCACTATGGTGAAAAGACCGGTAATAATTGAGATTATTACTCCTATAAATTTTACAGCTTGTTTGAGATTGTTCTTAAAGCCTTTAAAATCTCTGCTGCTGGGGGTATTAATTTTAATCATATCAGTTATAATTCCTTAAGTTAGGTTTCATTGTAAATAACAGCATTAAGTATCCAAATAGACCACCTGCAAAAATGGCGGCAATATCCCAAAAATCAAAGCACCCTGCAATAAAATAATTATCAACTGTTTTTAGCAGCTCATATTGCTCAAACCAGTCTGGTATAAGTGTGACTGCAATAGAGTCAAAATATTGACCAATCTCAAACAGAATATTGACAACAGCCCAAAACATGGCAGCAACAAGGCAGCCTCTTTTAGACTCTCCGATAAATGCACCTGTAATCATGCTGAAAGAGAATGTGTGCAAAAATGAAGCCATACTTTTGTTCAGACTTCCAAAAACATCTGGAAAAGTTGAATGTATGGATTGTCCAACCGAGTATAAAAATTTATTCACAAACCAAGTAGATTCAGGCGGACGGTCGCTTAAATAGACAAAACTGCCTATAATCAATCCGGTAAAACCTATTGCAATATGCACATATTGAATAGAACTTGTTTGAGGAAATTTTTTAATGGTATTATTTTTATTCAAATTTTCACTCTATATTTTACACCTGATTTAAATCATCAAACTCAATCCATGATCTTCAGATTTGAGCAGTTCATTTATGATTGATTTTTCAGCCAATTTTTCAGGTTCAACCACACGGCACTCAATTTTATGAACATTGAATTGATGCGTTTGTAATCTCTCTTTAAGCTCTGAAAGCATGGAGTTGAAAAAATCGGCAGTCTCTTGATCTGAAACTTGAAAACCACCTGTTATATTATTTTTAAGCACAGAAAAATCAGCTCTGACTGGTCCAAGATTGGTCATATCTAAGAAAAGAGAGACTTTAAGCAGAGAGTTCTCTTTTGAAGAGCCGTTTTCATCATCTTTATCTTTCTGCCCAAGATCAATTAAAAGCTGACCAAAGCTGAACTGATCGCCGCTGAACAGAGGAAAAGGAATGATATATTTTCCTGATTCTGACAGATGGCTGTTGAGAAGCTGCACATTCTCAAGATTTTGGACAAACTCCTTAAATGAATGGATATCGTTTAAAGAGAGTGATTCAGATGCTTCAAAACCTGAGTTGGCTATAAAATTTAACACCGCTCCTTTGATATCTTCCTGAATAAAAGATGAGGGAGCAGGAGCAGGCGGTGCAGGAGAAGAGGTTAGGGGAGAAGAGGCTGAGGCTTTTGGAGAATCAGACGCTGGATTTGAATAAATCTCTGTTGATCCAGAAGATGGAGATTTGAGCATATCTGCAAGTTTGCTTTCCATCAGAATACCGCTTTTTTGGAGCAGGCGGGGCAGAAAATCAACATCAGTTTTGCCTGATTTTAACGCAACTGACATTAAGAGATTTTTAATATCAGCTTTATCCATAAATGGTTTATCTGTTTTAACCTGATTTGTTAAGCTGTTCTCATAGTTAGTGGTAACAGAAGATTTTTTTTCAGGAAGTTCTTTAAGATTAGAAAATAGTGCTGCTGCAAGTTTGGTAAACCCTTCAAAAGGCTGATTTTTTGCAAAAAACTGTATTGCAGAATTTGAATGTTTGGAAATATTGCTATTAACAGCAGTAGTTGAATTTAAATTTGGATTTAAAGATGCAGTTTTTAAAGATGATGCTGAGTGCATGGCTGGCTGAGCCGAAGTTTTTAGATTCTCTGATGCAGTGTTTTGAGGCAGAACTTTTTTAGGTATTACCTTTAAAATATTAAGATGCCCCTGATCCGTAACTTTAAGCTGAATGGTATCCCCTTTTGCAAGGTTTGCTTTTGCCAAATTGGAAGATTCAGATGTGTCAGCAACAACTTTTTTACCCAAAATAAGAAGTTCTGCTTTTGAAGGGGAGATCAGCTTAAGAACTTTTGCATCAACTATCTGATTTTTTTCAAGAAGGGGAAGAAGGGATTTTTTAAGAAGCGTATCTGCCTTATTTAATTTGAAATCTGGTAAGGGGAGCATATTTTTTATCAAATTCAAGGCAGTATCTCCATTTCTTTAAAACTTACCAGTTCCTATTTTTAAAAGCTATCTCTCCATGTTCATAATTTTCTCTTTCAAACTTATTACCAACTGAACTTCACCCCGAGGCATTGAGAGCTTTGATGCAATGGTATCAATATCAAGTCCCTGTTGATACCATTGCACGATTTTTTTCTGCTGATCAGCTACGCTCTCTTCCGATTTTTCTTGGGCTAAATCCTCTTCTATTGACCATGAAGAGTTTGATGAGCTGAAATTTTCATTACCATTACTCTGCTGGCGGTTTGTAGAAGATTGATGCTGATATATTGATTTGTCCTTGGAGTTTAATATCACCTCTGATCTTGATAGCAGCAGATTGATGCTTGTAATGCGGGAATCAAGGTTATCATTGAGATTTTTTATAAGACGCTTTTTTTCTTTTATCTGCTGTTCAAAAGCAGCGGCAGTTGACTCTGAGCCTTTAACTAAAGGATCAAGAAGATCAATAATATCCTTAGCTGCACGATCAACCATCTCAACTGCTGCTTTTTCACCCATATCGCGGACAAGTTTATCTATTCTCTCTACAACTTCATGATGAATAGATTCTGTAACATTCTTAATATCATCACGCTTAAAGGTGTCGTGCAGCTCAATCTCTATTTTTTTTAACTTTCTTACAAACCGCCACAAAAGCATTACAAGCACAAGATTTATAAACAGTTGAGCGGCAACCCATAATTCCATGATAAGCAGTTTGCTCATACATTATCTCCAATCTTGTGCTTTAAAAATATCTACTATCTCCGGCTAAAATCTATTTTGCAGCAACAACGCTCTTAGCCTCTTTCATTACCACAACAGGAATACGCATGCCTTTCAGCTCTTTGAAGCTGTCTGCAAGATTCTGAGGAAATCCGCTATAGAGGAGAGAAGCCTCAACTGTTACGTCACCGTCAAATGCTCCAACATCAATTTTTTCAACATGCTCCTGCATAGGTTTAAGTCTTTTGTCGCTTAAAATCTCTCTTGCTTTAGCAAAATTGTTCACAGGATTACCCTTTCCATCACCAAAAACAGTAGTGTAAACAATTGAATTTTCAGGAAGATAACCTTTTTTGTCAAGTTCTCCTGTTTTGAATATAAGATTTCCTTTACTATCTTTCACTTGAACTTTAAGCCAAACTTGACGGATATTTGATACTCCAGTCGGAATATCATGACCAGCACCAATGTTTTTTATTTTAACAACAATCTTTCTTGTACCTGATTTATCTGATTCTGCTTTAGGCTCTATTTTGATATCCGCTGCATTTTTGAGCCTATCCTCTGACATTTGAATAAGAGCCTTATTGTCTGATTGTGCAGGAATTGCCATATTTCCGCCAACAAAATAGTGGGTAAAGATATGGTCTCTTTCAACTGAACCATCAGCCGCTGTTCCGGGATTTTTAGGTCTGTCTGTTGAGCCTGTAGCAGGATATCCTGATCTTTGATACATATGACAATCTTGACACTGCACCCCTTGTTTGTTGTAGGGACTTTTTTTCCACTCTTGATAGGTTGTCTCAAGCCATGTGCCAAGTGCAACGTGTTGAACATCATGACATGTTCCGCATAGTTCAGATTTTGTATGAAACTCTGAAAATTCAGACTGATGATAGTCTGACTCAGAATCTTTAAATGGTCCTCTTTTTACTCCAGGATCGTCCTCTCCATTTCCGGGATCATATTTAAATTTTGCATTATAAACTGCATAAGCTCCTGTGATTGAGTGGCAGTAGTCGCACTGAACTCCCTGTTTTGATATCTCAGCGATCTTTGATTTATCATCAGACGTTTTAAGAGGATAGCCTGTTATATAACCAATCGGCGTATGGCATGACTGGCAATGTTCAGCTTCTGCTATCTCATCTTTATCGGTAAGCCCGATAAGACCTGCATCGGCAACAGAGTTGTATATTTCATCATAGTATGCAAGATTGTGCATTGAGCCTTGCCATTGCTCATAAATTTCATCATGACAACCTCCGCATGTTTCAGGTGTTATAAATTGAGAGAGCTGATAATGAGCAGCTTTTGCAGCCTCTTTTTGCTCTAAGTGTGTATCAGGCAATTTTGCTTCAGAGTTAGTTTTAGAATAAGATGTCTCAACATACCATACATATGCAGCCGATAATAGAATCATGGCTATAAAAACAGTAACCGATTTTTTCACAATAAATATCCTCCCATTTATCTCTTTTGAGAAATTTTCTATGTTTGTTAGTTTTTATTACAATCTCTATGCTACAGTATCTAAAAGATTACCTGGTAATTCTGGATCACCTTGAACTCTTTTTTTATCCCGCAGCTTTTTTTTCTTAGATAACCTCTCTTGCTCTTCTCTCTTTTTTGCTTTTGTATCAATATTGACATTGCCCGTTTTTTCAGTGGATATAACGGTTGTCTGTTCTATATTTTCCCTTATAATCTGCTGATTCTGAAGATCAGTAGGATCAGGCTGAACGGGTTTAAGGTGGTGGGTTGCCTCATGGGCAAGATTTGACTGCTGAATTACGTGAGTATGTGCACCTGACACTGTTGTCATCTATATACCTCCTTTTGAGCAGCTTGATAAAACAAAACCCTATCAAATATTTTGCGGCAAAAATCAAAACAAATACAATCAATATATTATTGATTGTATTATATGTCCATACATAAAATTGGGCAACACTTTTTGCATTATGATTTTTATTTGTTTTGATAAAAAGATACTATTTGTATAGATATTTTTTTGGTATTAAACTAATCACACCTCATATGATTCAATAAACCATATCCCAACGCGAAAAACAGAGCAGGTCCAGAATCAATTATCTGAGAGTTAAAAAAGCCGCTGATAAAGATAACAAGCAGTATTGATAGTGCAAAATAGCCTTGAATCTCATCTCTGTGCTGCCAAGATTTTTTAAACATCACCCAGCATAGCCAGAAATATGAAAAAAGACCTAAAATTCCAAAACTTGCGCCCATATACAAAATGTTGTTATGAGGGTGGCTGTGCAGAGGAATCGCCCCCTCTTTTTCTATATAGTAACGGTATCCGCCTGTGCCTGCTCCAATTACAGGATGTTCAAGAAAAAGTTCTAATGCTGCACGAAGCAGATAAAAACGAGGTGCGATATGAATAACATTGGTATTCCATGGCTGTTCAAGTATGGTCTGCTGATTTGCTCTCATATTTGCAAATGTGGTTGTAATACGGTTTTTAAGAACTGGCGAAAAAGACATTGCAATCAAAAAAACAATACAGATAAAAGTTACCTTTTTCCAATCAAATCTGCCGATTACATTAATCGCAATAAAAGGAGATAGAACAAAAAAGGTTACATAGCCGTTTCTTCCGTCCATAATTGAGATATGAAATAAAAATATAAATATTAAAAGAATGTTAAGAGCTTTAATCTGTTTTGTTTTAGCATACTTAAAGAAAAATGATGCCATCATTATTGCAGAGACAAGATACATTGAAAGTGCACTGTAAATAACCCCAAAACCAAAATATCCTTGAATGCCGCTTGGAGATGGTGCAGGGGCAAGACCTGTAAACTGTATGAATGCAAAGATACTATTTACTAAAAGCCCCGCAATAAATGCTTTTACTATAAATGATATAACACGTTTATCTAAAGGAAGAAGAGCAACGACAAAAGCATATAGCCAGTAGTGTGTTTTCCTTGCATAATCCATGCTTACATCTGAAATTTCAGGAACATAGATCAAACCAATCCATGGCAGCAAAAGAAACAAAAACAGAGGAAATATCCAATTTTCAGACATAACATTTTTAAATAGCGGGGATACTTTGTGAGCATTCCATAACTTTCTAACACCTAAAAATTTTCCTGATGCAAGAAATACCACAAAAGCTGTAATAATTAATATCAGAGGAGGAGCAGTGCCGATTGGAAAGCTGAAAAACGTAAGAGCTACCAGTGTTACAAGTATCTGATCGGCTCTGTCCATATCTTTGTAAAGGGTTTTTAAATTTATTATAAATTGAGGCAATATTTTAAACCTTATCTTGTTTAAATCATCTGTTTTTTTTATTCAAACCATAGTTTGTTTAATCTCAACCAACTGCTGTTTTAAGCAAGACCTTTAGAGTGTATGGCATTAAAAACCTCGGCAGATGTAATATCATTCATGCAGCTCCAGTGAGAACAAGGCTTCCAGCGATAGCAAGGACTGCATGGTAATTTTTTTTGAATAACTGTATGAATATCTCCATAAGGTCCTGTTCTTACTGGATTTGCAGGACCAAAAATAGCAAACACAGGGACATTAACTGCTGCTGCAACGTGCATAGGTCCCGTATCGTTAGTTATAAAGTATTCAGCTTTACTGATAACAGGAATCAAATCTTTTAATCCAGTCCGTCCAGCAATAGAGACAGCCCTGCCTTTTGAATGCTCTACAACCGTTTGTGCTGCTGCTATATCTGAACGAGAAGAGCCGCTGATTACCACTGACGGGAAAGGCAGCATACTTGCAAGCTCTCCAAATCTTGAGGCATGCCACTGATTGGCAGGTTTTCCAGCAGATGGAGAGATAACCGCATACTCTTTAGGAAGCTCATTTAAAATTTCGGGATTTTCATCAAACGGTGCAAATGGATAGGCAATAACATCAGTCGGACAGCCAAGAGCTTTGGCAAGTTTTAAATATCTGTCAACAGCGTGGATAGTCATATCCCCCTTGATTTTATGAGAATAAAAAAAATGGCTTCCCTCGTCTGACTCTTCAAATCCAAGTTTTATCCTTGCACCAGAGGCAAAAGTAATAAGACCGCTTCTTAGTATTCCAGAGAGATCAACAGCCACATCATATCTCTCTTTTCTCAAACATGCTACAAGCTCTTTTATTTCGGTAAAACTCTCTTTAAGATAGTTTAATCGCTTCCATCTATCCTTTTTGATTACCCACAGTCTGTTAATCATAGAGTGCCCTTCAAGAAACTTATGAAGTCCCTCTGCTACGACCCAGTCAATTTGTGAGTTTGGATAACCTCTTTTAAGTGCATTCAAAAAAGGGAGTGTGTGGACAATATCTCCAAAAGCACTTGGTTTAACTATTAATATTTTATTTACTGAATTTCTATTTATAAAATTCTTATTTATGGAGCTTAACAAAAATTATATCCTTGTTTTTATAGTAACTTCTTATATCTGAGGCTCAAGCAATGCTCTCAACTTTTGTTAAAGCAATGTTTAACATTTTTGAAATCTCACCATTTGAATATCCTGCTTTTCTAAGATATATTATTGAAACTCTCTGAATTTCCTCACTATTTTTTAAAGCAGCATCTTTTACCCTTAAAGCCTCTTCTTTAGCTTTTCTCTCTTCTTGTTTAGCTCTTCTCTCTTTTTCAAGCTCAAGCAAAGCTGTGTGATATTGCTGTTTCAACTTCTCTTTGCGGGCTTCTTCACCTCTTTGAACTCTTAAAAATTCTTCGTGGAGGCGATACTGTTCTCTTAATCTGTCATCTTTTGTAAAAGTTTGCAGCATGTTAAATACCTCCTCTATTCCTTTGTTTGCATTAAAAACAGGGGACAGCGGTTTTGCATTATCCTGAATAGTTCCTAAAAAATAACTCCAAAGTTCAAGCTCTTTGCTAAAAGAGATTATATTTTCATCGCTTTCAATGGTTTTATTGAGTTTGGCTTTCTCAAAACATTTGAAAAATTTGTTTAACTCAACATAGTAAAGATTCCAATGATTTACCAGCGGCTTGTGTGATCTTATATTAAGCATTCTATAGTGGTTAAACCAGAACTCCTCCTCATCTTTTTCTTCAAAAATAGAATCAACTAAAAGATGGATTCCATAACAGGCTCTGAGTTCGTCATAATTATGTTCACTGCTCTTTTTCAACTGATCACGATACATTCCAGCAAGATAATATTTGGAGCGTTCTTTATAATCAGACGTTCTTACAACCTGAACCTCTAAATCAATCCACTCTTGGCTGTTAATATCCTTTGCCCTTACATCAAGTATTCCCTGTTTTTCATTTGTAAACGGCTCATTGGCATCATAAGGGTTTAAAATCTCAACCTCTGAAAATGCAGGATTGATGTTTTCTGCACAATCACACTCATCTGCATCATAAGAGACCACAGCGTTTAGAAAACAGATTAACGGGTAGGTCTGCTCCTGTCTTCCAAATACCCATTTAAACACAACATCATTGTATAATTTGATTTTCATATATCTTTGCTTTAATGTTCGAGTTAGTCTGATAAGAATATTTTATTTATGTCTAAATGTATATCTTATCTTGTCAATTTTAAGAGATGCTTTCTAAAACAGACTCACATCGTTCCATAACCATATCAACTGATATCTTCTTCATACACGTATGATAATCTACATCACTCTCTTTTTTAGAGCAATGAACTTTAAGGCATGGGCTGCACGCAACAGGAACTCGAATCATAACGCTGTTTAGGCTTGATGGTGCGGTGGCAATATGATCAGTTGACCCGATAATGGCAATCTGTCGTGTTTCAAGAGCTGCTGCTGCGTGCATAAGACCAGAATCGTTGGTTATAAAGAGATCGCATTGTTCTATAAGGGCAAATGCCTGCCTGAGCGTAGTTTTTCCAGCAAGGTTGACACATACACTGCTATCAAAATGACTATTTTGTTTATCATTTAAATTATTAGATAAACTATTAGAATATTGTGACGAACCGTTAAACGATTGTGTAAGCTCTTTTATCTGCTCTCCAAGCTCAAAGTCAGACGGACCGCCGAATATCAATATTTTTGTGTTGAATCTTTGAGCTAATCTGTTTGCAAGCTCTGCATACCTTTCAGGAAACCACCTTTTTGCTGTTCCGCCGGTAGCTCCAGGGTTTATGCCTATTATTGGCTTTCGTTTTAAACAATTCTTATTATAATCGCTATCAATTAACCCATAGGAATCAATAATAGATAAAGCCTCCTGCCTTTCGCTATCAGATATAAATAGATCAAGTTTCCTGCCGTCATCAACAAGACCTGCACCTTTTAAAATTCCTCTGTAATAGTCAATCAGATGACCTTTTTTAAGTCTTTTATCCATTTTAATTGATGGATTTAAAAGCAGTGTCCGTCCGTCCGTATTGTATCCGATACGAACAGGAACACCTCCTAAGAAAGTAATCAATGCAGCTTCAAAAGCATTCTGCATAAGAATTGCAATATCAAACTTTTTTTTACGGATATCTCGTGCAAGCCGAAGAGTTCCAAATCCTTTTGTGTGGCGGGTGCTGTTTTCGTAAACCATTATATCATCAATATATGGATTGTCATCAAAAACAGGAATCACCCAAGGTTTGGCAAGAAGAGTAATATGTGCTTGCGGGTAATTTTTTCTGACAGCTCTTATGATAGGTGTTGTCATTATGGCATCGCCTACCCAGTTTGCAGCTCTGATTAGGATTTTCAATTTTGATTTATTGTGAGTTATCTTATTGTGCATAATTTAAAGATTGTGTATTAAAAAACAGCCTTATGTATTAACTGTTATTGTTAATTAAGATTAAAGATTAGTTCATGTATTTAGTCGTTCGGAGGGAAAAAGAGAGTAATTTTTGACTTTCCATCTGTTATGCACCCAAAACCACTGATCAGGGTAACGCCTTATAATTGATTCAATTGCTGATGTGTAATTTTGCGTATTTATCTCAATATCCTTTATCTTGTCTCCTGTTCTGACAAGAGGAATTTCAGGTTCAAAATACATAACATGATTAATATAACCATCACGCACAATATACGCAGGAACTACCGCAGTTTCGGTTCTCAGCACTAACGATGCAACACCGCTGTTTGTGCAGGCTGCTCTTCCGAAAAATTCAACAAATGCACCTTTATACCAGTCAACGTTCTGATCCATCAAAGTGCCGACAAGCTCTCCATCGGCGAGCAGTTTGTCAATCTTTTTGCTTGCACCTCTTAAAGGAATCATGACAGTTCCATACCTCTGCCTCATTTCGCTGATTAACCGCTCTAAAGGCAAAAAATCAAGTTTTCTATACAGTGCAGAAGATTTATATCCAGTCAATGCAATTGAGGAGACAAGAAATTCCCAATTGCCTATATGACAGAGGATAATCAGAACACCTTTTCTTTTTTGGTGTGCTGTTTTTAGATTTTCAAGACCTTTGACTGTAAAATATTTATCAAGGTCTTCTCTTTTAAGGCGATATCCCCAGCCAAGCTCAAAAAGCATTCCAGCAATATTTTTAAATATCTTTTTTCCTAAAATAAGCTCTTCTACCTCTGTGAGCTTATTTTTGCTGCTCGATTTTCTTCCTAAAGATAGAGATATATTTTCAAGAGTTATCCGTCTGTGTCGTTTATCAACCTTAAACCATATAAGCCCTAAAACATCTCCTAAAAACTTTCCTATTCTGCGGGGGATAAGTCCGATAAGGTTCATCAATACGGTTAAAATACGATATATAATTTCATCTTTATCTATTTCCATACTCGATCCTCATTATCATCTAACCAATCTTTAATTGTATTTGCCGCATGATTAGAAAATGCGTTTAACCCGCTTGTGTTAAATTCATCTTTATTACTTATAAACTCAATCTCAATGCCGATTACTGCAAAATCCATTGAAAATAAGCTGCTGAAAATATCTTTATTCAGAGTATCTATTGATTCTCCATTGCCGCTTATACAACCCAGCCTTGCATAATCTTTTTCTGTTGTAACCATTAAATCTGCATCAGAATTGCGATACGCCTCAACAATCATTGAAATTTCCCCGCTCTTATACATGTGATGGTCATTAAATTCAAGATGTGCTTTGACCAAGATTCCCAAACTCTCAACCGTTTTTCTAAAAGAGCGGTTATCAGCAATACCAGAAAACAGGCACGCTTTTCTGCCTTTTAGAGCTTTAAGATCAGCAGGAAAAGGCTTGGTCTGATGTAAAAATGAGTGCAAAAAAGGGCGGTGTCTTGTTATAAAAAATGGTTTAAATCCGCCTTTACGGCTGACAATTTTTTCTATGCGTCTTTTATCCAATCTCTCTAAATCATCATAAGGATATCTTGTAAAAATTACCATATCTGCCCGCTCAATTGCTTTGTCAGGTGGTTCTCTGAGCCTTCCAGCCGGCAGAAGATATCCATTTCCAAAAGGTCGGTTGTAATCCATAAGCACTATATCAAGGTCTCTTTTAAGCTGGATATGCTGAAATCCATCATCAAGAATTATCACATTAATATTTGGGATTTTGGGTAACTTCTGAAAACTGTTATTTTTAGGCTTGCTTAAATTATCTGCTCCTGCATCAGAGCAATTTAGTGCCGTCATAACAGCCCGAAAACGGTTTTTCCCGACAACAACAGGAAACGACCTTCTTGATGCCATCATAAACGGCTCGTCTCCAACAACTTCAGGGCTTTCAAATATAGTATTGCCATCACCCACAACCACAGCATCAGCCACGCTTGAAGGAATTTCTAAGACTTTAGAGGGGCTGATTGCCATTCCAGAGCTGCTGATTCTCATTTCAGAGTCATCTGATTTTCTTAGTTTTTTCTTATTTAGATTTCCTCCATACCCCCTGCTTACCACAACAGGATTAAAACCCATTGATTTTACCATCTCTGCTAAATAGATTGTCATTGGAGTTTTTCCGCTTCCTCCAGCACCAATATTTCCGATAGAGATTACACAGCATGGAACTTTTCGGCTTTTAAGTATATTTTTGCCGTAGAGCCAGATACGCAAAGAGACAACAACGCCGTAAATAGTTGATAAAGCAAGCAGAAACCATTTTACAATTTTAAGATAAAACGGCAGCTTAACACTAAAATCTTCATCAGACATCTTTATGATTTTATCTGAAATTTCAGCCATCTGTTTTTCAATCAGCGATAATAGATAATATCTTTTCAACTGCACCTCTTCCATTTACAACAAGCCTGCCTCCGTTCCGCCCAACTCTGTCTGCTGAATTTCTATCATTTAACAGCATTGCGATAGTTGAAAAAAGCTCATCTCTATCTTTAACCATAAACGCAGCGTCATTTGAGAGCATAGTTTCTGATATCTCTTTAAAATCTTCCATGTGACTGCCAAAAATAACTGGTTTAGAAAAAAGAGCCGGCTCTAACGGATTATGACCTCCGCACGGAACAAGAGAGCCTCCGACAAAAGCAACATCACAAATTGAGTAAAGGCTTGCCAAAATTCCCATTTTATCAATAATTATAATATCTTGACCTATAAGATTATCAGATTCAGCACCGTTTTTTTTAGAATCATCTTTGCTTGCAATTAGAATCCCCTTTGTTTTTAGCATTTTTACTATATCAGATGCTCTTTTTGGGTCTCGCGGGGCAATAATCAATTTAATATCTTTGAATTTCAGCTTATCTTTTAACTCTTTAAAAACTGAAACAAGAATTTCCTCTTCACCCTGATGAGTGCTTCCAGCAATAATATATCTAATAGGAGAAGATATTGAAGGCAAATCTCCAAAATAGCTTTTAATATTATCAAGATTGTTCGTTGCAGGAGCAGGCTGATCAAATTTTATGTTTCCTGTTACAATAATTTTATGTTCTGGAACTCCTATTTGTAAAAATCTCTCTTTGTCCGTCTCTGTCTGAACCATGATTTTTTCAAATAAAGAGAAAATAGATTGAAACAGTTTAATCTTCCTAAACCGCATATAGCCGTCAAACGAGGATTTAGAGAGCCTTGCATTGGCAAGAAAAACAGGAATTTTCTTATCGTTCATATACCACAAAAACTGGGGCCACAAATCGCTCTCAACAATAATCGCAAGATCAGGCTCGATTCTTGAACAGATACTCTTAACGGAAAAAGGCAGATCAAATGGGAAATATCCAATTTGCACAGGCATGCCGCCATTCTCTGATTTAAAAGCGTTTTGTGCAGAATCTAAAAAAAGCTGGCGTGCCATATCAAAACCTGTTCTTGTTGATGCAGTTATAATCAATTCGTAATCTGAATCATTGAAATATCTATATTTCAAAGCATTAACCAGAGGAACCGCAGATTTAACCTCACCTACAGAGAGAGCATGCAGCCACAGCCTTTTTTTTCTAAATTGCTTTTTTTGGACAAGATGGACAAAGCCGAGCCGTTGCAGCATGTTTGCCCTTCGTTTTTCTGAAAATAGATAAATAAAGGGCAGAAAAGGAAGCATGAGGAGAAAAACGGATAAACTAAGAGCGTTGTATAAAAATTTCATGTTGAGTATCCTATTAAGTGAAATTTTGTCAGCCATACTTACCTTGTATAAATAAATGATATTGAAAAAAATACCCATCGTTCCGGATAACGCCCCACCTTTTTTGTTATATACCTAATTAGTAGAAAATATTCCAGATAAACATGTAACTTATTGCTTTTGAATCGATTGGTTAATCATGGAAACAGCTATATGAAAAAAATAATTTTAATAAAAACCGCCCTTAAGCAAAACAAAAACTCTTTATATATAAAAAAGACTACAGCAATAATTATGCTTAATTTAATTGATACTTGCTATAACTACTTGAAACAAAAAAAATTAGATTGAGCCACAACCCAAAAATGCAACAATAACTTTTAAGATATGAGGTTTCTTATGAAAAAGAACAATAAGGGATTTGTAATGGTAGATGAAGATAGCTGTTCTCAAGTTAAAGCTCCTTCTGAGCATAAGCACATACGTATTCTTACTATGGGAACA
>CAZIJN010000001.1:0-191430 GCA_964539635.1 uncultured Desulfobacterales bacterium | reverse complement strand
CAGCCATCCCTTTACACACATCAACTTTAGGTGGTTATTAAATTTTCATTCCTTGGTAGAACAATGCTGAATACAGTGCCTTTATCTTTTTCGCTTTTAACCAATATGGTTCCACCGAGTTTTTCAATTATTCTGTAACTGATTGACAAACCAAGTCCTGTACCTTTTCCTTTCTCCTTTGTGGTAAAAAATGGGTCAAATATTCTATTTTTAATATGCTCGGGGATTCCTGTACCTGTATCTTTGATATCAACCACAATTTTATCACTATCATTACGTGAACCATTTTCTTTTCGGGTTGTTATTATGACTTCACCCTGATGTTCAATCGCATCAATTGCATTGTTAAGTATATTGAGGAACACCTGCTGCAACTGTGAACGATCGCTTGTTATCTCAGGGAGAGTTAGGTCATAATCTGTCTTTATCGTTATATTATTAATCTGCGCATGGTGGCTTAGAAACTCTGTAGTCTTAGTAAGAACAGAGTTGATATCTACCTTTTCCATTACAGGCTCCATGCTTCTTGCAAATCCAAGCATATTATGGGTTATCTTGCCGGCTCTTTGAACATGCTCCTCAATTTTATCAAGACACTCCTGAAACTCCTTTAAATTCGGACTATCTTTAAACTCCTCCTCCTCCAAGAGATCTTTCATCCACCCAGCCTTTGTTGAGATAATTCCAAGAGGGTTATTTATTTCATGTGCAACTCCTGCTGCCATTTTGCCGAGTGCCGCAAGTTTATCTGTCTGGATAAGATGTGCATTAAGCTCTGCAACCTCTTTATCACGCTCTTGAAGGGTATTGACGCTGATACTTGTTGTTATTACAGTTGTAATAATGATGCCAAAAACTGCAAGGAAAAAAAGCATGAATTGTTCGGTAATCATATCTGAAAAGGATAGAATATTATCATCAGTATTTTGGGATACAACAAGAAGCCACTGACCATTTCTTATCCATAATCCACTATATACTAAATTTTTATCAGGACCGTCCCCCTTTTTTATTACAGTAATATTTGCACCAAACATACTTGTATCAAGCCCAGAGTTTGTAAGGATTTTATCTTTATGAAACCTTGAGGGAGATTGATATATTCCTTCAGTATTAACTATAAAAGCGTCACCTGTATTTCCTATCTGCGCTGTACTTAGAATTTTTGTAAATATATCAAGATCAATTGTAGCTCTTAAAATCCAATCAATATCTTTGTTTGTGGTTTTTACCGCAATAATAAAATGGGGGATTTTCCGATAACCAGTATAAACATCGCTTATATAAACCTCTTTAATCATAACATGGTGAAACCATGATGCATCACTGTAGTTAAGCCCCTTAAGATCGTATGGTCCAATATATGCAAGATGGTCACCTTTGTTATTTATTACTCCTAAATCAATGATCCCTCCACCTGTCTTCTGGTTAATACTCTGAAACAGACTTTGAAGATGTGATATATCCTTATAATAATCAAGGGTTGACATACTTGCAATTGCCGAAAGAATTACTAATCTCTCCTCAAGAAACATATCAAGAGTCTGGGCACAGGCTCTAAGTCTTGAGTTGACCTGCTGCTCTATCCTCTGTTGATATGCTTTTGCAAATCCATAATATAATGTATAGCCAAGAAGAGCCAATGGGACAAATGATATTAAAAGAGTCGTAATGATTATTTTTCGTCTAAATGCTCGATACATGGAATCTCCTATAAACATAAATGAGAAGTTGCAGCTTAACTAAATTTTTAATTTTACCCTCATTGTGAGCTTTTACACCAATGTTAAATTTTGCAATTGATATGCCATTGTAAAAACATAGCTATGCAGATTAGATGATCAGTTTGATTTAATTAGAAAAAACTCTTAATAGAAAGATCAATCGGATAGAAAAAATTGCAGCTTTACGCTTCTGTTTTTTTACAAAGTGTAAAATAATCTGACAATAATCTAACAGCTCTGATGCTTAAAACAAAAAAAGGGCGAAAAATAAATTTTCGCCCTTATACTAACTCCATTCTATCAATCTGCTTTACACAGAACAGATTATTTTACAATCGATATAATTACGGAGGAATCTACTGTTTTACCACATTTTTGGCTGCAGGTCCTCTGTCATTCTGTTCAATATCAAATGTTACTCTGTCTCCTTCTGAAAGAGTCTTGAAACCTGACATTACGATAGCAGTGTGATGGACAAAAACATCACTGCCCCCATCTTGTTCAATAAAACCAAACCCTTTTTTGTCGCTAAACCATTTTACTGTTCCTTGTGCCAAAACATTACCTCCTTAAAAATATCATCCTCTGGCTTTAAACCAACGATCCCCTTTGTTTTGTTGTTTTTAATATAATATACAAAAGGGATTACCCTAAAAACACTCTTATTTTTATTTTCTGTTCCCATACTCTGCATAAGCCATGGCAGTTACTCTGTAAACTAAGTGAGCCATTTTTGAGAATGGAAGAAATGCAAACAGATTAAAAATAGCAATTAAATGTAGATAATACATAAAATATGTAAGATATTCAGCTCCTGCAAGTCTTGTCATCTCAGTTAAAAGACCAGTTGCACCTAAAGCAAATACAAGACCCAAAATATACCAATCTTTATATGAGGAGACTTGATCTTTTTTGCTAAGACGATTCTTAATCATCAAAGCACTTCCAATAACTAATGCAGCACCACTGATATTTGCAAGCCATTTAACAGGATTGAGTTGTGAATATGGACCTGGAATCTGAAAAATGTAAAGAACCACAAAGAAAATATTTGTAACTACAAACAGACCAATAAACGAATAGAGTACCATCATATGTGCAGTTGATCTGTCATGATTGGCTTCGCACTCGTTGAACTTATCATGTTTTAATATTGTAGGGAGAACCTTTACGATTGCCTGTAAAAAGCCTTTTGGATCAATAGTTTCTTTATCAGTCTTACCCTCTGCAACAGCATTTTTGTGTATATCTGATATAAATCGCTTTAATCCTAATGCAAATACAATTACCACAAAAGCTGCTAACGGAACGAACGTCAAATCAACAAACCAAGTTGAAACAAAGTTTGCATGGGCAATTACATCATGTCCGCCATGTGACCATTCCAAACCAAAAGTTTTAAACAGTTTGGTCATTGTATCACCGCCAGCCATTGTGATCCACGCAAGAATCGCAAACCATATAGCAGGAATTCCAATAAGAAATGGAAGTTTCTTGGGGTCTTTGACTGCATTGGCAAGAGCTTTAGGCTGTGCATACTCATTAATAGCAGCATATCTTATAGCAGAAAGCACGTCTCCTGGTCTTGCACCTCTTGGACAGAGTTCAGAGCAGTCGCCGCACTCATGGCAAAGCCAGATATCGCCGTTTGAAATCAGTTTATCTTTCAATCCCCATGATGCTGCTATCATCTCTTTTCTTGGAAAGGGGCTGTTTTCAGGAGCAATTGGACATGCAACCGAACATGTTGCACATTGGAAACACTTTTTAAGAGTCTCTGCTCCTAAACCGGTTATCTCATCTATAAATTTCAGATCCGGTTGGACAAAATATTTTTCACTCATACTGATATAACCTCCTAAGTCAGTATATGAACGGTTTTCTAAATAAGAATCAACTTTTAAATTGAATAGCTAAAAAACAGAATATCATTTATTTATTAGAAGTATAAACTCCTTTCAAACCATATATTAATGATTCAAAAGGAGTTTAGATCAAAACCTTAGAATCCTTTGAATGGGTTTGGACCCAATGCTTCAATCTCTTCAACAAAGGCACTCAGAAGAGTAGGAAGTTTGTCATACTCATCAATGGCAATCTCTTCAAAACGGACGCGCTCCTCTTCAAGAGCAAGACTTGCAAGGGCATCACCGATCTTTTTCACCCTGACCTGTGCAAGTTCGCTGCCTTTCATAAAATGGCACTGGTAATCATCGCCATGCTTGCAACCAACAAGCATAACGCCGTCCATTCCCTGAGCCAAAGCATCTTTTATCCATATTGTGTTGACAGAACCTAAACAACGAACAGGAATAACTCTGATATCTGGCGAATAGTCAATTCTATTTATACCGACCATATCAAGTGCTGGATAGGCATCATTTTCGCAGACAAGTGCAAGAATTCTAAAAGGAGGCTCATCATAATCATCTTCTGATGGTACCTTGATAGACTTAATCTGTGAACCAATGCTGTCAATGCTGTAATCTGCAAAACTGATAATTCTTTCAGGACATGCACCCATACATGTACCGCAACGTCTGCAACGTGTTGGATTAACCTTTGGAGTTCCTTTAGCGTCATCATCAAGAGCACCAAATGGACATTCAACAGTACATCTCTTACATTGAGTACATCTTTGGAAAAAGAAGCTCGGAAATGTCATATCTCCTGATCTTGGATGTACTGCAACTCCTCTGTTAGCAGATTCAATACACTGAATAGCTTTAAGAGCTGCACCGCAGGCATCTTCAATAGACTCTTCAATAGTCATGCTTCTTCTGATTGCACCAGCAGCATAGATTCCTGTTCTCTGTGTTTCATAAGGAAAGCATATATAGTTTGAATCAGCATAACCACCAAAAATTGCATTGTCTCTAAAGCCAGGTCCCTGTCTGTAGGCAAGATTAATAACTGGATCATCAACTGTTACAGGCACCATACCAGCAGCAAGTACCACAAGATCAGCCTTGATATTTAAATTTTTACCAAGCAATGTATTTTGGGCTTCAACAACAAGCTCGTTCCCGCTTTGAGTAACACTGGTTACGGCACCTTTTGACATAAAAATGCCATTGTCCTGCTGCATACTCTTATAGAAATTTTCTTGAAGACCAGGCGTTCTCATATGCTGATATATGATATATGCCTTTCCATCAGCATAATCGTTTCTAACATATTTTGCCTGTTTTAGAGCAACTTGGCTTGTAACTGAACCGCAGTATGGAAAATCTGCATCATCTTCATCTTTTCCTGGAGATTGAATAAAGACAACAGATTTTGCCTCTTTACCGTCAGAAGGTCTTACAATTTTACCTTTAGCGGCAATTTTTTCAAACTGGTCATTGGTGATAACATCTGGAAGACCAACACCAAGGTGAGCGTATGTTTCAGAACTAAGTTCATCAGGACGCCAGCCGGCAGCTAAAACTACAGCACCATACAACTGTGCATTTGGATCAAAGGTAAGAATATCTTCTTTACCCTGATTAAAATCAAGATATTTAGCATGTTGAGCCTCAGCATCAAGCTCTTTACCTTTTTCGTCAACAAGCATCTCAGGTGGAAGAGGGAATGGAACATCAAAAGGAATCTTCTCTCCTGGTTTTTTGAAAGTTACCCTAAATTCACCCGGCTGCCCTGCTATACGTGCAACTTCTGTTGCTGTTTTAACCTCAATATTTGGATATTGCTGAAGTTCGGCAATTTTTTCATCAATAACAGTAGGAATAAGCTGTTCATAAGGAGCTTCAACAGGCATCTGGCTTCTCATTTGAGCAGAATAACCACCAAGCTTATTCTGTTTTTCAACAATAGTTACCTCAAATCCAGCTTTAGCAGCATCTAATGCAGCAGAAATTCCTGTTATTCCACCACCTAAAACAAGAATTTTTTTAGAGAAAGATTCAGTTTTATATGGTTCTGGAAGTTCGACTTTTTCAACTCGAACCATTCCCATTTTAAGATGATCTTCAGCTTTCATCTGAATTCGATCATAGTAAGCGCTGTCATCTTTCTGTTCTTCTGTCAGAGCAGGATACTTTTCTCTTGAATGGGGCCATACAACACCCTCTCTCAAGTTTACCCTCTCAATTATACAACCGTTGAAATTGAATACATCAAAATTGACTCTCTTAGAACAGGCTGCAATAACCATTGCATTAACCTTGCCATCTTCAACGTCTTTTTTGATTATCTCAACGCCCTCTTTACCGCAGAGAAAAGGATGTGTCTTGCAATTTGTACCCTCATCATCAGGTATTGCAACCAGAGAATCAATATCTAAGGTATCACCGATTCCGCATCCTGTGCAGATATATACGCCGTATTTTTTATTCATGGTAACCCTCTACCTCCTCACCAGCGTCTGAATGGCTTTGAGAGCCATGCCGGTTGCATTCTGGTTCGATGAGACAACATCAGCAGGTTTGTTGGCACATCCTGCAGCAAACATGCCGCCTTTTTTAAAGTCATTGATAATAAAACCGTCAGAATTAAATTTCAAATCAGCATTTGGCTTATCCAAAGATAAAGTTGGCTGCATTCCGGTAGCAAGGACCAACATATCTACGGTTTGTCTAACTTTCTCACCAGAAAGAGTATCTTCAGCGACAAGTTTAACATTACCGGTACCGCTCTCTTCATCAACTTCTGCAACTTTTCCCTTTACAAAGAACACATTCGGGTCTTGTTTTAATTTGCTATAGAAGTTCTCATATTTTCTGCCTGGTGTTCTAAGATCAATATAATATATGTATATTTTTGCATCAGGATATTGCTCTCTGATATATGTGGCATGTTTTAAAGATGCCATGCAGCAGATATAAGAGCAGTAAGGAAGGTGGTTTTCGTCTCTGGAACCTGCACATTGGACAAATGCTATAGTTGAAGGAGCTTTATCATCAGAAGGTCTTAAAATTTTCCCCTCTGTAGGACCATTTTTAGAGGCAAGCCTCTCAAGCATCATGTTGGTAATGATATTTTGATATCTGCCAAATCCTAAGTTGTCTATTCTTGCTGCATCATAAGGTTTCCAGCCAGTAGCCCATACAACCGCACCAACTTTAAAGTTGAGAGTTTTGGGCTGCATATCAAAATCAATTGCATCGTACTTACAGGCTGCCTTGCATTTCTCTCTGTCATCAGCACTCATAGAAGGAGCCATAACGTACCGTAAAGGGAATGCCATACCGTGAGGAAGATAAGCTGCCTTTCTTCTGTTCATACCAAAATTGAACTCATTTGATATTTCAGAATCACAAACTTTCTCACATTCACCACAAGCTGTACAATTTTCATTGACATATCGAGGGCTTATCTTAACTTCAACATTATAATCCCCCGGGTTTCCCTCGACTTTCTCAACTTCAGCCATTGTTATGACTTTGATTTTAGGATTATCTTTGATTCTTCTGTAATTGATTTCAAGGCCACATGTAGGCGGACAAAGTTTTGGAAAATAGTGCTTAAGCTGAGATACTCTTCCTCCTAATGAAGGCTCCTTTTCAATAAGGAGTACCTCATACCCCACCTCGGCAGCTTCCAGAGCAGTGGTAATCCCACTGATTCCGCCACCAACTACCATGATACTTGCGCTGGCCGGGGCTGATTTGTCTATTGTCATGCTATCCCTCCGTGCATACGTAAAGATGTTAAAAAATAATTCTTAAGGATGTCGGGAATTGAAATATTGTCCGGCATCCTGTGTCCTTCTGAAATTTGAGATTCGCAAACTGCAACCCGAAAAAGCAAAAACAGCACTACACCAAAATAAAAAGTGTCCCGTAATAATTAATACACAGTTGCTTTAAACTATTTTCCGATTGCAACTTCCCAGTCCCCTTTTCTAAAGGACACAGGGTTCACAAAATTCCCGTATATAAATTTAGTATATCAAAATTTTAAAAAACCCCCAAGCACAAGCATAAGTTGCACCTGGAGGTTATCTGTATTAACTAATATAACTCATTGTGTTCTGATAAAAGCTCAATCTTTATGATCCAGAACATTATCATCAATCAGCAATTATCTTGTGATATGGCTCTTTTTTCAATGTCCACTCGTTTGTCTTTTTGTCATACTTAGAGTTGACAAAGCAGAACCACTCAGCATCGTTCTGACCCATAAAATCGCCTCTGTAATAGAAACCAGGATATCTGGTCTCTTCACGGAACTGGATATGACGGGTGTGAGCCTGAACTGTAAAGAGACGATGGAAAATTTCCCATGCTCTCATAAGCTCATGCAGATCACCAGCAGCTATCTTATCAAGGTCTTCACGGAACATTTCAAACAGATTCATGAGAATCTCAAGGTTCTTTCCAGAAGTCATGTAATAAGTAGCAACACCTGCACCATACTCATTAGTCATCTTCATCAGACGCATAGCCATGCCAGAAGGTTTGCAGTATTTTGGGTTAACATCCTGAGCAGTAGTATATTCAAAGTTGTCCAGATAGTTGCGTACGGGTTTGTAAACTAAATCAACAAGTTCCTGATCAGTTTCTGCAAAACCTGTAACCTTGCTTCCTTCAGCTTTCAGGTACTGAACCATTGACTTTGCGACAATACGACCTTCTGCATGAGAACCAGAAGAGAACTTGTGTCCTGAGCAGCCAACGCCGTCACCAGCAGTGAACAGACCGCGGACAGTAGTCATTCTGTTATAGCCCCATTTGTAAGAAGCTGGAACCCAATCTTCTTCAGGACCTGAACACCAGATACCGCAGCAGCCAGAATGTGAACCTAAGAGGTACGGTTCGGTCGGCATAACTTCAGAGTCAACTTTTTCAGGCTCAGTGTTTGTTGCACACCAGAGACCTGCCTGACCTACTGACATATCAAGGAAATCTTCCCAAGCTTCAGACTCAAGGTGTTTAAGTTCCTTTTTGTCCATAGTCTTGCCAAGTTCCTGAAGTGCTGCAGAAGTTTTCATGATGATAGGACCACGACCTTCTTTGTACTCTTTCATCATCAGATGGTTTCTCAGACAGGTTGGAGTAACAGCAGCTGTTCCATAAGGAGCATATTTCTCAAGTTCAGCTTTTGCAGCGTCGCTTCCAGCATAGTTTTCACCAAGACCGTTAACGGTTTTAGCTTTGAAAAGAAGGAACCATGCACCAACAGGTCCGTAACCATCTTTAAAACGAGCTGGGGTGAAACGGTTTTCCATCATAGAGAGTTCAGCACCAGCACGAAGTGCCATAGTATATGTTGAACCAGCATTCCATACTGGATACCATGCACGACCTTTACCTTCAGCAACTGAACGAGGCTGATAAATATTAACAGCTCCACCGCAGGCAACCACTATTGCCTTAGCAGAAATGATGTAAACTTTGTTTTCACGTACAGAAAAACCTACAGCACCAGCGATTCTATTAGGATCAGCTTTGTCATTAAGAAGCTCAACAATGAAACATCTTTCTAAAATGTTGTCAGCTCCAAGAGCTTTTTTGCCAGCTTCAGCAACGATTCTCTTGTAAGACTCACCATTGATCATTATCTGCCATTTACCAGTACGAACAGGAGTTGCACCTGCTTTTAAGGTACCCTGTTTCAGACCCTGTTTACCATCAAGAGTCTTTCCTGCGTCTGATTTTTTCCATACAGGAAGTCCCCATTCTTCAAAAAGATGTACAGAATCATCAACATGACGACCAAGGTCATAGATAAGGTCTTCACGAACAATACCCATCAGGTCGTTACGTACCATGCGGACGTAATCTTCACACTTATTATCGCCGATATATGTGTTTATAGCAGACAAACCCTGTGCAACAGCGCCTGATCTCTCAAGAGCTGCTTTATCACAAAGAAGAATCTTTGTATCAGGATCTGCCCATTTTTTAATCTCAAACGCTGTACCACAAGCTGCCATACCGCCGCCGACAATCAGGATATCAACGTCTTTCTTCTCAACTGCTGGGTCTCTAACGACCTTCAGTTCGCCAACAGGTTTATTAGGTAATGCCATTATATACCTCCAAAATATTTATTATGTTCAGAAATGAGTTAGGATACCTATAAATTAAGCAAGTTCGGTCGGAGCGGCCAGAACTTTGCCATCAGCTTCCTCTGTAGAAAGCAAGCCAGAATTCAAGTCTTTACCCTTAAGAGCAGCGTAGTCGTTAGCTTCACCCTCAGTAGTTGTTCTGATTGGGAATTTGAAGCGTTTAACTACACCATTTCTGAATTTACATGTCCACATGATATCTTCTGTTCCCATCATTGGCTGTACAGAAGCTCCCATTGGTACAAAGTCAGAGTAACCTCTTACCTCAATTGCCTGTGAAGGACAAATTTTAACACAGGAATAGCACTCCCAGCACTGATC
Source organism: uncultured Desulfobacterales bacterium (assembly GCA_964539635.1). GTDB lineage: Bacteria > Desulfobacterota > Desulfobacteria > Desulfobacterales > Desulfobacteraceae > Desulfamplus. Next base: position 181,371 of record CAZIJN010000001.1, on the reverse strand, counting down.
TGGCTCCTGGTTATAAGCTTTCATTGCGTTTGGATCAAGAACCATAAGGTCATTGGGGCAGATGTACATACATGCTGTTTTATCCCCACCCTTGCAGCCGTCGCATTTCTCTGCGATTACAAAAGATGGCATCTAAAATACCTCCCTTACTTAGCGTGCTGACTGCTGTATAATATTTCAGCTTTCAGCAACTTCTGTTAATGATGCACGACACTATCAAAATTCAATTATGTCGTATTAATTATACACAATAGGACACAATACTTGTGGCCTGTTAATCCATAGTAATTCTCAGCAATATCAAACAGCTTATAATAAACTTATGAGATATTAATTATCTCAACTTGATGAAATCTGAAAATTTTATGATATAATTTACTTGAAAATCGGTATCTTTCCAAAGATTATAATCGCAGGAAAATTAGCACTGGCAACTATCCTTGTCAAGAACTTTTGCCATAGTGCTTTTTAAAACTAATAAAAATTTAAAAAATATTTATTAGTTTTAATAGACTATCTATATATATTACCATTGATTTTTTTGAGCTACAATATATAGTAATTACCATAAACATCTATTTAATTAAATATACACTATTTAAAGATTTATTTATTCTAATCATTATATTTTGACTGTACTTATCGCTGCCTTCAAATTACTAATGTTTGGATAATTGTGTTATAAAATTTATTTTACATAAAAGGACACTATTTTATACTATGAGTGAAGAGATGATTCCCATAGGGATTGATGAGCCGTTGTTGTTTGAATGTTCTCCTGATGTATCATGTTTTAATGCATGTTGCAGGGATTTGAATCAATTCCTGACACCTTATGATATTCTCCGGTTGAAAAAGAATTTAGGTATAACATCTGACGAGTTTTTAAAAAAATACACGTCACGCCACAACGGACCTGAATCAGGTTTACCAGTTGTGACTTTTAAACCGAACCCTGATTCAGGACATGCCTGCCCTTTTGTACGAGAATCTGGTTGTTCAGTATATCCTGACAGACCTGCTTCCTGCAGAATGTATCCAATTGCAAGGGCAATCATACGCTCTCGCAAGACAGGTGAAGTCTCAGAGCATTTTGCACTGATTCAAGAGCCTCACTGTAATGGATTTGTCGAAAAAAACGGATATCCTAACAGAGATGCTAATAAAAACGGGCAGTCTCAATATGAGTTAAACAAATCTAAATCTCCATTAACGGTACGTGAATGGTTAAAAGGTCAAGATGTTGAGCTTCATAACTTTATGAATGATAAACTGATGGAGATAATCAGCCTTAAAAACCGTATTATAGCCGGAAAACTTGATGGTGCAGATGCTGATAAATTTTATCTTGCATGTTATGATTTAGATACTTTTAGAGCTAAAATTTTTAAAAATGGTCAGCCTGAAAAAGGATTAATAAAAGATTTAATAAAAAATGGTACTATTTCACAATCAATGGTTGAACAAATAAAAACTGATGATATAGCTCTTCTGAATTTTGGTTTGGCGTGGATTAAAAACATGCTCTTTGGGATTGAAATCAATGCTCAAAACTGACTTTAAAAATCGCTATTAACAAAAAAAACAATACTTTTTTTATCAAACTTATTAATCTAATTTGATTATTTTGTTTAATAAAGAACATATTTTGAGATAACATTATGCAATTAAAAGGTAAAAATGCCCTTGTGATTGGTGCTGTAAAGGGAGTTGGAAGGGCAGTAGGAGCAGCACTTGCAAAAGAGGGAGTAAATCTTGCCCTCACACGCTACGATTGGCAAGATAGCTTTGAAGAGATGGAAGATATTTTTTCTCAATCAGGCAGTGATTATGCAATTTATGATGTAAACCTGCTTGATGTAGAGCAGATAAAGCATCTAAAAAATAGTATTGAAGAGCGTTTTGGAAAACTTGATATTTTGATAAATAATATTGAGAGGGGAGGTTGGCCCGCTGTTCATGGAGAATATGTGGAAGAGCAGTGGGAACTTGAAATGGCAACTACTCTTAAGGCAAAAAGATGGATTTTCAACGAAATGCTGCCTCTTCTTAAAAGATCAGATGACGCTGCGGTGATTAATTTCTCATCTATTGCTGCAATTGTTGGAAGAAGCGGACCTGCTGCCCTTCTATTTAACGATGGCTATTCTGCTGCTGTCAGAGGAGTCTCGCTTCTGACTGAAACATGGGCACGAATTGGTGCTCCTTCTATCCGTGTAAACGAAATCATGCTGGGTATATTCGAGACCCGCCATGCACAAGGAACAAGAGGCTGGGAAACAGTATTAACAGATTACGAAAAAAAGGCAATCATTGAACATACACTTATCGGCAGAACTGGAAATCTTGAAGATGTGGTTAAGGCAGTGCTTTTTATAATAAAAAATGCACCTTATATGACCGGAAGCGTAGTCAGGCTTGATGGCGGATATGTTCTTGGCGGAGAAAAAGTCCCGCCAATGCCAACTGGAATTTTATAGATACAATCCACAATTAGATCATTTTGATTATTAGCCGGGCAAACACTCAGACTCGGCTAATAATAATCTTTTCATAAATCCATAGCATATGGAATTTTCATTTTTTAGGCATTATATCAAATAGTTGTTGTTTTTAAACGATTTATTGTATCATTAATTTTATTATACGATTTTACTAAACAGCAGCAAGCATAAACTATGAAATCAACTTATCAACGTTAACTCTAATTTCTTGAATCTCATCTATTAACGAATCAGCTCCTCTATCTTTTACTGCAACCAAAGATTCTCCCCAATTTTGAAGCATTTTTGTGTCAATCTTTCTTATGCTGTTATCTTTTGCCCACTCTCTTCCAATTTGTTCACCCAATATTTCAAGTTCCTGCTGAAGCCTCTCTCTTTCAGGCGATCTAAAAGGTTTTATTATCTCTTTTACTCGAGCTTTCCAACCTTTAGCCAAGAGAGTACCCTCCTGAAATTTTTTAAACCAATCTTCCTCTTCTTTGCTATACATATATGACTTCTTTTTTAAATAATAAGGCTTAGAATACCTATTTATAAATTTAATTTATTAACTCCAGATAAAACTTATTTTTAAGAAAAAAGATTGACACAACCGATAGTGTCTGTAAATAGATTAAACTTTAACTTAAATAATAATGCAATTATATTGTAGTGAAAAATGATGAGCACAGATAAAAGAACTATCTCTTATACAGACAAATTCTCTCCTGTAAATCAGATGCTTGCAGGAGCAAGAGACACATTTCCATTAATTGTGGGTGCTGCCCCTTTTGGGATAATATTTGGTACATTAGCTACAACTGCTGGACTCTCATTTGCTGCTACAATTGGAATGTCTCTGTTTGTCTTTGCAGGTTCTGCACAGTTTATAAGCATTAGTCTGATTGCAGGGGGTACTGCATGGCAGATTATTGTCCTGACAACCTTTGTGGTAAACTTACGCCACATTCTTTACAGTACAACAATGATACCGTTTTACAAAAATCTAAACCATCTATGGAAGGCTGTTTTAGCATTTGGTTTAACTGATGAAACCTTTGCTGTTGCTGCAAACCGCTACTATCAAAAAGATGGTGCTCCTAATAAACACTATTATAACCTTGGTTCAATGATTTTCATGTACACTAACTGGAATCTTTGTACTCTAATCGGACTTCTTGCAGGAAAGTCTTTTCCTCAAATATCAGAATGGGGACTCGATTTTGCAATGCCGGCTACTTTTATCGGCATGGTTATCCCCTATTTAATATCAAAACCTATGTGGATTTCTGTTATAACTGCTGGAGTCGTATCTATAGCCGCATACAAGCTGCCCCATAAACTCGGGCTTATGGTTGCTGCTGTTTTAGGCGTTGCTGCCGGCATAATAAGTGAGATAGTGTTATCTGCGACTCCTTCTAAAACAGCCTGCACGGATACTGCTTCAGACGAACAGAAGATGGAGGCTGTAGAGTGAATATTAAATCAGATGAGCTATTTATGTTGGCAGGAATGTTTATAGTAACATTTGGAATACGATATATAATGCTGCCGATTTCTGGAAGATTTCAGTTTCCACCTCTGTTTGAAAGAGCACTAAAATATGTCCCTCCTGCTGTTTTATCTGCTATTATTCTTCCTTCAATACTTATGCCAACAGGAGAGAGTATAAACTTTAGTCTTGATAATCCTTATATTATTGGTGCAGCGGCTGCTTGCACAGTCGGCTGGATTTATAAAAATCTTCTTTTAACAATTGTTGTTAGCATGATCATCTTTTTAGGTTATCAGTGGATTTTATAGAGCTGTTTTTTTTGATGATCCCTGTCTAAATGAAAATTTATCCATGATGATGTATTGTTGAGTTCCCACATTCTTGGCAGTACAAATTCTTGTAACAGCTTATCTGTTTGATCGCTCTGCTCTAAACGGTTCCACGCCTTGACCCAAATACATTTTTTATCTTTATCCACTTCACAGAATCCATTAGAGCTTCCGCCGCAAGGACCGTTACGGGTATGTTTTGGGCAGCCAGATTCAGGACATTGAAAAGCTATGTGCACAATACCGCAATCTCCGCAGCTTCTACACGATAAAAACAGCTTTTTAAGCGGGTCTTCAAGTAACATCTTTAAAAGCCAGCCTTTATTGTGTTTGTCAGCCACCTCAGCAGCAGCCTTATAAATCGGTGCTAATGATGAAGATTTATCAAAAAATATCTCATGTGCTTTTTTAAGCAATAGATATGGATAGTAGTCAAATAGGTTGTCATAAAGTTTTCTCTTTATAATCTCTTTGTCTGGACTATCGTAACCGCTGCTATGCAAATTATCGTCTTTCTCGTCTATAGACTCCTTATTATACGATTGTTCAGATATATATTGCCCTTTTTTCCGATCACCTCTAAACTCTTCAAGATAATCCTGCCAATTGTGTTCAAACATTGCCATTTTATCGAGTATCGCACCAACTGACTTAAAACTTCTATGAATTCCGCCAAGATGAATCCCTCTATACCCAATCCCTTTTAAAATCACGGCAAGTTTTGCAGCACGTTCAATTGCCTTATGCAGCCCCTCTACTTTGCTGTTCTCCCATTCAGATATAATCTGATTCGACAGCTCATCTGATACGGTTACACCCGGAACCCGTCCTCTGTTCATGGCTCGTGCAGAACGGGGGCTTAACATATAAACTGATGCTAAAAGAGGTATAGTAATTCCCTTAATCTTAGTTTGATTGATAAGCTCTTGAAATTTATCAATATCATAGCCAAGCTGAGTAATTACAAACGATGCTCCAGCATCAATTTTACGTTCAAGTTTTTTATACTGTATCTGGCGTTCAGCCTTAGTAGCTTTAAAAGGAGATACTGCACAGCCTGTAAAAAATCCATCTGGATCACCTGAAGAAGATAACCTTTGGTTGAGCTTTTTGAGCATTGCACTCAGAATGACAGAATCAAAATCAAACACAGGAGCACCTTGTCCTCCAAACCCTTTACCTGAATAGTCGCCAGTGAGTGCAAGTATATTTTTCATACCCATACGGGCGAGCTGGAGAGCACGGCTCTCCATTCCAACACGGTTCATGTCTCTGCATGTGAAGTGTACAATAACATCCATACCGTGTTTGAAAATCTGATATCCAAGAACATCAGGACTTAAAGAGGGATTACCGCCTGGATTATCGGTAATTGAGACAGCAGAGATTCTGCCGTCTGCAAAAGCATCTTTTGCAATACCAATCAAGGTATCAGTTGAGACTCCAGTTGATTCACGTTTAGGAACAAGCTCTAATGTTACAACAAATCTGTCAGGATTTGATATATCGTTATTGAAAATTTTAAGCATAATAGATAAGCTCCTGTTGTTTTTAATAGGTAGATGTAAATCAAATGCAAAGTTTATGCTCAATCACAAATATTCTCTCAAAATACTGGACTTGATCTAAAAACTGAAATATCGTCACTATAAAGAGTTTAACCTCTCTATACTCTATTTTTTCTTTGTTTTTTGCAATATGCTGCCTATCTTTAAACATTTGAACGGTAATTTTGATTATTATTAATTATGTGAAGAGGGTATTACAATAATGGCTAATCTTCAATCTTCATCTATTCTTCCAGAATCATCAATTCTGAATCCGCATTCATATATATTGTGTGATCAGTGGATTCAAATGCTGGATCAGCTAAATATTGGAGCATTTACTATTGATCTTAATCGAAAGATTACATCTTTTAACCGTAACCTTCAGTCTCTTTTAGGAATTGAAGATGTTGATGCTATTGGAAAAGATTGCCGCGAAATATTTATTGGTATTCCATGTCATGGTAAATGTCTATTCAAAGGAGTAGAAGACCCGGATACTGACTATTTAGATATTGAAATTTCTGACAAACAAAACTCTAAACATTTAATAACAAGAATAGTAACTCCTGTCTATAATTCAAAAAAAGAGGTTATCGGCTGCCTGACTGTGTTTCAAGATCACTCCCACTTTGCAAGCCTCATCAGCCGGATACATTATGAAGAGAGGACTATGAAGATAATTCTTGATACTCTTGATATTGGAATCTTTACAGTCAACAGGGGTGGATATATCACATTTTTTAATACTGCTGCTGAAAAGATAACTGGATATAGGCGTGATAAGATGCTTGGCAGATTGTGTTCCGTAATTTTTGGTACAAATAGAATTAAAGATTTGGAGTTATTAAAACAATCTATAACTGACGGGGAGATCAGAAGAAATCCTGATGCAACTATTATCACTAACCAAGGCAATGCTGTTCCGATAAAAGCAGATTACATACCACTTCAAAGTGAGACTGGAAAGATAATGGGCGGTCTTGTTACCATTCATGATCTGACTTTAGCCCAACAATTTGATCAAGTTTTAAGCGGACGATATACTTTTCACAATATGTTAGGAAAAGACCCGGCAATGCAGAAAATTTTTGACAGAGTGGAGGCGTTGGCAAAAACCGATGTAACTGTGCTCATTGAAGGTGAAACAGGAACCGGTAAAGACCTTTTAGTAAAGGTTATCCACTCTGCGGGCAAAAGGGCAGATAAGCCGCTTATAAAAGTAAACTGTGCAGCAATTCCCGACAATCTTTTAGAATCTGAAATGTTTGGATATGTAAAAGGTGCATTTACAGGAGCATATCAAGATAAACCCGGACGATTTCAGGAGGCAGACGGGGGGACGATTTTTTTAGATGAAATAGGCGATCTTCCAATGGCTCTTCAGGCAAAACTGCTGAGAGTTATAGAGGCAAAAGAGTTTTACCCTTTAGGAAGCCGCCACTCTGTAAAGGTTGATGTGCGGATTATTTCAGCAACTAATCGTGATTTAGGAAAACTTGCATCAAAAGGGGTGTTTCGTTATGATCTATTCTATAGGTTAAATGTTATCAGAATTGAACTGCCTGTGCTAAAAAATCGCCGTACTGACCTTCCTCTTCTTATAAGCCATATAATACGCCGTCTATCTGCTGCAAAATCAGGACACCCTCCTGAGATTTCCCAAAAAGCTATGGAGATTCTTCTAAATCATGACTATCCTGGAAATATCAGAGAGCTTGAAAATATTTTAGAACATGCCCTTATAATAGCCCAATCAGAAACTATCGAGCCTGATCATCTTCCAGATTATCTAAATCATCTGTCTGACAACCCTAACGCCTTCTCGCCTGATACGCTTCACCAACCGCGTTTAGTAGATTCTGTAAACCAAACAAATACAACATACAGAGATACAGCAGCAGAGCTATTTCAGCAAGATAATGACTTTCGAGAGAGAGATAAACTTATTCAATCTCTTAGAATTCATAACTGGCACAGGGCAAATACAGCCGCAGCTTTAGGTATAGACCGAACAACCTTGTGGAGAAAAATGAAAAAGTACGGTTTAACTACCCCTTTATGATCAAACTATATTTTAAAGATATTCTCCAATGTAGTAGAGACTCATGAACGTGCGTCTCTTCTTTCAATAAAAAAGCAAAAGGCTTAAATTAGATTTAAAGCAGGCTGCTGATTTTGTTATCCTTCTCTCTCCATATAGTATTAATCCAGTCGCAGAATCTATCTCTAAATTCAGGATCGTTAAAATAGTCACCTTTAATATCTGAAGTGATGGGAAGAACTTTAACATCAACAATAATCTTTTTGACTCGACCAGATATAAATCCCCAGAATGTGTCTGCTCCATCTGGATAAACAATAGTGACATCAATAATTTTATGCATACAGTCACCCATTGCACTCAAAACAAATGCAACTCCTCCAGCTTTAGGTTTTAACAGATGTTTATATGGAGAGTTTTGTCTCTTGTGCTTGGCTGGTTTAAAACGAGTTCCCTCCACAAAATTTACTATACATACAGGAATTGTTTTAAATCTTTCACACGCTTTTTTGGTGCTCTCAAGGTCTTTGCCTTTTAGATGGGGATTTTTTCTAAGAAATTCACTTGAGTAACGTCTCATAAATGGAAAATCGAGTGCCCACCATGCAAGACCTAAAATTGGAACCCATATCAGCTCTTTTTTCAAAAAAAACTTGAGCATTGGTACTTTATCCATAAACATCTTTTGAAGCACTAAAATATCTACCCATGATTGATGGTTGCAAAGAAGTATATACCACTCATTTTTTTCCAGCCCTTCTGCCCCATTAAATCTCCAATCGATTTTGTTGAATAGATCGGTATTAAAAGCGTTTATTCTTATCCATGTCATGGCAATAGCCACAAGTATAATATCATAATATTTCTTAAAAGCTTGAATAGGCACAAGCAATTTAACCAATGCCACACTAAGTAGAATTGAACAAAGCACAACAGTATTAATAAGATATAGTAGAAAAGATAAACTGCCCTTTACAAATCTTGGTAAGAAATCAAGCATCGATTAACCTCTTTATCAATTTTTTAATAATTTAGTTACAGTTATAATTTAATTATCATTTAACTATAAAGTTGTCATGAGTTTATATATTTTTTTACAGTACGTCTATCAAGCCCTGTCTGTTTTGCAACTGCCTCGTAAGTTCCATGCTGTTCATACAGATACTTACAGTAGTCAGATAGAAGAGTTGCAGCATCAAGCCTGCTTGTTATAATGCCGTTGATCAAGCTCTCTTTAAGTGAATCGGTTATATTTTTATTTTGCTTATTCAGATTATTATATTCAGAAACAATCTTTTGTCGATAATTATTATGCTCATCTGCCCTAACATTTGAGGAGTCTGCTGCTGCAACAGGATGCCCTTCATACTGGCGTCTTAGGATAATCCTTTTAACACACTGCTCAAGTTCTCTCACATTTCCGGGCCAATGGTAATCCGTTCCAAGCTGCCTATTTATAACAGCAGAAATTTTTTTCACAAGATCAGGAAAAGGTTCTCCTAAAATCTTCTCAACAGTAAAAGATAAAAGAGCTTGAAGCTCTGCCGGCTCCTCCTTAATGCGTGTTCTTAAAGGCGGCACTTCAAATATATCTGAACTTAGACGGTAATAGAAATCGTCTCTAAATATCTTACCCTCCATGATTTCAGCCATTGAACGGTTTGTTGCAGCAATTACCCTGCCTCTAAATCTTGATGTCTTATGGCTGCCGACTGGTGTAAAAACTCTATCTTGAAGCACACGCAGCAGTTTAATCTGAACATGCCCCGGAACTTCTCCAATCTCATCAAGAAAAATTGAACCATAAGCACTGCAATGGTCAAATACCCCTTTATGATCATCTACAGCACCTGTAAAAGCCCCTTTTTTATGACCAAACAGCTCAGATTCAAGCAGAGATTCTGGAAACTGGGATAAGTTTATCGGAATAAAAGCCTTTGTAAAGCTCTCTTCAAAACACCCTTTTTTCTCATTAAAAGGGATATATCCGCTTCTGCCGATAGCCATAGCAGCAGTGCCTTTTCCCGTGCCTGTCTCGCCAAGTATTAGAGTTGAAAAATCCTCCATTCTGTTCCATAAAATTTTATCGTAAAGCTCAATGTTGTTGGTAAAGACATTATTCCATAGATTGCCTTTGAGCGTCTTCATGCAGGGACTTAACCCAACAAGCGAGCTTGATATAAAAAAAAAGGCGCGGCGTAATTGAAACGAAAATGCAAAATAATGGAGAAAACTTTTTTCAGAAAATCCTCGATCATAGAGAGTCTGCATAGCCTCTTGTGCAAATGCGACTGGAATAGGCGTATCTCCAGCTTTTATCTGCTCAACTATCAGCGTATCAAACCGTTCTCTAAATTTATGAAAAATATCAAACAGAAAGACCACCCTCATAATCTCTCTATCTTGACCTGTGAAGGCGTTGATAGAGCCTCTGCCTTGATTTGCAAGCTGTTTAATCCTTAAATCAACCTCTTGAATGCAACGATCTGAGATTTCCCTTCGGGAAAATAGATTATCCTTGTTTAAGGTTAGATTCTCTCTATTTGAGGTAAGCCCGACAAGCCCTGCTATTTTTCGATCTAATTTTCCACGCAGCTCACCAAAAGGGTTGGCAAAAGAGGCATGATATACAGTCTTAAAAAATCTCCGTTCTTCAGTTGTAAGCGGTTGTCTGCTCATTTTAAAAATCAAAAGCTATCCTTATTTTTTTCATAGCCCACTCAATGTCAGCCTTTGTTATAACTAATGGAGGTGCAAATCTGATTGTCCATGTGTGAGTCTCTTTGCAAAGGATTCCCATTTTCATAAGTTTTTCGCAGATAGCTCTTGCTCCCCCTTCTGTCCCTTCAAACAACTCTATGGCAATCATTAATCCTCTGCCTCGAATCTCTTTTATTGCTGGATTTTTGAGATTTTTTAACTCATCTAAAAAGAATTTACCCATAGACGCTGCATTTTCAACCAACCGCTCCTCTTTAAGCACCTTTAAAGCCTCTCTTGCAACTGCACAAGCCAAAGGATTTCCTCCAAATGTGCTTCCGTGCTGACCGGGTTGAAGAAGTCCAAGCACATCATCATTGGAAAGGACTGCTGATACAGGATAAAATCCTCCTGATAACGCCTTGCCTATAAGTGTTAAATCTGCCTGAATCCCATCATGCTCCTCTGCAAGCATCTTGCCTGTTCTGCCAAGACCAGTCTGAATCTCATCAAGAATCAGCACCACATTATTTTTTGTGCATATCTCCCTGACTTGTTTAAGATAGCCTTCAGGCGGAATTATTACCCCAGCCTCACCTTGAATCGGCTCAACCATAAATGCAACTGTATTGGGTGTTACTGCATCTTCAAGAGCTTTTGCATCTCCAAAAGGAATGGATTTAAAGCCTTTGACAAAAGGTCCAAAACTTTTACGAGAATTTTCATCGCTGCTGAATCCGATTATAGCAAGGGTTCTGCCGTGAAAGTTATTATCACATACAATAATCTCAGCCTTATCTTTTTCTACACCTTTTGATTCATATCCCCATTTACGGACGCATTTAATTGCAGTCTCTACAGCCTCTGCACCTGAATTCATCGGCAGAACCTTGTGAGAATCTGTAAGTTCGCACAGCTCTTTATAAAAAAGTGCAAGCTGATTGTTTCTAAAAGCTCGTGATGTAAGGGTAAGTTTTCCAGCCTGTTCAACCATTGCCTGTTTTATTTTAGGGTGGCAGTGTCCTTGATTTACAGCAGAGTAGGCAGAGAGGCAATCCATATATCTATTGCCGTCAACGTCCCAGACCCAGATACCTTCTCCTTTACATAGAATCACATCAAGAGGCTTATAATTTTTTGCACCAAATTTATCTTCAATCTCAATATACTCTTCTGTTTTCATTAATTCTGTACTCCGCTATTTGATTTTGTTATTTGATTTTCTAAGGTTAAAAGAGTTATCAATCAGGATTTTTCAGGATTTTTGTTCTGGAAGAGCACAGCAGAGTAAATTACAGCCTGTAATTTTGTATTGCGTCACTGCATTTCTACCGCTCTGTTTTGAGTGGTAAAGGGCAATATCAGCCTCATGCACCATCTGAAGGTAATCTTTTATATCAGGACGAAACTGAACAACTCCAAGGCTTATGGTTATCTTTATCTCTATGTTGTTATAAACTGTTGTCATCCGCTCAATACTCTCTCTTATTCTCATAGAGAGAGCGGCTGTGTTTGCCAAATTGGTCTCAGGCAGCAGAATAATAAACTCTTCGCCTCCATACCTTCCAAACACATCAGAAGAACGAAGCTGTGATTTTATGGTTGAAGCAGTATTTTTGAGAACCTCATCACCAGCAATATGTCCAAAAGTATCATTAACAGTTTTGAACTTATCAATGTCAAACAGTATTAGCGAAAAAAGATTTCCATAACGTTTAGATTTAGTAAACTCATACTCGATCTGTTTTTCCACATAATCTCGATTGTATATAGCTGTCATTGGATCATGATGTGTCATGTGCTCAAGAGTTTTGTTAATATCATTAATTTCAGTGAGCTTTTGTTGAGAGGCAACAACATCTGTCATGTCATGTATTGCTATACAGACATAAGTTTCTCCAGTATCTGAGTTAAGAACCGGTATCAATGTACAATCTTGGTGCATATACTCAATACCCTCACCGCTTATCATTCTGTTATGGTTAAAGCGGAAAAGATAAGGTCTCTGTGTCCAAGAGACAAACGAGTAGTTTTTAATAAGCCTTACGCTTTTGAGCTTCAGCTCAAGCCACTGTCTCGGAAGATAGGCAAATACCTCAAAAATATTTTTGCCAATAAGATCAGCCTCGCTTATGCCGCTGTGCTTAACCATAAACTGATTCCAAAATACCACATGATTATGAGCGTCAAGTACAGTTATACCGATATTTATCTGGTCAATAATATCGTGAAGCGTCTTAATGTTATCAATCGGAAATCTATTCATAATCAGCCAGCATCTTATTTAGTGATTCGTTTACAGCCTGAATGGCTTTTTCAGATATAAATATCAGCAGATCGCTTTTAAAAGACCTATCTTTCAGAACAAAAGTAATCTTAGACAAAAGAGTATATTCCCATTTCAGATTACGGCGTTTAAATGTTTCATAGGCAATGTTTCTAAATACACTATTTTCTGAAAGCAGTTCAGGAGGAGAAAAGGACATTTTTTGGTTGAAAAGCTGCTCTGAAATACTGTTCAAACATGCTCCTACCATAAGATTTGTCAGCTCAAGCATAAAATCTATCTCTTCCATTGAGTTTGTCTGCTCTTCAACCCCGAGAATCTTTGCAACCTTTTGACGCGTTTCATTATTAAAAATGACAATGGCTTCGCCGTCCATAAAAGACATGCTGTGAAAATTCTGCCGAAATAGGTTTACACGTTCATTTTCATTAAATACGCTCTCTTTAAGTACTTTTTCCGCAATATGTTCTGCCTCAACTATCTGAATTTCAGGGACAGAGAGATCAACAAAAGAGTTGAGTATTGTGGCAAGGTCTTTTCCAGCCTGTCCCATCGCAAGATTAACTACCTCTTTGAGCATTTCATACTGATCATCTGTATATTGTATATTTGTCATAAAATATTCATTTCCTGCAAAACTTTCATTAAAGCATCTCGGTTAAGGGGTCTCTGTTTTTCCATATATCCAGCAGCACCAAGAGAGCGGACAATCCGCTCAGATTCAGGCTGGATATCTGCTGTCAAAACAATTATATTGGCTTTTATTCCTCTTTCCTTAAGAGACTCAAGCACCTCATAGCCGGTTTTTTCAGGCATGGTCAAATCTAAAAATACAATATCATAGGAGTTGGCATATAAAAGCTCTAAAGCCTCATTGCCATTACCGGCTTCGCTGAATACAAGCTCTCTGCCTTTTAAAATGTCGGGAAGTTCTTTGACCATACCCTTTCTGACAAATTTTGAATCATCAACTAATAAAATAGATAGTTTCATTTAAATTCCTCATTAATTTTATATGAAAATAGAGATGCATTACACATCTCTATTCTTTACCTCTTTATACCTTATGATGATAACTATTCAGCTTTTGGCAACTGATCTAAATACCACTCCATAGGGTCAAGAAGGGTATAACCAAGAGATTTGAGTTTCTTTTTTACCCTCATTACATTGTTGGTTAAAAGATATGTAAACACAGCTCTTTTATTAGGCTCCCAGTGCCTTGCTACAAGAACGCTTCCAAATGAGATATGCTCTTCAGTTATTGCATCAACTATCTTCTTTAGCTGCCCAATCTTCTCCTCCACAAGAATACCTACAAGGGTACCAGGCTCGTTTATTCCAAGAACATTGACAAACGCTCTAAGCAAATCCCTTACCGATAAAATACCTGTAAGAGTTCCATCGCTGTCAACAACTGGAAAAGCACCAACCTTTTCACGCTGAATCATAAGAAGAGCGTCCTGAATAGTGTACATCGGCGAGATAGTTATGGGATCAGGGGTCATTATATCTTTTACTTTAAGCTGTTCAATTTTCTTCTTATCTTCATCTTCTATACTACCTTTAAAAAGGTTAAACGGCATGGCACTTCTCAGGTCTCTATCTGTTACAATTCCTACGAGTTTATTCCCATCATCTACAACAGGAAGATGTCTGATCTTGTTGGCTGTCATCTTATCATAGGCATCAAACACAGATGCCTCTTTATCAATGGTAATCACTTTTTTGACCATAGAGTTGCTGACAAACATATTTCCTCCTGAAATATATAAAATTATAGATTAGATTTTTGATCTGTATGTAGTTGGCAATTAATATTTAATGGCTGCTTTTTGTCTATAGTGCTGCTTATATTACGCTTTGATATTTTGATACTTTTTGGATTTAAAATCAGATATTTAAAAGAATTGATACATGATTTTTTGCAAGTTCAGGAAGCCTTGGAATGCAGTATCCACCTTCTAAAACAGATGCTACTCTGCCTTTTGCATACTTCTCCCCAAGCTGCATTATGGTCTCCATAATCCACGAAAAACACTCTGTAGTTAAGTTGATGTCTGCCATCTCATCATCTTCGTGGGCATCAAACCCAGTTGAGACAAGAATAAAATCTGGTTCAAAATTATCAAATGCTGGCAAAAGGTCTTTTTTAATAAGCATTTGATAAATATCGTCTCCTTGACCCGGGAGAACCGGCGAATTTTTAGTAAAACCTTTTCCTTCCATTGCCCCTGTCTCAAAATCCCTTCCTGTTCCAGGATAAGCAAATGATGGATGTTCATGAATCGAGTAATAAAATACCGTAGGGTCTCCTTCAAATATGTGCTGTGTGCCATTACCGTGGTGGACATCAAAATCGATAATTCCCACCCGCTTGAGATTCCACCTTGTTTGGAGATATCGAGCTGCAATTGCAACGTTGTTAAAGTAGCAGAATCCCATTGCCTTGTTTACCTCTGCATGATGTCCTGGAGGTCTGACAGCACAGAATGCGTTGTCTATTTTACCCTCCATAATCATATCAACAGTATCAAGAATCCCACCTACTGCTAAGAATGCTGTTTCGTAGCTATCCATGCAGATTCCATTATCTTGATCGTCAAAAATGTTGTGTCCTGAAAGACATACCTCCTCAAATCGTCTGATATAATTTTTATCATGGATATTTTCTATCCATTTAATATCAGCGCGAGAGGCTGGAATAATTGTCAGATGCTCCAAAAGCCCTCCATCTTTAATACCATTGTGTATAGCCATAAGCCGTTCAGGCATCTCAGGGTGATATGGACCTGTGTCATGAAGCAAATATCTCATGTCGTGTAGATAACCGGTTTTTTTCATAGAAACACTCCTATCCGGATATGTGGTAAGTTGGTAAAGCTATAAATAACAGAGATGATTATTTATGTTTTGTAATTATAAATTTGAGATAGAGTCAAGAACTATTTATAAAAACAAGAAAAGGCGGATTAAAAAAATCCGCCTTTTCTATATAATCCAGAATATTATGAAGAAGGTGCTAACTTTGAACGGTCATGAATTCAGTTTTTATTCAATATTTCAGCCGTAGGTTAAAACCATCGGCTAAAATCTTAAAAGTCCTCTTAAGAGGACTTGAGTTAAATTTAGCCCTGAGCTTTAGCTCTGGGCTATAAAAGATTAAAAGCTCAAATAATATTCTATCTATCTTACACTAAAAACAGGAACCGGGCTGTGTCTAAAGAGCTTTTCAGCAGAACCGCCAAATAGCACACTTGCAAGATTACTCTTACCTTTTTTACCCATAATGACTATATCGACATTTTCATCAATAATAGCTTTAAGTATCTGCTCAAAGGGGGTGCCTTCCATAAAGAGTGTCTTGATCGTCTCTTTATCTCCGCCGCACTCTGTTATCATCTCCTGAATGAGTCTTGAGCGTCTTGCTAAATCATCTGACATATACTTTTGCATTGAAAAGACTCCGGGCTGCTCTTTTTCAAATATCTGCTTTACAGTATCAATATCTCTTCTGTTGATCACATTTACAATAAGAATCTCTGCTGAAGTTCTTTTGGCAGTCTCTATTGCATTAGTAAGCACCTCTTTTGAGTAAGGTGAAAAGTCTAAAGCAACTAATATTCTATTAATTTTTTTCATCATGCCACCTCCTGTTTTCTTCCCCAGACTGATCTGGTTCTGTTTCTTATACTAACTACAGGCACAGGTGAATGGCGGAATACCTTTTCAGCATTGGAACCAAGAAGCGTCCTTGCAATATTTCCACGACCCTTGGTGCCTATAAATACCACATCAATTTTTTTCTGGACTATTGTATTTAAAATCTCTTCAAACGGATATCCCACACCAACAAGGTAGGAGAAAGAGTCTTTCATATCAGCAAAATGTGTCTCAACAAGATTTTTCATCTCTTTGTATCTTTCAGTCGTTATATCTTCAACATACTTTTTTACATTGATCCTATAATTGTTATCAGCATTTATCCTGTCTGGAAACATCTTTTCAACTTTTTCTACAGCATCAACATCTCTCTGATTTATTACATTGTAAAGAAGTATCTCAGCATCAGAATTTCCTGCAAACTCAACAGCATAAGAGATATTTTCCTTTGAATACTCGGATAAATCGACACAGACCATAATCTTTTGAAATTGATTCATACCTGCCTCCTGTTTAATATGTTTAGACGATCACAATAAATATGGATAATCTTTAAAGCAATTTTTAAATTCAAAATTTAAAAACAGGAATTAGCAATTAACATGCCACCAAGAAATTGCTGGAATAGATTCAATATACGGTTTAAAATCAAGAATGAATGTGAAAGATACCTACAAAATGAGATATTAGGATAGATTAAATGTGGAAAAACATTTTACAGGGTGTAAAGTTTATTGTTTATCAATGCTGCTTCCGATTTTTATCTGATATTTTTCAATTTTTGAATGAAAGGTAGGTCTTGAGATACCAAGCAGTTTTGAAGCCTTTGATCTATTGCCTCCTGTTATGTTCAAAGACTCAATAATAAGAAGCTCTGCCACATAATCTAAACATGAATCAAAGACCTTGTCATCTTTTTCTGATAAAAGGCATTGCCTTATCCATTGTCGTACCGCATGATTTTTATCATCAGAAGTTGGGTTTGAGATAAAATTATCAGCTTCGCCTCCTAATGCTGCCCCGATAAAATCGTTGATAGTTAGATCATCAGCCTCTATTTGAACACCTCTGTTAAAGATCATCGCTTTTTTAAGAACATTAGAAAGCTCTCTGATATTTCCGGGCCACTCATAGCTGTTCAGTTTATTCATAGCTTCCAAAGATATACCCGGATTACTTGTGCCCATCTCTGATGAAATCCGTGTAAGAATATAGTTCGATAAAATGGCAATATCTCCTTTTC
This sequence comes from uncultured Desulfobacterales bacterium, assembly GCA_964539635.1. Taxonomy (GTDB): domain Bacteria; phylum Desulfobacterota; class Desulfobacteria; order Desulfobacterales; family Desulfobacteraceae; genus Desulfamplus. Next base: position 163,580 of record CAZIJN010000001.1, on the reverse strand, counting down.
TCTCACGAAGAGGGGGCAGAGTAATGGTTACAACCTGCAATCTGTAATATAAATCTTCTCTAAATGTTCCGTCAGCAACAGCCTTTTCAAGGTCTCTGTTTGTTGCGGCAATGATGCGGACATCAACTGGAACAACATCTCTGCCTCCTAAACGCTCAATGCTGTTCTCCTGCAATAGACGCAGGAATTTTGCCTGAATATTCATCGGCATATCGCCTATTTCGTCAAGAAAAACCGTACCGCCTCTTGCCTGCTCTATCTTACCTACGCGGCGGTGGGACGCACCTGTAAAAGCACCCTTTTCATATCCAAACAGCTCGCTTTCAAGCAAAGTTTCAGGAATTGCAACACAGTTGATAACCATAAACGGTTTTTCAGAGCGTGATGAGTAGTGATAAACTGCCCGGGCAGCAAGCTCTTTGCCTGTACCTGATTCGCCTCGTATAAGAACAGTAGCGTCAGTAGAAGCTACCCTTCCAATCTCCTTGTATATCGTCAGCATTTGAGGACTGTTGCCGACAATCGCTTCTCGTTGTGTAAACAGCTCTTCTTCAGGATTGACATCAACAGGAGAGGACATGCAGCGTCCAGCCTCAATCCCCTTTTCAATCAGGGTCAGCATATCAGGAACATCAAAAGGTTTGTAGATATAGTCAAAGGCACCGTTTTTCATTGCCTGAATAGCTGTCTCAGTTGTTCCGTGAGCAGTGATGATAATAACAGGCAGCTTTGGGTGTTTTGGGTGTACAGCCTCAAACACCTCCATTCCGCTCATATCTGGAAGACGAATATCAAGAATAACAAGGTCTGGCTTTACCAAATCAACCATTGCAATTCCTTCGATTCCAGTATATGCAGCATGGGTGTCATAGCCGTCCTGCCCTAAAATTTTTCTAAAACTTAAACTTAACTGCTTGTCATCATCAATTATCAGAATTTTGTTCATCCCAACCTCTCTTTACCGGTATTGTCAGAATAAACTCTGCCCCTTTTCCTTCACCTTCTGCGACTACGCAAAGCGTTCCTCCATGCTCTTTAGCAATTCTGTCAACTATACTTAAACCCAACCCTGAGCCATCTTCTTTTGTAGTGAAAAAGGGTTTTGTTATTTTTTCGAGAATATGCTCTGGAATTCCAGGACCGTTATCCTTAACACTTAAACTTAGAACGTCACCCATTTCAGGGTCTTGACCAATATTTTCGGAAATTACGATTTTACGATTAGTTATTAGCTCTTTAGAGTTAGATTCAATCTCCATAGATTCACAGGCATTTGTAATAAGATTTAGAAGAGCCTCCCTTATTCTGTCAGGGTCCATCTCAACCAAAGGAAGATTATCTCCAGTAACATAAGATATCTCAACATTCTGCTGTTTAAGTCTATACTCCACAAGAGCTATAACAGATTTTACAACGCTGCTAAATGTACACTCTTTAAGTCTTAACTTTGGAGTTCTTGCAAATTCAAGAAAATTTTGGACTATTTTATCAATACGACCGATCTCCTCTCCAATAACTTCAAGGTCTTCATTTTGAACATCAGACAGCTCAAGAGAACGGCTCAATGAAAAGAGCCTCATCTTGATAGATGTAAATGGATTTCTTATTGTGTGGGCAACTCCTGCTGCAAGCTCTCCTACCATTGCCATACGTTCTGCCTGAACAAGATGCTTTCTGCTTCTTTTAAGCTCATCATGAGTATTGCCATAATCCTTTATCATCTCTTTTAACGAGTGGCTTAACGAAACCACCTCATTTTTTGAACTCTCGACAGAAGAACCTCCAGTTTCAATTGCAAGGTCTCGGATAGGCTCAAGCACTTTCATATATAAAATAAATAGGAAAACAGCTCCTAACAGCATAAAAAACAGTATTGCACTAAATACCATAACTCTTAGCTTTTCAGAGTTGTCATAGTGGTTGCGTTCTTTCTCCTGTATTGTACTCCACAGATTCGAGTTAAAACTTTTACAAAGATTCAAAAGATTGAAAAAACGCTCCCTTTGTGCTGAGTGCATAGAGGAGACGCTGAGAGTATTTTTAGTATTTGTGTCATCACCATTATTTATAGTAGAGCCATTAACTGATCTGTTAATCTTATTTTCTCTATAATCTTCTATGACATGATCTTTAGCATTAATATATTTTTTATATTCAGATTCAATATGTTCAAGAGTTGAACGCTGGGTCTTGTTTAAATTCAAAGATACTGCCTCTTCATAACTCTGCTTAAATAGTGCCCTGTACTGACCAAGACTTTCCAACCATTTTGCATCTCCATCAACTAAATAGTAGGTTAAAAAACCTTTTTGGTTTGCAAGGGCAAGCTCCATCTCCTGAACAGCTTTATACAATACCATATCTTGTTTTACTACGCTGACTAATAGATTATCCATATGATAGGTGTACCAAAGCGTAAGAATGCTTCCGATCATTGCGACAGAAACCATGGTACTGAAAATGTATAGAATTATTGATCTAAGACTTAGAATCTGAAACTTTTTCATTATCGCAAACCTTTAGGTCAGTTTTATTATAAACAAATAACAGAAGCTCTGTTTTTTAAAAGATGAACAGACGAAATAATTTAAATTTTCTATCTCTTAAACGTTCATGTTCCACTAATGTAATAGTTTAAACATGTCAAGAAAAGAAAAAAGGCTGAAAGGATATAAGCTCCTTCAGCCTTTAATTGTCTATATTCTTACTCTAAGATTAAATGGTTTCTTAAAAAAGTTATACAACACTTAATTTATTACTAAAGTCAAAATCGATATCGTCTTTATCTTTTTTATAGCTATGGTTACGCTCTTCATGAACAGAAAAAGAGTCATTAGTAGGATTAAATGGCATACCTATCCAAGACCTATTCCCAAATCTTACGAAACCGCACATTCCAAGCATCTTTATAATACAGTTCTGTAGAAACATAGTATCCTCCTTTTGCCGATAAGGCATTTAAACCGCACCAAAAATTATAAGCCCATTTAAATCAGCCGATTATTAATTCAATTTTTTAAACATTTACATACAAATATTGGTGCATATTTGAATAAAAACTATAATGACGCAAAGCGTTATCGTCAAGTATAATCGGCAAAATATTTATTTATAAAATTTTAAGAGCCTGTTTAAATATTCAGGCTCTCAGAGATTGCTGAAATCTTCAGGCTTATGGTTACTAATGGCATTATACTCTATGCTTTATTATATGAAGGTGGTAATAGAAATTAAAATTTTCTAAACTAACACCTAAATTAATTAAAGATGGAGCATCAACTGATCAAAACTATCTATAATGCCTGCAAGCTACAGCCCAACGCTCTTGATATTAATGTCGGCGATCAGATTGAACAGTTAGACCAGATAATAAACGAAACTGACGGAGAGGATTATTTTAATAAAACCTTTATTACTGAAGGAATGAAAACCCTTCTTATAAAAGGCATTGCAAGGCTTGCTGGAAAATCTAACGACACAGTTTTCCATTTAAAACAGGCTATGGGAGGCGGTAAGACCCATCTTATGGTTGGGTTTGGTCTGCTTGCAAAAAACCCGCATCTCCGCGGTAAACTGATAAGCACAATATCTTACCACTCAGATTTTAATAAGGCTGAAGTTGCAGCATTTAACGGCAGAAATAACCCAAGCAGATACCTTTGGGGTGAAATTGCCAAACAGCTTGGGAAAGAGTCTCTTTTCAGGCAGTATTGGGAATCAGGAGCAAAAGCAACAGACGAATCAGCATGGCTTGAGCTTTTTTCAGGCAGTGATCCAATTCTTATCCTTCTTGATGAGATGCCCCCTTATTTCCACTATTACAGTACACAGGTTTTAGGCAATGGAACTGTAGCTGATGTAATTACCCGTGCGTTTTCTAATATGCTGACGGCTGCACATAAAAAGAGAAATGTCTGCATTGTAGTATCTGATCTTACCGCAGCTTATGAAACAGGCGGAAAACTGATTCAAAAAGCTCTTGATGATGCAGCCCAAGAGTTGGGGAGGGCTGAGATCAGCATTACGCCTGTAAATCTTGAATCTAATGAAATCTACGAAATATTGAGAAAACGGCTTTTCTTATCTCTTCCAGATAAGAGCGAAATATCTGAAACTGCCGCTGTTTATGCTGATAAACTTGCAGAAGCTGCAAAATCTAAATCTGTTGAAAGAAGTGCAGAATCTCTTGCAAATGAGATTGAATCAACCTACCCATTCCACCCAAGTTTTAAAAGTTTAGTTGCCCTTTTTAAAGAAAATGAAAAATTTAAGCAGAGACGGGGACTTATGGAGCTTGTCTCCCGCCTGCTTAAATCTGTATGGGATAAAAACGATAATTTATACCCTAAAGATGATGTCTATCTTATCGGAGCACAACATTTTGATCTCTCTATTTCTGATGTTCGTGAGAAAATATCAGAAATTTCTGATATGCGTGATGTTATTGCAAAGGATTTGTGGGATTCAACCGAAAGTGCCCATGCCCAGATTATTGATATTGCAAATAAAAACAACTGTGCAAAACAGGTGGGAAATCTTCTTTTAACTGCAAGCCTTTCAACTGCTGTAAATTCTGTTAAAGGACTTAATGAAAATGAGATGCTTCAATATCTTATTGATCCAGTTAATAAGATCAGCGATTTTAAAGCTGCATTCAGCCAGCTACAAAAAACAGCTTGGTATCTTCATCAAACACCAGAAGGAAGAGTCTATTTTGATCATCAGGAAAATTTAACCAAAAAACTTCAAGGATATGCTGATAAAGCACCGCAGAATAGAATTGATGAACTTATAAGACACAGGCTTAATGAGATGTATAAGCCTGTAAGTAAAGAGGCTTATGAAAAAGTGCTGGCTCTGCCTGACATTAATGAAGCTGACGCTTTTTTAAAGAGCGGGAGGGCATTGGTTGTAATATCTCCTGACGGCAGAACTCCGCCAGATGTTGTAAGGCGTTTTTTTGAAAATCTGACAAATAAAAATAATCTGCTGGTTTTAACAGGAGAGAGATCATCAATTGCAAACATTGAAAAGGCAGCACGCCATCTTTATGCTGTAAAAAAAGCAGAAAACGAAATTGCAGCATCTAACCCTAATAAAAAAGAGCTTGATGATAAAAAAATCCAGTATGAGCAGGATTTTCATGCAACTATCCTCGCTGTATTTGATAAACTTATTTTTCCAGGGTTTCAGCAGGGAAAAGATATCTTACGCTCTAAAGTGCTTGATTCAACATATCCGTCAGATCAGCCCTACAACGGCGAACGCCAAGTGATAAAAACCCTTACATCTGACCCGATTAAACTCTACACGCAGATTGCTGAAAATTTTGATGGTTTAAAAGCAAAATCAGAGCAGCTTTTATTCGGCTCTCAAGATGACGCAAGAAAAACAGACCTTATTGATAAAATGAGGCAGAAAACCCAAATGCCTTGGCTGCCTCCAAAAGGGTTTGATCTTCTGCTGCAAGAGGCGTTTCAGCGCGGACTTTGGGAAGATTTAGGAAACAGCTATATAACAAAAAAGCCAAAACCTAAAAAAACAGAGGTTATCATATCTAATGTAACCACTCCTGATGATCAGGGAAAAGTGTGCATTAAAGTTGATGTTATAAATGCAGGCAATAATCCAAGAATCCATTATCAAGAAGATGATATGTCAAAAAACAGCGGCTTAAACAGCAGTGCTTTAGATAATAGTGATTTAAACAGCATTAGTTTAGATAACAGCGGATTAAATCCCAACATTAAAGCAAATCGCAAAGTAACAGAACAAAGCCCTGTTTTAACAGAAAACATACTTGTTACCAATGCCTTGCGTGTCCATTTTCTGGCAGTTGACCCAACTGGAAAAAATGAGACAGGAGAGCCGACAACATGGACCAACCAACTTGTCATAAGAAATAATCTTAATGAAGCATCAAGATTGGTAGAGCTTTTTGTTGCTCCAAAAGGCAATATTAAATATACGCTTGACGGCTCTGAGCCTCGAAATGGAATTGAATATAAAGAGCCTGTTGATATCGGCAAAAATGCAGCATCAATTTATGTGTTTGCAGAGTGCAATGGATTAGAAAAAAAGGAAGTTTTTCAATTTCCTGAATCAGGCTCAAAAGATATTACAATTATAAAAGAAAAACCAGCACAGCTTTACAGCCCTTCTCCAAAACGATTGGACAGTCCGGCTAAAATTTACAAAGGGCTTCAAATTGCAAAAGAGAGCAATATCTTATTTGAACAGGTAATGCTTCAAATTGGCTCTTCTCCAAAAACTATCCATCTTACACTTGGTGAATTTAAAATTGATGCTGATTTTATTGAAAAAACGCTCTTGCACCTTCAAACTTTAGTATCTTCTCAAACTCCTGTAATCATGCAGTTTAAAAGACTCCACACGAAAACAGGATTTGATTTAGAGCGGTTTACAAAAGCTCTTGGAATTGAAATCAATACAGGTGAGGTTATTCAAGAATCATGAGCCAACAAAACAACGATAATACAAAACCCTCTCAAACCATTGATTTTGGTGCTTCAGCAGAGTTTGGCAGACACCATTTTTATGTTCAGATACCTCCTGCTCCTCAAGATGCAGTTTCTATTTATGAATATTTTGGATTTGATTCAGATGTGCCAAATAGTAGTGAAACTACTGAATGCCGCATTGTTCTTGCCCGAGGGTTTTGGACAAAAATAAAAGATGATGCAAGAAGAGATTTTAATTTAAGGCTTAGAGCAAAAAAAATGAGTGTCGGCTCATGGACTACAGGCATTGTTAAGTTAGACCGATTTTTAGGAAGAGAGCTTTGTGTTCTTGCTTGGGCTGCTGAACATGCAAATATTGATGAGTGTCCTGTAATATGCCAAAAATGGCTTGCTCTAAGACCAGAAGAGAGATGGTGGCTTTACAACAAAACAGCTTCTGAAGCAAAAGCAGAATCAGATACCAATCGCGGCTGGAGAAAAGCTCTTTACTGTGCTTTATCTGATGGAAAGGGGATAAAATTTCCCAAAAAGAGAAAAACAAAAAAGAGAAAAACAAAAAAAAGCGAAGAAGAGGAGATTTTTAACAGCCTTTTTGGTGAAGATTTAAGATGAATAGAAGAGTTGGGCCCACTCTTGCGTGGGATTGTGGTTTTGATATTTCACCTGAATCTCTTTACTTTAGAGTTACTGGAAAGAGCTAAAACCGTGTAAATAATTTTTAAAAAAGGAAAATTAACATGCCTCAATCAAACTACAATCAAGTAATGTCTGCAATAAAAACATTAAGTTTGGCAGACCAGCTTAGACTTTTAGAAGAAACTGCTGGATTTATTCGTAATAACAGCACAATAACCCAAACCCGCAACATTTTAGAGTTAAGAGGAAAAGGTAAAGATATTTGGAAAGGAGTGGATGTGGAAAAATATATTGATGAGGAACGTTCATCATGGAATGGCTAAATTCTTTACATGGAAAAACAATAGGTCTTGATACCTCACCGTTGATTTACTTTATTGAAGAAAATCAAAAATATATTGAAAATGTGAGATTAAGGCGGTTGATTCTATGTTGGCAGAAACTATTACTGAAAAAAAAGTCCTCTTAAGAGGACTTCAAGAAATTTAGCCCAGAGCTTTAGCTCAGGGCGATAAAAACAAACATTCTTGTCAGAATCACTGATTGCCACTGATTAAGAGATTCCACAGATTAAAAAATCAGTGAAATTCGTGCAATCAGATTAATCCGTGATTCTGACACCACAAAATTATAAAGGAAAAACCCCAAAATGCCCCCACAACCTCTTTCATGGCACGACCGCCCAGCTCTTATTGAACATCTCTTTCCTGTGCAGAAAATCTCTGCTGAAAGTTTTAAAGAACAGATGGCAGGGGCAGGAAAAACTCTTACAGCACTCGGCAGCTATTGGAAAGGTCGCAAGCCTTTGATTTTAAATAAGGCATGTGTTTTGGGTTGTTTACTTCCTGTAACTGAGAATCATCTTAAAGATTTAGAGATTTTTGAAATGCTCATGGGAATGGACAGCGAGTCCATGCAAAAGAGAATTGAGGCAAATCTTCCTGTAAGCAGACAGCATGAAGCAGGTGAATGGTTGGTCAGTTCCTACAATGAGCAGGTTCAAAAGGCAAAACGCCCTGAAGAGCTTTCTGACTCTCTTTTTTCTCATGTTTGGGCAAAAGTTAATGAACATCTCGGCACATCAGCCTCATCATTTCCTGAATTGGTTGAACAGATGGGAATAGCCCGATTTGGTCATCGTCCCCGTGTTGCTGATGTTTTTTGCGGCTCTGGTCAAATTCCTTTTGAAGCTGCCCGTCTTGGGTGTGATGTTTATGCTTCTGACCTTAATCCAATTGCCTGTATGCTCACTTGGGGAGCTTTTAATATTGTTGGTGCATCAGCAGAAAAAAGGGCAGAAATTGAACAGGCTCAACAACAACTTGCTGATAAAGTTCAAAAGGAAATTGATGAATTAGATGTTGAAACTGACGGAAAAGGCTGGAGAGCAAAGGTTTATCTTTATTGTGTTGAAGTTGTCTGTCCTGAAACTGGTTGGAAAGTGCCGTTACTTCCAACTCTGATTATCAGCAAAGGTTATAAAGTGATTGCCCGATTGATTCCACAGCCAAACGAAAAAAGATATGAAATTGAAATCAAATACGTGCAGACTGATGAAGAGGTAGAAGCTGCAAAAATTGGAACAGTCCAAAAGGGTGATATGGTTCATTCGCCTGATGGTGTAACAGTTTATAGAACAAAAATCAGCACAATCAGAGGGGATTACAAAGAAGGCAGAGAGAATAAAAACCGTTTAAGATTGTGGGAAAAATCTGATTTTACACCACGCCCTGATGATATTTTCCAAGAACGCCTTTATTGTGTTCAATGGATGAAAAAGAAACCTTCAGGCAGAGGTGATGAATATCAGTTTCGTTCTGTAACTGCTGATGACCTTGCAAGAGAGCAAAAGGTTATTGATTTTGTGGGGAAAAATCTTGCAGATTGGCAGGAAAAGGGTTTTATTCCTGATATGGTGATTGAAGCAGGAGATAAGACTGACGAGCCAATTCGGACAAGGGGCTGGACTCATTGGCATCATCTTTTTAATCCAAGACAGTTGATGCAACTTGGAATAATCAATAATAATAGAAATGAAGCAGTTAAATTATTAACTGTTGGTATTGCAGACATTAATAGTCGTTTATGTAGATGGAATAATAGTGCAAGTAAAGGGGCTGGTGGAAATACATCGAATACTTTTGATAATCAAGCACTAAATACCTTATTCAACTATGGACTCAGAAGCACATCAAATATACTCAAGTATCTAAAGCCTTCTTATGAGATAGTTCCAATAAAAACAACCACAAAAGTCAAAACCCACCCCGCCCACGAACTCCAAACCCAAAACGACATCTACATAACAGACCCGCCTTATGGTGATGCTGTGAAATATGAAGAGATTACAGAGTTTTTCATTGCATGGCTTCGCAAAAATCCACCGCCTGAATTTGCCAATTGGACTTGGGACAGCCGCCGTTCGCTTGCAATAAAAGGAGAAGGTGAGGATTTTCGTCAAGGCATGATTGCAGCATACAGTAAAATGGCTGAACTTATGCCTGAAAACGGGATTCAGGTTTTGATGTTCACCCATCAAAGCGGTTCAATCTGGTCTGACATGACAAATATAATCTGGGCAAGCGGATTGCAGGTTACTGCTGCTTGGTATGTGGTTACTGAAACAGATTCAGCACTAAGACAAGGGGCAAATGTAACTGGAACTATTATGCTTGTTCTTAGAAAACGACACCAGAATCTTGAGACTTTCCGCGATGATTTGGGCTGGGAGATTGAAGAGGCTGTTAAAGAGCAGGTAGAGAGCTTAACAGGTCTTGATAAAGCTGTAAAAGCTCAAGGTTCGCAAGGACTTTATAATGACTCTGACTTGCAGATGGCAGGATATGCAGCAGCTTTAAAAGTTCTGACCTCATATTCAGTTATTGATGGTAAAGATATGGTGGTTGAAGCTCAAGCACCACGCCAAAAAGATAAAAAGAGCTTTGTTGAAGAGTTGATTGATTTTGCAGTGCAGACAGCAGTGCAGTTTCTTGTTCCAGCGGGATTTGAAAAAGAGGATTGGCAGAAACTTACGGCTGTTGAGCGGTTTTATCTTAAAATGGCTGATATGGAGGCTCAAGGCGAAAAGAGTCTTGATAATTATCAAAATTTTGCCAAAGCATTTAAGGTGCATCATTTTGATCTTTTAATGAGCGACTCTTCAAGGGCAAATGCTGCACGGTTAAAACTTGCAACTGAATTTAAAAGCTCGATTATGTCCAAAGATTCAGAATTTGGAAGCACGCCGCTTAGAGCTGTGCTTTATGCAATGTATGAGCTTTCCAAATCTGATGATGTTGATATTGATGATGTGCTTTCTCATCTTATGGACAACTGCCCGAATTATATGCAGAATAAACCGCTTTTAGAAAAAATGGCTGGCTATCTTGCACAAAAAAGAGGGGTTCTGAAACCTGCTAAAAACTTTAAACCAGATGTTGAGGCAAGCTGTGCAAGGGTTTTAGAGCAGGGAATCAAGGGGCAGAGGTTGTAGAGCTTCAGCTCATCAGGGGTATAACTGTATAAAATATTATGAAAAACAAGGAGAAAAATATATGAAACGTGCTTTTACTCTTGAATATTGGCAAGATGACGGCTGGTATGTTGGAAAAATGAAAGAAATTCCGGGAGTTTTTAGTCAAGGCGAAACTCTTGAGGAGTTAGAAAAAAATATTGAAGAAGCCTATAAATTGCTGATGGAAGAATCGCCTAACATTAATCATCCAAGCTCTCAAATAAAAGAACAACTCGGCATATAAATTTTAAGATGTAAAAATCTAATTATAAGCAGGAGGTAAAAATGATACCCCAAGAAAAACAAAAAATGACACCAGAAGATTATCTTGAATTTGAAAAAAATTCAGAGCTTAGGCATGAATATTTTGACGGAGAGATATTTGCAATGGTTGGAGCAAGAAAGAACCATAACCGCGTAAGCTCTAACACTTCAAGTATTCTTTGGAATCAATTAAAATCAACGCAATGTGATGTATTTATAAGTGATATGCGGGTTAAGATTGCTGAAATTGATAAATACACCTATCCTGATATTGTGGTTGCCTGCGATAAGGTTGAATTTGTAGAGGAAGAGTTGGATTCTCTTTTAAATCCAGTTGTTATTATTGAGATTTTATCAGACACCACAGAGAGTTATGACAGAGGATTAAAGTTTACCCATTACAGGCTTATTGAATCTTTGCAAGAATATATTTTGATTTCTCAATATCATTGTCAGGTGGAAAAATTTAAACGAGATAATGAGAGAGAGGGTATCTGGTTTTACTCATCTGTTGAAGATATCAACTCGTCAATAAAAATTGATTCTATTAATTGTGAATTAGCTCTTTCAGAGGTTTATCATCGGGTAGAGTTTTAGATTTTTGAATCAAATAAAGTTTGACTATCAATAACTTAACCAATAATTTTCATTTTATCCCAATCCCATGACCCTTCATCGTTTTTCATCACGCACAGAGCAGTTGGACAGAGAATTTTTAGCAAAATCGCTAAAAGGTGCTGTTAAATATCTTCGTATTGCAGGCTATTTTAGAAGCTCTATTTTTGAGCTTGTAGGAGAAGAGATAGCCCAGATACCAGAGGTTAAGATTGTCTGCAATTCAGAGATTGATGTTGCAGATTTTCAGATTGCAAACAACCGCAGCACAGCACTTAAAGAGCGTTGGAACAAAGAAGTTGATGTTGAGTCTGAGGCAATACTTCAAAAAAAGCGTTATCAAGTGCTTGATGCTCTTTTAAAATCTGGAAATGTTGAGATAAGAGTCGTTCCTAAAGAGCGGCTTTTTTTGCATGGAAAAGCAGGCTCTATACATTATAAAGATGGAAGCAGAAAAGCATTTATCGGCTCTGTTAATGAGACTAAAAGTGCATTTTTAAATAATTATGAGTTGGTTTGGCAAGATGATGAGAGTGCCAGTGCTGATTGGGTTGAAGAAGAGTTCTGGTCATTATGGGAAGATGGAGTTCCCCTTCTGAATGCAATTGTTGGAGAGATTCACAGGGTTGCCAACCGCCAAGAGGTTACAGTTGAAGTTTTAAAGCCTTATGATGTTCCAGCAGCAGCAATGGCAGAATCTCCAATTTATAGAGGAGGCGAGCAGCTCCAGCTCTGGCAGAGGTCTTTTGTTTCAATGTTTTTAGAGCATCGTGAAATTTATGGAAAGGTGAGATTGCTTCTTGCAGATGAGGTTGGTATTGGAAAAACTTTGTCAATGGCAGCAAGTGCATTGGTAAGCTCACTTTTAAATGATGGAGCTGTTCTTATTTTAACACCTTCAACTCTTACAATTCAGTGGCAGACTGAGATGAAAGATAAACTCGGCATTCCAAGTGCTGTCTGGTCATCTCAAAAAAAGGTGTGGCTTGGTGTTGAAGGGCAGATTTTATCTCCAAAAGGTGATGGTTCATCAATAAAAAGATGTCCGTATCAGATCGGCATTGTTTCAACGGGCTTAATAATGCACCAGAGAAATAATATTAATAGTTATCAAAACAGCGGAGAATTTATTAAAGAGGCTGGAATGCTTCTTAAAAACAGATATGGAACTGTTATTTTAGATGAAGCACACAAAGCCCGTGGAGCAAGCAGTTTTTCTTCAAGAGTGCCGAATAATCTTCTCTGCTTTATGCAGGAGATGGCAAAAAGAACAAAACATCTTATTCTTGGCACTGCAACCCCTATTCAGACAGATGTCCGCGATTTATGGGATTTATTGGGTATTTTAGGAAGCGGAGCTGATTTTGTGCTTGGTGATGCCCTATCTTTTTGGAGAGATCATGAAAAAGCAATTCCTTTGATAACAGGCAGCACATCTCTCGCATCAACTGTTCAGGTGTGGGATTTGATAAAAAATCCCATTCCTCCCTCAAATGAAAATCATATTGTATCAGATATAAGAGATTACCTTAATCTGCCTTACACAGAGTTTATCTGTCCGCATAAATTTGAAGACCTTGACTATATTATTCAGGATATGTGGCTTTCTGAAGGTCTTTCGCCTGATTTTTTTAAAACATGTAATCCTGTTATCAGGCATGTTGTTTTGAGAAAAAGACGGGAGCTTGAAGAGTTGGGGCTTTTGGAAAAAATTGGAGTAGATGTTCATCCAATCCAGTCAAAATTATATCTTTATAACTCACGTTTTGTTGGTTTAGGAATATCTACAAACACGCCGTTTGAAGCTGCATATCAAAAAGCTGAAGAGTTCAGCTCTCTGCTGCAGGCAAGAACCCGTGCAGGCGGTTTTATGAAATCTCTTATGCTTCAGCGTATCTGTTCAAGTTTTGCATCAGGACTTAAAACAGCCCGAAAAATGCTAAAGCACTCAGTTTCAAAAGAAGATAAAGATATATTTGAAGAGTATGAATTTGATGAAAACGATGCCTGTAATATTGGCGGCGTTGCTAATCAGAACGAGAATAAGATTGTGGGTGAGATTGAGATTGAAGATGGGAATGAGAACATTGAAACAGTAGATCACATTCTTTCCAATATGTCTTATGAAGAGATATGCTGTTTAAAAGAGATTGAGGCACAGCTATCAAGACCAGAGGCAGTTGATTCTAAATTAGATACGGTTAAATGGTTTTTAACACAATTTAGAACTAACGGCAGAACATGGCTTGAGCATGGCTCTATTATTTTCAGCCAATATTATGATACAGCAGAGTGGATAGCAAAAGAGCTTGCAAACTCGTTAAATGGTGAAGTTATCGCCCTTTATGCTGGTATTGGCAAAAGCGGGCTGTTTTTAGGAGAGCAGTTTAATTCAGTTGAACGAGAGGTTATAAAAAAGGGGTAAGAGAGCGTGAAATCAGGCTTGTTGTTGCAACTGATGCAGCTTGTGAAGGATTAAATCTTCAAACCTTGGGAACGCTTATAAATATTGATCTGCCTTGGAATCCTTCACGGTTGGAGCAGCGTTTAGGGCGTATCAAAAGATTTGGTCAATCGCGTAAATATGTTGATATGCTCAATTTAGTTTACAAAAGCACTCAAGATGAAAAAATATATAATGTTCTATCTGAAAGGCTTAAAGACACATACAATATTTTTGGGAATCTTCCAGAAATCATTGATGATAAATGGATAGAAAACGAAGAAATTTTACGGGAAAAAATAGATGCTTATATGCACGAGCGGAAGAACGCCCAAGATGCTTTTTCTGTAAAATATAAAAGTGTATTAGACCCTGAATCTAATTTATGGGAACAATGCTCTAAAGTTCTTTCAAGAAGAGATATTATAAATATTTTAAGTGAGCCTTGGTAGTGATCAGAGAAAGCCATCGATATACTTACTGAACAACTGCCTTTGCGTTGGTTATGAATTACCGAAGCAAGAGACCGCAATGAATTGAAATTTAATCTTCATAAATATGGAATCTTATCTAAATTTTTCCATGTAATAACATCTGCACTGCTTCTTGTCTGCCCGCTGTCTCCTCCATAAACAATAAAAGGGCGAGATGCTTTTTCTCCAGCAATCTTGCAATAATAGTCTATACCTTTAAAATAATCATTAGTTATAGTTTTTCCTGATTTAATCTCTATTGGAATTAATTTTCCGCTGTTTTCAATAACGCAGTCAATCTCATTGCCGTTTTTATCTCTCCAAAAATAACAACTGTTCTCCCTGCCTGCATTGAGCATTGTCTTAATAAAGTTAGATATAATAAAAGATTCAAACAAGCCTCCTTTGTTATAGTGGGTTTCAAGCTGCTCTACTGAATTAATGCCGAGTAAAAATGCAGCAAGCCCTGTATCACAAAAGTATAACTTAGGCATCTTGATTAAACGCTTGTTAAAATTGGCATGATGCGGTTTTAAAAGAAAAATAATATAGCTTGCCTCAAGTATATCTATCCATGATTTTACAGTTGAGCCAGAGATGCCGCACTCATTTCCAAGAGAGGAAAAATTGACTATCTGCCCTATTCTGCCTGCACACATCTTTAAAAATAGCTGGAACTGTCCAAGATTGGATATATTTTTAATTAATCTCACATCTCTTTCAATATAAGTCTGGATATAAGAAGGGTAAAAATCAGATGGAGCTATTTTCATCTTATAAACTCGCGGATAAAAACCATTAAAAATATACTCTTCAGGGGTTTTAAATGAGGAGTAATCTTGAATCTCTTGCAGAGAAAACGGAAGAAGTCTCATCACTGCTGTCCGTCCTGCAAGGGATTGCGTGATTTTTTCAAAAAGAAGAAAATCGTGTGAACCAGTCAGGATATACTGACCCTGCTGATCATCTAAATCTACCTTTGTTTGAATATATGAAAAAATTTCAGGGGCTTTTTGTGCCTCATCAATAACAGCATTTGGATATGTTTTAAGAAATCCCCTTGGGTCTTGGCTTGCAAAAAGCCGTATATCTAAATCTTCACATGATATGTAAGGCTTTTCTGGAAATGCCCGGCGGACTAATGTTGATTTTCCTGATTGTCTTGGACCAGTTAAGGTGACAACTGGATATTTAGAAGCCATGAATTTGATATGTTTTTCAAGTGTTCTTGGTATGTAATCCATAATAATATCCTGTGTTTTGAATTTTATTTTATCTAAATGTAATATATTACATAATTATTGGACAAATTGCAAATTGAATTTCATATTTGTCCAACTATCTCAATCCCGAAAAAGCAAGTGCAAACTCTTGAGTACTAAATGTCAAAGTGATAATTCCTATAATTTAATTAAAAAGTAGTGAAATTATCAATTTGCATCTTGCATCTTTTTTATTTATCTCTTTTCTATTTACCTCTTTTTCAAAACAGAAATTATAATAGTACAACATGATACTAACGAGATGACAACGTTGAATTTAATACATCAAACACCATACCGGCACTGACGGCTTTTTGTGATAGTTGCCCGTGCATGGCGGCTTTAACCAATTAAGTAGCTAAAATTACTGTTAAATAGTTTAATCTCTATTAAGGTAATTGGAGGATTTTTTTATTATGCTTGATGTATTAAAACTAAACGATTGTCAGAAAAAAGATGGCATCAAGGACAGACTCAAGGCAATGCTCAATGACGGCAACTTGAGCGGCTGTCTTACTTGTGCAGCCTGTTCAAGCGGTTGTCCTGCAACTGGAGTTATGAATATGGACCCCAGAAAGTTTGTCCGTATGGCTGTGCTTGGCATGGACGCAGAGCTTGAGAGGCATCCGTGGGTATGGGTATGCACAATGTGCCGGCGTTGCCAAGATGTATGCCCCATGAATATAAATATTCCGCAGCTTATATTTGAAATAAGAGCGGGCTGGAAACGAGAAGAGCGTCCTAAAGGAATCTTAGGCTCTTGCGATCACCATTTAAAATCACGCGGCGGAGCAATGGGTGTTCCGTTTGAAGATTTTGAATTTACAGTCAATGACCT
The DNA here is from genome assembly GCA_964539635.1 of uncultured Desulfobacterales bacterium. Taxonomy (GTDB): domain Bacteria; phylum Desulfobacterota; class Desulfobacteria; order Desulfobacterales; family Desulfobacteraceae; genus Desulfamplus. The sequence goes on along the minus strand of CAZIJN010000001.1, from coordinate 147,053 downwards.
TGCCGAAGAGTGCAGGACTCAAGAGGGATTTGAAGAGTTAGAGGCTCAGATTGATAAAGAGGGGGCAATGTATGCTCTTAACCAAAACTCCCGCGAACCAGTAACAGAGCCAGATGAGCTTTTGCCGCTCTGGAAGATTCTTCATAAAGCAGATGCAGATTGGACATATTATTCTGACATGTGGGGCGGTGAAAACTACTGCATGTTTCTTGCCGATGATCCCTCGTGGGAATCTATTGTCAGAGCACAGTCTAAAAAAATTGACGAGCTTGGCTGTAAAACTTTCATAAATACTGAATGCGGACACTCATTTTATGCTGTTTATGGAGCTTTGAAAAAATTTAATATCCCTCATAATTTTGAATTTAAAAGCATAGTTGAAATGTATGCAAAATGGATAAGAGAGGGAAAATTGCCTGTCAATTCAGATTGGAACAAAGATTTGAAAATCAAGTTTACAGTCCAAGACCCGTGCAATGTGGTTCGTAAATCTCTTGGTGATTACTTTGCTGACGAGCTTCGTTTTGTTGTAAAAGCAGCAGTTGGTGAAGAGAACTTTATTGAAATGTATCCTAATAAATCCAACAATTTCTGCTGTGGTGGAGGCGGAGGTGCTTTACAAGCAGGATTTACACAAGAGCGTCAGGCTTATGGAAAGATCAAGTTTGACCAGATCATGCAAACAGGAGCTAAGTATGTTATAACGCCGTGTCATAATTGTCATGCACAAATTGAGGATTTATCTCATCATTATAATGGAGGTTACTACACTGTCCATCTTTGGACTATCCTCTGCCTTTCAATGGGTATCCTTGGCGAAAATGAGAGAACTTATCTTGGACCCGATTTAGCTGAATATGGCTTAGAATAAATTTATAAAAACAGGAGATAAAATATTATGATCAGCGTAACAGAATCAGCTCAAAAAGAGATTAAAGCCTACTTTGCAGGTAAAGAGGTAAAACCAATAAGAATTTTTCTAAATAACGGATGCGGAGGACCTCAGCTTGCTATGGCTCTTGATGAAAAAAGAAGCAGTGATTCAGTCTATGAGATAGATGGTGTTGAATATCTTATGGATACACAACTTCTTGAAGATGCAAAACCTGTTGAAATTGGCTTTTCAGGTATGGGTTTTCAGTTGAACTCAAGCCTTCAATTGTCATCAGGATGCTCTTCTTGCGGAACAAAAGGGTCGTGCTGTTCGTAAGGCAGCTCTTTGTAAATTTGTTATTCAGCGGTACAGATTTATTACCAAAAATATGTACCGCTATAACTTTTACATCAACCTCAATAGGAATGTGAATATTTATGATAGAAAATGTATATGTACACACCAAGGTTGAAAAGGAGATTCAACGACTGCATAATCAGGAAAATACCCCTGCATTTGCCGCTAAAAAGGCGGATCAGATTATTCGTTCTCTTGCAAATGGAACAAAACCAGCACTTGCTGGTAAACTCACTAAAAGCGGTGATGCAAGAATGAAAAAATGTCTTAAATATGACCTTGGTAAAGGATACAGGCTGATCTGTGTTAAAGAGCGGAAATCAATGTATGTGCTTTATACAGGAAGCCATGATAGCTGCGATACATGGCTGGATAAACACAGAAATTTCAAGATAGATGCGTTTATGGAATATCTAAATACTTGTTACAGCGTAGATTCTTTAGATTCATGCGACAATTCATCATGGTGCTCAGATGAGTATGATGAGGAGATGGATCAAGATTACGATGATATTTTAATGTCAAAGATTACTGAAAAAGATTTAAGAGCCGTGTTTCAGGGTTTTATCAATTAATGAAAATTCTCCACATACTAAGCCAGACACCTGATTTTACAGGCAGCGGAAAGTATATTCAGGCAATTCTCAAATGTGCTTCTGAAAAGGGGCACGAGAATTTCCTTGTTGCTGGAGTTCAGAGTAATCCAAAATTAGGAGAGTTTGCTTTAAATAGTGAGATAATCCCTTCTGAAAAGACCATGTTTGTACGATTTAACGGAACTGGTCTTAAAGGCGTTGAGCTTAATGTTGATCTTGATTATCCTCTGCCCGGAATGAGCGATGTTATGCCTTATAAAAGCACAGTTTTTTCAACGCTTACCCACGCTCAGATAAAGGGCTATGAAGAGGCATTTGCGAGAGTCATAAAAGATGCTGCAAAAGAGTTTAAGCCAGATATTATCCACTCCCACCATCTTTGGATAGTCTCAGCAGTTACCCGTGAGATTCTACTAAATATCCCAATGGTTACAACCTGTCATGGAACATGTTTAAGGCAGTTTTACCTCTGCAAGGATATCGGCAGGCGGATAAACCCGAGTATCAAGAAGATTGATAGAATCATGGCATTGAGCAGCTATCAGAAACAGGAGATAATCAGGATTCATAATATTGACGCTGAAAAGATCGATGTGGTTGGGGGCGGTTATGATGAAAATCTGTTCTCGTTTGCAGAAAAATCTCCCCCGCCGCCTGTTGAGATTCTTTATGCAGGAAAACTGAGCCATTCCAAAGGCGTGCCTTGGCTTTTGAAATCTCTCAGACAGAATGTCACGGGCAAACCTCATTTACAACAACATGCAGATAAGAAATTTTGTTTAGAAACTGCATCTTCACCACTATGGCATCTTCATCTTGCTGGCGGAGGAAGCGGGGCTGAAAAAGATGAGTGTCTTGAGCTTGTAGATGAGCTTGAATCTGGATTTGAAGCTCTTAATAAAAATGAGCAGTCATGCAAAAATAAATCTGCAGACAGTTTAGTAAATAAAATTACTGTTCATGGTGTTTTAAATCATGAAGAGCTTTCAGAACTTATGAAAAAGGCACATCTTTTTATACTGCCTTCATTTTTTGAAGGGCTTCCGTTAGTAATCATGGAGGCTCTTGCCTGCGGGTGCAGGGTTATAACGACATCTTTGCCCGGAATTTGTGAGGTTTTAGGCATTTGTGATTCTAAATTATCAGATAACTGCAATTCTGGTGCAGAGGGTTCTGGATTATATGTAGATGATAAAGACAATTCTGCGTTATGGGGCAATTCTAATAATATAGTAACTTTAGTAGAACTTCCTGAGCTTGAAACAGTTGATAAGCCATTTGATAAAGATATCAAACATCTTGAAAATATACTTGCAGACCATATCCACTCATCAATCAAACAAATAGTGCAAAATCCCGCCATTGATAAGGAGAGTGTAGAGCGATTGACAGCAAATTATACATGGAAAAATGTTTTTGAGAGAATTGAGAGAGCTTACTATAAAGCTAAGAGACTGATTTAATTTACGATTTTTTATTCAATAACTTAGATTCAAAAATAATCGAACTTTCATAAATAATTGAAGCAAAAGCTGATTATTTTTATGATTAAATAGGAGAAAAACAAAATGACCAACGATTATACCCAGATGTGGAAAGAGTTAGGCTTAAATCTTGAAGCCCATGATATGCTTTTAAATGTGCTTGGCAGTGCTTACAAAGATATTTATCTGTCGCAGAAAAATAGACCCGAAGGTATGGGATATTTTGATTTTGTGATGAGCGAGGTGCATGGACTTAGAATAAAAGAGCTGATGGACGAAAAAGCACAAGGGCGTAAAATAATCGGCTCTTTCTGTGTGTTTGTGCCTGAAGAGATTGCTCTTGCTGCAAATGCCACTTTAGTGGGGCTTTGTTCTGGTGCTGATTTTGCAATGGAAGAGGTTGAAAAATATCTGCCCCGTAACACATGCGCACTTATAAAATCTGCATTTGGATTCAAACTCGGCAAGGTCTGCCCATATCTTGAGAGTGCTGATATGGTTGTCGGCGAAAATACCTGTGACGGCAAAAAAAAGGCTTATGAATCTCTTAGCACTCTTATTGACAATCTATATGTTATGGATCTGCCTCAGATGAAGTCAGAAGGTGGAAAGGCTCTTCTAAAAAGCGAATATTACCGTTTTAAATCAGCGATTGAAAAATTAACAGGCGTGTCTATTACAGCTCAATCTCTTAAAAAAGCGATTAAGATAGTTAATGCTAAACGTGCGGCAATTCGTAGGCTTTCTGAGCTTCGCAAGGCAAATCCCGCACCGATTTCAGGTTTAGATGCACTTCTTGCAAATCAGGTCTTTTTCTATGACAATCCAGAGAGATTTACAGCATCATTAAATAAAATATGCGATGAAATTGAACTTCGTATAAAAGAGAAAAAAGGCGTTATGGCTGAAAAAACTCCCCGTATCTTAATTTCAGGATGTCCTATGGCAGTTCCTAACTGGAAACTCCCTTGGATTATTGAAACTTCAGGTGCTGTTATTGTGGGTGAGGAGTCATGCGTAGGAGAGAGGGGCACACGTAATCTTGTTGATGAATCTGTATATGATTTAGATGATTCTAAAGAGTCTGTTGATAAGATGATAGATGCCATTACTGAGAGATATTTTAAAGTTGACTGTGCAATCTTTACACCCAACCAAGATCGATTAGATCATATTGTGGAGATGGCTTCAAACTACAAGGCTGACGGTGTTATCCATTACGGGTTGCAGTTCTGCCAGCCCTATATCATGGAGTCAATTCCAGTTGAGAAAGTTCTTGAGAATAAAGATATTCCAACGCTGAGAATTGAGACCGATTACGGCATGGAAGATGCTGGTCAGCTTAAAACAAGGGTTCAGGCATTTATAGAGCAGTTAGGATAGATTTAGGCAATAGGATTTTAAAGATGAATTACGCAGGCATTGATATTGGTTCACGCACCATTGAAGTTGTAGTAGTCAGCAGCTCTGGAGAGATAATCTGCAATCTTCAGGCAGACACAGGATTTGATCCTATAACAGAGTCTTTAAAGCTGTTTTGTGCTGTTGAAGAAAAAGGGATTAAATATAAGCGTATTATGGCTACAGGATATGGACGTACATTGTTTGAGGTAGCATATACCAATCTTGATCCTGCATCTAAATCTAATAAATTAACTTTAACAGACAGATGTTCTACTGTAACAGAGATTAAAGCCCATGCAAGAGGCGTTGCTGCATATTTTCCCAATGCAGCGGCAATACTTGATATCGGCGGGCAGGATAGTAAAGCTATTGCCATAAACAAAAACGGAAGAGTTAAAAAATTTGAGATGAATGACAGGTGTGCTGCTGGAACAGGCAAATTTTTAGAGATTATGGCAAGAACGCTTGGCTTTACGATTGAAGAGTTTGGACGAGAGGCTCTTTTTGCACAAAACGATCTTGCTATAAACAGCATGTGCACTGTTTTTGCTGAATCTGAAGTAACGTCATTGATTGCAAAAGGCTCAGATCGCCGTGAAATTGCAAAAGGACTTCATATCAGCGTAATGAAAAGAGCTGTAGGCATGATAAACCGCGTTCGGACAGAAAAAGAAGATTTTGTTGTCTTTACAGGAGGAGTGGCAAAAAACCACTGCATGGTAAAACTGCTCTCTGAAAAACTTGGCTGTGATGTTTTAGTGCCTCATAATCCTCAGATGATTGGTGCGTTAGGTGCTGCTCTTATAGCATCTGAAGAGGGGTGATTTTAAATATGATAAAGAATCTAATGGCTGCTATTAAAAAAATTTTACTCTCAGAGATATTTTATAAAGTCATACGTATAATGATTGGGGGGATTTTTCTTTACTCAGGGTGGGTTAAAATTACAGATTTATCCTCTTTTGCATCAGTGATTTATGCTTTTGGTTTAGTTCCGGGGGAATTTAGAAGTATTGCTGCTCTTATCATCTCTTCTGCTGAACTGATTGCCGGTATTGGGTTGATTTTTGATATTAAAGGCTCTTTAACTGCAATTTTTTCCATGATGATTCTGTTCATGCTTGTTTTAATTTACGGGATTCAGATGGGTTTTGATATTGATTGCGGCTGTTTTGGAAGCGATGATCCTGTTGGAGCGGCTTTTCATGGCTTACGTTCTGCATTAGTCAGAGATATTTTTTTTATTCTTGCTGTTATCTACCTGTATATTTGGAGAAAAATCAGCACTTTTGAACCATATTCTCTGATTTTCTATTATAATCGATTTGTTTTAACAAGAGCTAAAAACCGATAGGTTATGTTGATAACTTAGAATTATTTATTCTAAAGTTGTTATTAATTGTATAATTAAACTTTTAACTTAAGGAGTATTAAAAAATGAAATCTTTAAGAACCATTTTTCCAAAAGTAGTATTGTCTCTATTTACATTAACTTTGTACTTTGTTCTGTTTAATACAACTTCTGCGAACGCATTTCTTGACGACAAGTTCAAGCAGGAGGTGGAAACTGAAAAGGTTGCTGTAAAACTTGTACGTGATGTACAAAAGGGCGGATATGATGTTGTAACAACTGAAGAGCTTAAAGGTTGGATGGATAGCAAAAAAGATATGATAATTGTTGATACAATGCCGTATGAAGATAGCTATAAAAAAGAACATGTTCCAGGCGCTCTTCAATTTCTATTTCCAATTCCTGATATGAACGCATGGGATACTAAAGAGACTGATGGTAAAACAGAAGAGGACTTTAAAAAACTTTTGGGTAATGATCTTAATAAAACCATTGTATTTTACTGTGGATTTGTAAAATGTACCAGAAGCCATAATGGTGCTATGTGGGCTAAAAAACTTGGTTATAAGAATGTTTATCGCTATTCAGGTGGTATTTTGGGGTGGAAAGGTGCTGGTTTTGAGCCAGAAGCAGTCAAATAGAAGAGATGTAAATGTTACTGTCCATTTAATCTAAGGAATAAAAAGTCCCGGAATAGTGATCTTCCGAGGACTTTTTATTTTTTATTACAATTTTCTGTTATTATAACTTATTGTAATTTAAACTATTTTAAAAAATTTGATAAAGAGAGATAATATTATTATGAATATTGATTACATATTAAGCAAATCGCGAGATCAAGAGGTATTGTCACACAAAGAACTTGTTTATCTGCTTGATCTTCCGCCAGACTCTATTGAAACTTACATGGTCATGGCAGAATCAAATAGGGTATCAAAAGAGGTATCAAACGGAAAAGCAGAAATTCACGCTCAATTTGCTGTCAATCTTTTGCCGTGTAACTGCGGGTGTCTTTTCTGCTCGTTTGCCAAAGTCAATGGAGTTTTTAATGAATCAACAGAGATAAGTGTTCAAGAGGCTGTGTCGTATGCCCGTCAGTTTGAGATTGACGGAGCAAATGCTATATTTATAATGTCAACTGCCAACTATTCATTTGAAAGATTTTTGGAGATATCAAAAGAGGTAAAAACTAATCTTAAACCAGAAACAACATTAATTGCAAATGTTGGAGACCAATCAGCAGCAGGTGCTTTAAAGTTAAAAGATGCCGGCTTTACAGGTGTTTACCATGCTCTGCGTCTAAGAGAAGGAATAGACACCCACCTTAGTGTAGAGTCAAGAAAACAGAGTATATTAAATTTCAAAGAGGCTGGTCTTGAAGTGGGAACATGTGTTGAACCTGTAGGACCAGAACACAGCAGTGAAGAGTTGGCTGATATGATTGAGTTTACAGCCTCTTTTAATCCAGCCTATAGCGGTGCAGGAAGAAGGATTTCCATACCAAATACAGTAATAGCCCAAAGGGGTATGATAAGCGAACTTAGAATGGCTCAAATAGCTGCTGTTACAAGATTGGGTATGCCTCGCAGTGTTAAAGGAAATTGCACTCATGAACCCTGCACTTTAGGAGCTGCTGCTGGAGCAAATCTCTTTTGGGCAGAGGTTGGAGCAAATCCCCGGGATATTGAATCAAAGACAGAAGAGGGCAGAGGTGAAACCGTAAAAAGCTGCTGCTCTATTTTTAATGAGAGCGGCTGGAACGTACTAAGCGGCTCCTCTTGTTATTATAATCGGAAATAGGTTTTAACTTTGTTTTCATTCATTATACCTGTCTTATATGAAGGCTCGTCTATAAATAATATTATTGGGAAGCTGTATAATCAGTTTTCAACGGACGTTTTTGAGATCATTGTGGTAGATGGTGATCCTAAAAAAAGCACTATCCGCCACATTAGCGATTTTAATCATTCTAATAAACAATCTAATATAAAAATAGTTCCACCTAAATCTGATAAAATCAAACTGCTTGTATCTAAGCCTGGACGCGGAACGCAGATGAATGCAGGAGCACGGCTTGCAGAGGGAGATATTTTGATATTTCTACATGCTGATACACAAATGCCTTTGGACGGGCTGAAGCATATCATTGAAATTATGAACACTTCTCAATATAAGGCTGGTGCATTCAAGTTAGCTTTTGATAGCGAACGCAGAGTGTACAGATTAATTGAGAAATTGGCATCATGGCGTTGCCGCATTACACGGATTCCTTATGGAGATCAGGCTATATTTATGTCAAAATTCTATTTTCAAAAAATTGGCGGATTTGCCGAGATTCCAATTATGGAAGATATCGATCTTATGCTTAGAATCAGGAAGCGTAAAGATAGGGTTTATATCAGCGATAAGTGCATCAAAACCTCTGCCAGACGATGGGAGGAAGAGGGTGTTTTATATTGTGCTGTCCGTTCATCAATTTTGGCATTACTATTCAAATTTGGCATACAGCCTTATCGTCTGTTAAAATATTATAAAATTTTTCGCAATAAAAATTAAAAATTGTAAATAAATCATTAAACTGTTCAAATATGTGTAAAGTTGATTCAGGAGAAGGACTGTGAAAAATGAATGCCTGATATTTTATGTAAAATTTCCTAAAGAGAGCTGCGTTAAAACCCGTCTTGCAAAGGATATTGGAACTTTTCATGCAGTTGGTTTATATCGCTGTTTTATTTTAGATTTAGCAGCAACTATTCAGAAACTACCTCAAGATATACTCTTCTGTTACTCCCCTAAAGACGCTGAAAATATGTTTCGTTCATGGTTTGGAGAGAAATTCTATTATTTACCTCAGTCTGAAGGTGATTTAGGAGTTAGAATGAACCAATCATTTGAACAAGCATTTCAAAACGGCTATAAACGGGCTGTTGTTATAGGCAGCGATTCTCCTGATTTGCCGAAAGAAATTTTAGAACAGGCATTTGTAGAGCTTCAAAAGTCAGACGCTGTTATAGGTCCTTCAACTGACGGGGGATATTGGCTGATCGGCTTTAACTCCAAAGGTTTTTGTCCAGAAGCGTTTGAAGGAATTTCATGGAGTACAGAAAAAGTATTTGAAGAGACTATGAAAAAATTGAGGTTTAATCGGAGAAGTGTAACCCTGATGCCAGAGTGGATAGATATTGATACATTAGCATCTCTTAAGACATGGTATAAACGTATAACTCCTTTATCCTTAGATGCTTATCATACCAGAACCTACTTGGACACATACGTTGACCTTTTTCAATAGTGTTTTTTCAATAGTGATAACTTAGAATCATCTTGAAATACAACAATAAACCGTAATTTAAATAATATCAAAAGTAATATTTTTTATAAAAATCTGCTGTATTTAGTTTTAAAGAAGATTGATTTTTTTTAGCGATCAACAAGCGTTTGACAATATATTGCATAAACAGTGATATAATCATGATACTATTTTTAACTCCTAACCGCTGCCAGCGTCTTGCGGATACACAAGCCCTGCCGAATAAAAAGAGCTGTCCTCCAAATGAGTTCATTCTGATGGAGAACTCAACATCCTCCATCAGAGGCATATCAGGAAACATATCATAAAGCACTACTGGTTCACGGCGGAAAAACTGCACCTGATCTCCAAAACTTATACTAAAAAAAATTGCTCTTGCATCATTTAAAAATTCGATTATACGCAGTTTAAATCCTGCACCATTTTTAAACCTGCATCCAACTGCACCGCCGATTACAGAAGGTCTTGAATTTAGAGCAGTTATCATTCGGCGGAAGAGCTTAGAAGGAACATCAGTGTCTGCATGAACAATTGCTGCAACATCTCCTGATGCGTGAATTATTCCAGCTTTTATCTGCCCTCCTCTGCCCCCTCCTGCATAGTATGGTTTATCATGCACCAATACTGCTGCACCTGCTCGTTGTGCAAGCTCTGCGGTTCTATCCTCTGACCCCCCATCTACGACAATAACCTCATAGACATGGGGGGAAGAGAGAATTTTTCGAACAGATGCGTATATATTTTTCTCTTCATTCAGAGCTGGAATAACAACTGAAATCGTATGACAGGATTTCCAATTAATTCGCATTTTGTCGATTATACCTGATTAAAGAGATGCAATATAAAATATGTTAAGTCAATTTTATATATGCCTGAATAGTTACAAAAATTCAATTTAAGATCACTTCTCGCCTGTCTCTATTGGTCTGCCTGACGGGTCTTGACACCAGCCGGGAGTTATGCTGTCTGTGCAGCTCTCATCTTTACGATATGATGTGCTCCAGCCTTCCCAGCCGTCAGAGAAATTCCTTACATTTTCATAACCCATTAGATGAGCATACATAAAGGTAAGTGCAGAGCGATAACCGCTGCCGCAATAAAATACCACCTCTTTTTCAAACATACCGCCGCCATTGCCCGATAAACCTGCATCGCCGCTGTTATAGACAGAAGGGGGGGTCTCTGATTTGATTCCAAAGCTGTTCCACAATTTCATCAATTCAGTATAATTTCTTATAGTTCCATCAGAATCAACATAGATTCCTCCAGAGTCATCAGCATCATGGCACCATACAGAGTTGGGGATTCTCCCTTTTTGTGCAACATAGCTGTAACCGCTTATTTCACCGATATACTCTTTATAGCTTCTCACATCTGCTAAAAAGACATTTTCAGTATCTGCGTAACTGTTGAACACATCATCAACTGTTGCTATATATTCTGGTTTTACACTGCCTCTAAAATCTGCCGGCACAGGCTCGTTAATGGTCTCTTCGCCTTTATAACCATCTGCAATCCACTGTTTATACCCGCCGTTCAAATATCTTACGTCTTTTACTCCACCATACATCAAAATCCACCACAGCCTTGCTGCAAAGATATTGCTGTCGCTGTAAACAACAACAGTTGTATCCTCTGTTATTCCCATATTTCCCATAGCTTTATGAACATCACTATCTGGAAGGAGAAACCAGCGGGGATAGTCATTTTCATAAATATCTGAATTTGAGTGGACAGCTCCCGGTATATGACCAGCTTTGTAAGCAGCAGCATCATCTAAATTTCCCCACTGTGTTTCAAATATGATATATTTATGATCTCTGCTGTATGGATAGTCTGGCGGTGCTGCTGATGTGCTTCCCTCCTTATGATATTCAATCAACTGGTTCACCCATTTAGGATAGACAAGTTTGTGATAATTCGCTAATTTTTCCATAGGATAGCTGTTTTCATCAGAACCTGCCCAGTCTGATATTGATCCGTCATAGTTGCTTGCTCTGTCATAACCCATCAGTCGGGTGAGATAATAGGCATAAGCACTTCTGATTCCAACTGTGCAGTAGGCAGCAACCTCTTTATCTTGTGTTACCCCTTTTGAGTCAAAAAGTGCTTTCATCTCCTGATAATCTAAAATAGTTTTATCTGTCTTAAAATACCATGCATAAGGAAGCTGAACCGCACCTGTTATGTGCCCGCCTCTTGCCTCTTTGTAAAGCTGCCAGCCGTTGAACTCTTCGTCTGTTCTTGTATCTACAACTACAAAATCGCTGTCTTTCATTCGGGATTTAATATACTCTTTATCAGAGGTTATACCTGATTTTGCGGCTGCCTTAAATTCTGCTGATTTCAACACATTGCCTCTGGTTTCAGGGGTATTTTTATCAGCGATCCATTTATCCCAACCACCATCTAAAATCTTTACCCAGTTGCAGCCGAGCGTTTCAAACATCCAGAACAGTCTGCCAGAAGCTCCCCAAGATGCTGTAGTGTCATCATAAATAATAATTTTTGATTCTCTTGTAAGACCTTTTTCTCCTAATATCTGCTCAAGCTGGTTTACAGGCAGAAGATTTTTAGTGCTGTCTGCAAACTCCTGCCATGCTGCGTTAATGGCACCCGGAATATGTCCTGCATTATAGGCAGATTCACTTCTTGCGTCTAAAATCACCACTCCGCTTTTTTTAAGATCATCAAAAGTTGCTATAAACTGTCCGTTTGGATAACCTTTTACAACAACTGGTGTCAAAGGCTCAGATGCGTTTTTCTCTGTAACATCAGAATCATTACAGCCAGTAATAACCAATACAAGCGACAGCAGGGCAAACAATAACACAGTATAAACACGTAAACATCTAACCATACAATTTTTCCTCCGTTAAAATTTTTTTGTTTGAAAACCTTATTACTTTTCAATAACTTTTTCCCACTCTTCTGTTCCACCCTCAAAGTTTATAGCTTTAGGAATCTCTTTTAATTCCATTGCTGCAAGTTGATGAACCATCCACGCATAGCCTGAACGAATGCCGCCTGTGCAGTAATAGACAACTGTTTTTTCCATATTCAGACCGTTTTTATTTAACAGCGATTTTAACTCTTCTGCGTTAAGAGGGCTGCGGTCTCTGCCTTTAAAAAATTTCTCCCAAGGTATGTGGACAGCATTAGGCAGATGTCCCTTGAACCACTCAATTGTTGAGCGTGTATCAACAAGCTGGTATTTATCAAGGTTATCGTGAATTTCTTTGGCATAGATATTAACGGAAGATGTTTTAAGAGAAGATTGTGATGAAGCGTATGTTAAATTTAATTTGTATTCTACAGGTTGAATAATCTTATTATCTCTATCTTGATTATCCTTAGTCTGCACGTTCTTAGCTTGAATATCTTTTTCAGAAATCAGAGGATATCCACCTTTTTCCCATGCCTGAATACCGCCTTTGAGAAGCCTTATATCTCCTTTATGACCCAACCATGCAAAGACCCAGCAGAGCCACCCTTCACCACCCCAGCTTTCATCAGCATCACCATAAACCACAATTGGACTTTCAGCAGAAATACCAAGTTTTCCAAGTGATTCTGCCATCTGTTCGGGTGGTAAAATACGATATGGAATCTGATTTGCGTCAGTTGTCGTATAATTTTCCCAACTAAATGAGGTTGACCCGGGAATATGGGATTTTTCCCAATATTTCATGGGTCTTGCATCTAAAATAACCCATTTTGCAGTATCGTCTTTAAGTTGACGAATATCTATCAACCTTGTGTTAGCTGTTGACCCAAAATCAGACCCTTCGCAGACAGATGATATTAAAAAGATACAGACAGCGAAAATGGTTAGAAACATTCTATTATTCATTCTTTGTTTACCTTAAGGCTTAATCATTGAAAATCCAGATAAAATTTTATTTTTTTAACATTACGATTTCATTTTTGTCCAATTGATATTAGTTATCTATTTACTTGTATTTATTAGTATTTTCTATACTGCACAGAGGTCATTGCTTTTTAAAAAATCTTGTGTTATTGAGCCTGTCCATGAAAACAGAACTATTTGACATATTAACCGTTTTAACTGTGATGCATTTTATAAGCATAGCTGGGCTTGCCCTTTACGGACTTCATAGAATCTGGCTTCTTGTCTGCTGGTTTAAAAGCAGAGCAAAGAGTGAATCTAAAACTCAATTCTCCTTTATACAAAATCCATTTTCTTCTGAACAAAATCACTATCCTTGTGTTCAAAACAGACTATTTGACATAGATTGTCCTTTAGTAACTGTTCAGGTGCCTCTTTACAATGAACCGCTCGTAGCTGCCCGAATTATTGACGCAGTTGCATCATTTCGCTGGCAGACCGATAAACTTGAGATTCAGATACTTGATGATTCATCTGACAATACAAGCGGTATCGTAAAAGAGAGAGTGAAATATTGGTCAGAGAAAGGTGTCTGGATTTATGCAGTTTTTCGTAAAAATAGAACAGGATATAAAGCAGGTGCTCTTCAAAATGGATTAAAACAGTCAAAAGGTGAGTTTGTCGCTGTTTTTGATGCTGATTTTATTCCGCCACCTGATTTTTTAGAAAAAACCGTTCCTCATTTTTATTCAAAAGAGATTGGAATGGTGCAGACCCGCTGGGGATTTTTAAATGCAAGATATTCGTGGCTTACAAGGCTTCAAGCTCTTATGCTCTCTCCCCACTTTGAAATTGAGCACAAAATACGATTTTCTCGTCATCTTTTTTTCAACTTTAACGGCACTGCAGGCGTATGGAGAATGGAAGCTATTGAATCTGCTGGAGGCTGGCAAGATGACACTGTAACCGAAGACCTTGACTTAAGTTATCGTGCACAGTTGGCAGGGTGGAAATTTTTATATCTCAATGATGTTGTTGTGCCGTCAGAGCTGCCAGTCAATTTATCTGATTTTCGTTCACAGCAGGAGAGGTGGAGTAAAGGGTCAATACAAACCGCAAGAAAAATTCTTCCGCGTTTAATAACATCACAGCTTCCTTTCAGCATTAAAATTGAGTCAATTGCCCATCTTATGGCAAATTTCTGCTGGCTTTTAGGTTTTATTATAACCATGACTCTATATCCCGTTATTCTTTACCGCATCGGCATTGGAATGTATCAGGTGCTTTGGATTGATATCCCGCTGTTTTGTATATCAGCAGGGGCAATTTTAACCTACTATTTTGTTTACAGCATAATTACACGCCAAATTTATGCTCTGATAGCCCTGCCTCTTCTTCCCATCATAAGCATAGGTCTTGCTCCATGCTTTGCATTGTCAGTGCTAAAAGGTGCATTTAAAAGAGGTGGGGTGTTCAAAAGGACTCCTAAATTTGGAGTTGGCGATAATCTACCATTAACTTCATCAGATTTAACTTTAAAAGCAAAGCGACAATCAAATTCCCCACCAAAAAAATCTTATCAAAGTTTATCAGTAAAACGATTTAGGAGATTCAACTATCCAATCATCAATAACCTGCTTTTGAATATTCCTCTCTTTATCTACTCTCTTATGCCTGTTGTATTTACATGGCAGAGAGAGACTTGGCCCGCCATACCATTTTTATCTCTTTTTCCTCTCGGTTTTTTTCTTGTGCTGCTCAACGACCTTCTTGCTATAGATATGAGCAGCAGTAAAACAGAAAATTTATAGATATTATCATTTTGACATGGGCGATAGGCATAATCTATTTTCATTTTTTATTCTTTTACTTTGCTCGGAGGAAAAATGAGATCAGAGCCTGAAATATCAACCTTACGTCCAGAATTGCTTGCAAATATATCCGCTGTCTTGAATCAGTGCATTGAGTGCCCTAAATGCGTGAATCAATGCGATTTCTTAAAACAGTATGGCACACCAGCAAAGATTGCAGAAGCCTACCTTGCCTCAATTGAAAAAGAAGAAGATGGTGCAGTAAAATCAGATGAGAGTAAAAAATGGTTAGAAATATCTTATAAATGCAGTCTGTGCGGGCTTTGTTCGGCAGTATGTCCTGTAAAACTATCTCCTGATAATATGTTTTTAGAAATGAGAAGAGAGGCTGTAACTCATGGGATTGCTCCACTGCCGGAACATAAGCCCATTATCGCTTATGAGAAAAAAGGCACATCAAAGAGATATTCGTGGTACAGCCTGCCAGAGGGTTGCAGCACAGTACTTTTTCCGGGCTGCAATTTTCCGGGCAGCCGTCCTGATTCTACTCTTGCTCTGTATGAACGTCTTAAAACTAAAGAGCCGACAATCGGCATGGTGCTTGATTGCTGCTGTAAACCATCGCACGATTTAGGACGCGGTGATTTTTTTGATCAGATGTTCGGCGAAATGCGATCATGGTTGGTTCAACATAGAGTTAAAACCATAATTGTTGTCTGCCCAAACTGCTATAAAGTTTTTAAGAGTTACGGACATCCTCTTGAAGTCGTATCAGCTTATGAGCAATTAATCGAACATGACCTTATATCTAAAGCTATCCTGCCTGATAAAAGCTCTTTATTTTCAATCCATGATCCATGTGTGTTGAGAAATGAGCCTGAAATCCATAATGCTGTAAGGACGTTGGCTGAATCAGCAGGGTTTAAGATTAAAGAGATGCCCCACAGCAGAAAAAAGACTCTCTGCTGCGGTGAAGGCGGTTCTGTTGGTTTTGTTGCTCCTGAATTTTCATCTAAATGGGGAGAGATACGCACGCAAGAGGCTAAAGATAACAAGTGTAATCTTATAACTTACTGTGCAGGCTGTGCGGGTTTTCTAAACAAACGAGTTCCCACGCACCATATAATTGATGCTCTGTTTTATCCTGAAGCTGTTGCTGCTGGGAATCGTAAAGTCTCTAAAGCACCTTTTACATATTTGAACAGAATGCGTCTGAAAAAAAAGCTGAGAAAAGAATATCCGGGGGCTGTAACAAGGGAGCGTGATTTTATGCCTGTGTTGGAAAAGATGAGGTTTGCTGAGGGTATGTCAAATAACGAAAGCCCTAACCTAAAGAGCAAAGGCAGCAATCTTAAAAAAATCATGATTTTAGCTTTTATTGCTGCTGCCGTTGCAGGAATCAGATTTTCAGGGGTGCTTGACCATTTTGATTCTGAAACTCTGCGAAAAAGTGTTGCAGATTGGGGTGCGTTTGCTCCTGTTATCTATATTTTGATTTACACTATTGCCCCTGTTCTGTTTCTTCCCGGGCTTCCAATTACAATTGTCGGAGGCATTATTTTTGGACCTGTATTGGGTGTCATCTACAGCATTACAGGTGCAACTGCTGGTGCAAGTTTGGCTTTTCTGATTTCACGTTACGTTGCAAGAGACTGGATAAAGGCAAAATTGACAGGTCCGCGATGGAAAAAATTAGACGATGATGTTGAACAAAACGGCTGGAAAATCGTTGCTTTTACCCGTTTAGTTCCGCTTTTTCCGTTTAATCTACTCAACTATGCGTTTGGTCTTACATCAATAAAGTTTATTCCTTATGCAGCAGCTTCATTTATCTGTATGCTCCCTGCGTGCATTGCATTTATTGTATTTTCAAGCTCTCTTCTTGATCTGCTCAAAGGCAATGTTTCAACGGGTTTGGTAGTTGGTGTTATTTTGATTGTTACTATCTCATTATTTCCATTGATATTAAAAAAATGGTCTAAAAATTCAAAAACAAACTAAAAAATTTAAGGAGGTTTTTCTGGTGAAAAACAGCATTTTAAATTATCTCTTAACTAACTGTATTGTTTGTCTGTTCATGGTTGCTCTCACCAGTTCCAATCTTTTTGCTGGAGCGTGGACTATGGAAAAAGGGAAGAGTTACCACCGTTTTGCAGCAAACTACTATTTTGCGGATAAAGCGTTTGACAATGACGGCGACAGCAGAGGTATGTCATCAAACGGAGAATTCCGTGACTTTAACCTCAATTATTATATGGAGTACGGAATAGTGGACAAATTGACCGCTACTACCTCAATCTACTATAAAGATTTACGTAAAGAAGATGATCGTTTTATTTACGATACAGATGGAATAGGAGATATGGATTTAGGATTGCGGTATCAGCTATATTCAGGCAGAGTTGGAGTTTTTTCTGTTCAGGGTATGGTAAAAGTGCCTGAACTTTATGATGAAGATGATGCACTTGCTCTTGGTAACGGGCAGTATGATTATGAATTAAGATTTCTGTATGGTCGCTCGCTCTGGCCCATAATTCCGGGATATATAAATTTAGAATCTGGTTATCGCTGGAGAGCTGAAGAGCCGGCAGATGAATTTCGTTATCTTATTGAAGTCGGCTCTGATCTTGGTAAAAAATTCTACACACGGGCAAAACTTGATGGTCTTGTCAGTGCAGGCAATGGAACAGATAGAGTTGATAATTACGGCAACCCAACAGCCACATTTGAATATGACCTGACCAAACTTGATCTGACTGCCGGCTATAAACTGACTACAAAATGGGGGCTTGAGCTTGGCTACACTACGGCACTATGGGGAGAATCAACAGCTAAAGGAGATACTTGGACATTGGCTTTAAGTTTTCAGCCTTAATAACGCATTTTAAACTTTAGCAATTTGCTTTGATTCTATAGCAATACGAATTGATTTAACTTGATTCTACCTATTCCGTTTTTAATTTTTTTCTTGTTTTTAACACTTGCAATGCAGCCTGATATTTCTCTATTCATTCCTGAACTAATTGGGATATCAGGCTTGATTGTTATTCTTATCACTCTTTTGATTTCAGCTTTAGATCATAAAAAAGAGCCTCCATCTACCGGATTTATTGTAATTTTCGCATTTATCTTACGCTTGATGTTTCTCTTTCAATCTCCAGCCCTGTCAGATGATATCTACCGTTACTGCCTTGATGGGATTATGCTGATTCATGGTCAAAATCCCTACAGTTATGCACCAATTCAACTATTAGAGATTATAGATCACTCAAATTTTGTCAGAAATATATATCCTGAAATATCAAAATTACTCCCATTAGTGAACCACCCTGAATTTACAACTATATATCCTCCAATGGCTCAGATTGTATTTGCTGTTGGTGCTTTTTTAGGAACAGCGGTCATTTTTATAGGTAAAACAGCAGGCATTCCACTAAATATCATGTTTATTGTGGTTGGTATAAAACTTACTCTGATTATCATGGACACGCTATCCTGCCTTTTAATTATATTGATTCTTAGAAAGATGAAACTTCCTGCCTATTATGGAATTATTTACGCATGGCACCCACTTCCGATTATTGAGACAGCATCTTCAGGTCATATCGATGGAGCAGCGATCTTTTTTCTTTTAATGTCGATCTATTTGGCAATCTACTGTCGAGGAGATAGTTATAGGACTGTAAAAACAAGTTGGCAGAGACGAGGCAGGAATTTTTGTAACAGTTCAATTGCCGCTCAAATTTTTGCAGGGCTGTTTATGGGATTTTCCATTTTGACTAAATGGCTTCCTTTAATGTTTCTTCCGTTTGTTCTGCTGTTTATGCAATACAGAAACGCAAGACTCATAATGGGCGTGAGCTGTATAAGTGCTGTTTTAATATTTATTATTCCTTTTTGCCCAGATATGATTAACAGCCTTATAACTCTTAACCAATATCTGCAAAATTGGGAATTTTCAGGATTATTTTTTAGATTAGTCAGAGATTTTGTGCAAAACTACACCAATCAGGCTGGGAGTATAGCAAGAGGCATTATTTTTATGTTATTCACTGTTTTATATTCTATAGTCTTCTTTCGTTTTTTTAAAAATATTTCTTTAAACAGTAGTGATAAAAAAGATGGTCTGAATATATTAACAGATGCACTGTTTAAGACTGCTCTTGTCTGGATTATTACCGCCCCAACGCTCTATCCATGGTATGCTTTATATTTTGCAGCACTGCTTCCATTTGCTCTTAATAGTAATTTTAATATAGCTGGAATAACTTTAAGCTGGTCTGTCATGCTGTCATACAAGGTTCTTATACTATATAAACTTACAGGAGACTGGATAGAAGATGCAGCAATTCCATTTATGATTATGACGGCTCCTTTAGCAGTTTTGATTGTACGCCATTTTATGCAAAAAAAAACATATTCAGATTGAATCAGGCTGAAATTAACATCAACAAGAAAGTTTAGAAAAAAAAAGAAAAATAATATGGAAATAAAGCAGGTGATAAGCTCTTATGAATGGGATAAGTATATCATGAATCATGAAAATGCGGGGTTCTGCCATCTTTTTAACTGGAAAAACATTATTATGGATGCCTATCATCACAAATCCAACTATTTTGCTGCAATAGACAGCAGCACGGACAGAGATGAAAAAATATGCGGCATACTCCCAGTTTACAGATTTAAACGTATATACGGCAAAGAAAGATTAGTCTCTATTCCCTTTTTTGATAGTGCAGGCATACTTGCACAGGACAAGAAAGTTGAAAATTTTATCTTTCAAAAAGCTATAGAGATGTGTTCTCTAAAAGATATCTCAGCTTTAGAACTTCGTCAGGCGGGTGATTTGACAATTCCAGATCATAAAATTTGGACTGCTGATTCTCAAATCTACCGTGGCAAGGTTGACCTATATCTTAAAATTATAGGCTCACAGCAGAAAATGATGAAAAGTTTTAATTCAAAATTGCGTAACCAAATCTGTAAAGGTAAAAAAAATGGTCTTAGTTGGAAGATAGGAAAGCAGGAGCTGGTTGACCAATTTTATAAAGTATTTAGTCGGAATATGAGAGATTTAGGCTCTCCTGTGCATTCCAAAAAATTTTTTAATTCTATTTTTAACTATTTTTACCATAACTCGTTTATCTGTATTATTTTTTTTAAATCAAAGCCGGTAGCAGCCTCTTTTATGTTCAGATTTAAAAAACGGCTTAGTAATCCATGGGCATCATCAATAAGAGAATACAGACATCTTCAAACCAACATGTTTCTTTATTGGCAGATGATACGATTTGCCTGCAATACTGGTATGGAGATATTTGATATGGGAAGATCATCTTTAGGAGCTTCAACATACAGATTTAAAAAGCAGTGGGGAGCAGAAGAGACTCCTCTGTTCTGGTACCGCTGGGTTTATGAAAACAGCAGTTATACCAATCAAGAAACATTATCAATTGATCATTGGAATAAAATGCCGTTGGGGATAGCTAATATTTTAGGACCTATGGTGAGAAAAAATATATCTTTGTAATCGTATTAAAATGTAATTCTGACTATATCGCTGTCTGATGGAATAAGTTTTAGAATGCCTTTTACGTTATTGGCTACAGCAGGTTTTACTTGAGCACCAGTTACTGTAATATTTCTGCTCTCTACAGGCAGTTTCAAATAACAACCTTTTTTAATCCCTTTAGGAAAAATTCTTCTGACTGCTGAAATATCAATACAGACACCTTCTTTAAACGGCTCAATACGGGCAAGTTTGTGAAAAATTATCTGTGAAATCGTAGAAGAGACTTTGGGCAATAAGATAAAGCCGTTCTCTTTTACCCCTTTTAACAAAAAATCTGCCCATTTATCCACTACATCTCCATTATATTCAGGGTTTTGACTCAAAATATTTGCCCAGTGGAGCGGAATTATTGTCTGTTTGAATGAAAATTGAGGTGATGCTGAGATATCGTTCCAGCAGACAGGAGAGACTCCCCGCTCTATAATTGTTACACCACACTCTTGGGTAATTTCAGGATATAATGGTTCAGAGTACTGCCTTGCCTTAGCAAACACTGTAATCACATAAGAGATGCCGTAATCAGATAAGATTTGTTGAAATCCATGCCTGCCGTTTCCAAAGCTGTGCCTAAGTGCAGGCGGTATATATATTTCGGGAAACCGAGCATTAATCCCGCTTGCATCAAGCAGCTTACTAAACATTTCAATATGCTTTATAACCTCCTCACGGCTTCTCATTTCACCTGCCTCATTATGAAATTCAGTTCTTGATACAACACCGTTTTCCCAATATTCATGCCCGATGCCGTGCATTCCTATTTTGATGTAATTAAGATTATCATTCAAAATTTTTGCTGCTTTATTTAGCAAAGGAGAGCCTTTCATTGGTCCAATCCATTGTTTTCCCATCCACGTTGCTGATGGCAAATCTCGCAGCAGATCGTTTCTATCCCATTCGCACAATACAAATCCCGCCAATATCTGAGTCTTAAGTAAACTGGCGAGACGGACAATAGCGAGATAATCTTCTGGGCAGTGCATTCTGTTCATACCTGTACGATAAGGTTCATTATTACAGAATCTGTCAAAACCAGACCACCAGCCTGCATCTTCAATTACAACAAGAAGGGCTGGCGGTATTGAGACTTTTTCATCTTTAATTTTCATATTGTGATTTAATATCATACGCTTTTTCTATTTAAACCTTTAATTTTATAGAAATTAACAATTTGACCAAATCGGCTTTTTTCATATTATTGTCTTAATCGCAAGAGCATGATTTTAAACCATTAAAAAAGAGACAATTGATAAATATGAAAACAGAATATATACATGAAAAAGGCAGCAGTTATATTAATGAAGATGCTTTAGCTCTTAATGGAAGCCTGTTTGGTGTATTTGACGGAGCTACAAGCCTTGATAAAAGAACATTTGATGAAAATATCACCGGCGGTTATTACGCATCATCTATTGCCAGCAGCATTTTCGCAAAAAATGACGACTCTCTTATCAATCTTGCCCAAAAAGCCAATACTGCGATACTCAAAAAAATGGTTGAAAAACAGGTTGATATATCTGACAAAAACTCTTTATGGAGCACAAGTGCTGCTGTTTTAAAAATAGAAGATGATTTTCTTCATTGGGTGCAGACAGGAGACAGCCTTCTGCTGATGATTTATGAAGACGGCTCTTACAAAATGCCTGTTAAAGGGTATAACAGCCATGATACTGAAACTCTGCTGATGTGGAAAGAGGCATCTGATAAAACCGATAAAAATATATTTGAAGTTCTTGGATATCAAATTAAGAAGATCAGAAGAGAGATGAATATTACATACGGAGTTCTTAACGGAGAAAAGAGCTATAAAAACTTTTTGAATTCAGGAAAAGAGAGTCTTAAAGGGGTAAATCATGTCATACTATTTACAGACGGTCTTTTTATCCCTTCTGACTCTCCTCAAAAACAGCCTGATTTTAATAAATTTATTGATATTTTTCTTGATGGTGGGTTGACATCGCTAAAAAATCATGTCCGATCAATTGAATCGTCAGACCCAGAATGCCGTATCTATCCTCGATTCAAATGCCATGACGATATTGCGGCTGTTGCTCTCTCTTTTTAAATTTTTTAAAATCCAAATAAACGTTGGATAAACAGATAGTTAAGCCATTTCATGAACGAAGAGTAGCTATAAGGCGTTTTGGATTCAGGAGCAGTTCTACGGCATCAAGAATATTAAGACATACAATATCTGCACTTGCCATTGTAACGGCAGAAGCACCTTCCTTTTGAATTAAAGCAATGCCTATTGCAGCATGTTTGAGCATTTTAGCATCATTAAGACCATTACCTATCGCCGCAACAGTATCGACACCGAGCAGAGATATCAGCTTTAATTTTTCTTCAGCTTGAGATTCAAAAGGGATAATTGTTAATGAGACTGGAAGATTAGAAAGCTGGCTTGCTGCTGCCCCGAACGTATCAGCAGTGATTACATGAATCTTAATGCGAGATGAGATCATAGAGAGCAGTTCCCTTACCCCTTCAATAAGTTTTCCATCTACTGCAACTGTTCCGTTGTAGTCTAAAACAAGATGCTCCAATTTTAAATTATAGCGACCCGGTATGTTGATTTCTATCATGATTTTATTTTTCACCTTAAAAAAGGATTAATTATAAATAAATAAGAGTTTTAATGGGATTATATATGTCATGAAGTATCTAAAGATATAGATTTTGATTTGATAAAATGACACTAAAGTAGAGTTAGATTTAATATATCAAATTCAAATGTGATACAATGATTTTTCAGCAGTTTCTGAGGGATTAAATGTAATATAGCTTAGAGGTTGGTTCTAAATATTAGAAATAAATTACACATATGAGTTGAGAAAAATCTTTAATCGGGTTATTTATTAAGAGGTTTATTCATTAAAGTAGATTCTTAATAAGGGTATTATTTTGCATAGTTACCGATATAATAAAACGGCTTAACGTAAAAATATATCCCAAACACAAACAATCAACCGCATCAGGGAGGTGCAATGGAGATGGAAAAAGAATACGATAATGAACAAAAAACGAATCTGTTTTACGAACGTTTAGAGCAAAAAGGTGTTTCAAGAAGAGATTTTCTGAAATACTGCACAGCTTTAACAGCATCAATGGGATTGGCATCGACTTTTGTAGGTCAAGTGGTTCATGCAGTTGAAAAGGCGGCTACTGGCACAAGACCTCCTGTAATCTGGCTTCATTTTGGTGAGTGCACAGGGTGTTCCGAGGCATTTCTGAGAACTCCGAATGTCGGCTCAATTATTCTTGAGACAATTTCAGTTGAATACCATGAAACTATAATGGCAGCAGCAGGCGAACAGGCTGAAAAATCGCTGCATGATGCAGTAAAGCAGTATGCAGGAAAATTTGTATGTGTTGTAGAAGGTTCAATCGCAACTAACTACAACGGCAGCTACGGAAAAATTGCTGGAAGAACTTTTCTTGAGATTGCAAAAGATGTGATTCCAAAGGCTGCTGTAGTGATATCTCTTGGAAGCTGTGCAGCTTATGGCGGTCTTCCAGCAGCAGCTCCTAATCCTGGTGGATACAAAGGCGTAAAAGATGCTATTGGAGTATCAACGATAAATATTCCGGGCTGTCCTCCAAATCCTCTTAATCTTCTCTCAACCATTGTTAAATATCTGAACAAAGAGGAGATAAAATTAGACGAACAGGGTCGTCCTCTGTTTGCATTTGCCAACACTGTCCATGATCAGTGTCCAAGACTTAAACATTTTGAAAATGATGAGTTTGTTTTGGAATTTGGTTCAAAAGAGGCAGAGCTTGGATATTGTCTATACAAATTAGGTTGTAGAGGTCCTGAAACTTTTAATAATTGTCCAACAGCAAAATTTAATGATGGGGCAAGTTTCCCGATTCAGGCAGGGCATCCATGTATTGGGTGCAGCGAACCAGGTTTTTGGGATAAGATGACTCCATTTTACGAAGAACTCTAAAAATTTTGTTTCTGTTCTAATTACAATAAACAATACTAAAGTTGTGATGAATACAGATATAACCAATTGATATTATTAAAGGATAAGGAATATATTTGATATGGGTAAAAGAATTACAATAGACCCGATTACAAGGATTGAGGGTCATTTAAAAATAGAGGTTGAGGTTGAAAACGGCAAAGTAAAAGATGCGTGGTGTTCTGGGCAGATGTTCAGAGGTATTGAGATGATGCTAAAGGGCAGAGACCCAAGAGATGCGCATCACTTTGTTCAGCGTTCATGCGGAGTATGCACTTATGTTCATGCACTCTCATCAGTTAAGGCTGTTGAAGATGCCTGCAAAATAACAATTCCTGATAATGCAAGACTTGTAAGAAATCTTATGCACGGCGCACAGTTCCAGCATGATCACATTGTTCATTTTTATCATCTTCATGCTCTTGACTGGGTTGACATTGTTAGTGCTTTAAGTGCTGATCCTAAAAAGACTGAGGCACTTTCTGCAAATGCAAGCGGAAGACCTCAAAAGAGCGACTACTTTAAAGCTGTTCAAGATAAACTTAAAGCATTTGTGGGAAGCGGACAGTTAGGACCATTCAATAACGGATATTGGGGACACTCTGCATATAAACTGCCTGCAGAGGCAAACTTGATGGCAGCATCTCACTATCTTGAAGCTCTCCAGCTTCAGGCAAAAGCTGCAAGAATGCATGCTATTTTTGGCGGCAAAAATCCGCATCCTCAATTCTTGGTTGTCGGCGGAATAACATCTGTCGGCGATTTGACTGTGGATCGCATCAAAGAGTTTGAAGATATCTGGAAAGAGACCAAAGATTTTGTTGATAATGTCTATATTCCTGATCTGCTTGCAGTTGCCTCTTTTTATAAAGATTGGGCTGCAATCGGCGGTAATAACAGCACTTTCCTTGCTTATGGCGATTTCGCAAATGATGCTGCTGAAAAGGAGAAACTTCTGCCGGCAGGTTTTATCCGCAATAAAGTACCAGTAGAGGATATGAGTCCTGATAAAATTACAGAAGATATAACTAAAGGGTGGTATGAAAAAGGAGAGGCAAAACATCCATTTCAAGGCGAAACCAAACCGATACAGGGTGAAGTTACCTACAACACAGATAAACAATATACATGGCTAAAAGCTCCTCGTTATGACGGTTTTGCTGCTGAAGTTGGACCGCTTGCAAGAGTGCTTGTTGCTTATGGCAAAAACGCTCCAGGAGTTCAGGCTCTTGTTGATGGTACACTTAAAAAACTCGGCATTGGAGTTGATGCTCTTTTCTCAACTCTTGGCAGAACTGCTGCAAGAGCACTTGAGACCAAGATTATTGGTGATGCAATGGGCGGCTGGCTTGAGACTCTTAAATCAAACATTGCTAAGGGAGATAAAAAGACCTATCAGCCTTGGACAATGCCAAAGACAGGCAAAGGCTTTGGACTGAACGATGTACCTCGTGGTGCGTTGGGGCACTGGATAGAGATTGCTGATGGAAAGATAAAGAACTATCAGTATGTTGTACCCTCAACATGGAACTTTGGTCCTGCTGATGTAAAAGGCAACAAGGGACCTGTAGAAAAAGCCTTGATTGGAACTCCGATTGCTGATCCTTCAAAGCCGCTTGAAGTTTTAAGAACAGTTCACTCTTACGATCCTTGCATTGCGTGTGCTGTTCATGTGATCGATCCTCACACCAATGCAACCTATAAGGTTAATGTAATTTAATTTTTTATTAAAAATAGCGAGATTAGGGAGAGTGCTGCAAAAAGTGTACTCTCCCTAATTTTTTTTACATTTAAGTATTATTTAGATATTATATTTATTACCAAAAGGTTTAAAATGGCAGAAAACATAATGGTTTTAGGGGTTGGCAATATTCTCTATTCAGATGATGGATTTGGGATAAAAGTTGTTGAAAAATTAGAATCAGAGTACAATTCTCCTGATAATGTAACCATTGTCGATGGCGGTGTTTTGGGAATAAATCTTTTAGGTGTTATCTCAAGTGCAGATCGTCTGATCGTGGTTGATACAATCTTAAATAGAGGAAACCCGGGTGATATCCACCGGCTTGAAGGTGATGCTATTCCTAACAGAATTTTGGGGAAAAATTCCCTTCATCAAGTCGATCTGCTTGAGGCTCTCTCGCTTTGCAGACTAATGGGCAATGTACCCAAAACTGTTATTATCGGTGTTGAACCTCAAGATATCGAGACTCTTAATCCTGAATTGACTCCAATAATAGCCCAAAAGGTTGAGCATGTGGTTGAGCTGATATTAGAGGAACTTACGCAATATAATAAGTAACCATACCAAGATTCTTGTCTGCCTATTATTTACGATTGATTGGCTGGTTACAGATAACATCAGGACAAGTACCTGATGAGTACTAAAAGAAAGAACTGGTTTATTTTTTGGGAAGTTGATTGATATCCATCTGAAATCTTACCGGTCCCCTGTACTGATTCTCATTTCCAAACCTTGTATGAAGAGCGTAAGCTGATTCAGGGTGAGACCATGATGTGGCAATCGCTACATGACCTTTAGGAAACGGTGTTGTCTCAACCTTTATATAATCTAAAGGAGCAAGTGCTGTCTCCTTTTCAACCAGATCATCACTTTCGCCATAGCAGAGAAGCCATGGAATATTTTTTTGTTCAATTGTTTTGAAATTAAGAGACCGGCCAAACATGGTTACAGGCAGAGTTCCATCTTCTTTAACCGGGATATTGTATGATGCAAAACTCATTGCAGTAATGTTAAGAGGAATATCAGTTCTCTCATTTTGAAGCCAGTAGTTAAGAGCTAAAGCTGTTTTACTCATTTTAGCTGCTTTTTCAGTTTTTTCCACCATAAACATATCTCTGAAAAACGACACTATCGGAGATTCTTGTTCAATACTTTTCAGCTTATAAACCCACCCCATAAGATTTCCGTCAGCAACCTTGTTTCCATTAGGCAAAGTCTTGGTTCCATACAAAAGATTATTAAATCTTGGAGGAAGGCTTGTAAGAAAGTGCCCGAGTCCTTTGCTTCTTGTTCCGTCCATAGGAGCAACGCACGTTATCAAGGCATCAACCGCAGAATCAAGTTCACCAGACAAAATATTGCATACAGCACTATAACCGCCTTGGCAGTATCCATTTAAAGTAACTTTTCTGCCATGTTTTTCCATTATTTTTTCGCAGAAAAAGCGAGTATCAAGTGCATCTTCCTCCATTGTCATTACCTGAAAAGCTGGAGTCGTCTTGATATCTTTCATTATACGGATATAGGTTGGAATTCCCTGATTTGCAAAACTGTGGGCATAACTTCTCTTTTCACCCGGCAGAAAACCAAGGATATTACTTCCAAGAACAAACGGCGGAATAATAAGAACGGGCTTTGCTGTTTGGTCTGTAGTAACATTGCTATCTGTCGGCAGAACCTCATAAACAAAAAATCTATCTGTCTGTGCAAAAGGTTTCTGTTGTTTCTTTTCAAAATGAAATCCATATTCTGGTGCAATCTCTTTAACAGCCTTTGGAAATGTACGTGTCGTACCCTCAATAATATCAAATTGACGTTGGAAAAAATTATTTAGATTCTCTCCATCACGCTTAAATATGGTGTTATAAAATGCGTCATAAAACTCTTTTGACTCTTTTTTTAAAAAAGCCTCCAATGCAGCCATGCTGCCCGCATGGTATCTGGAGAAAAGTTCCATATTAAACTCAAAAAGTTTTACATAGGCTGCCAACTGCTCTACAGGTGAGTCTGCGTGAATTCCAGAGAGTTCAACATTGTTGAAATAAAATGTTGCTGTGAGCCAAGGAATAAAAAAATCGTTATTATACCGCGTTATACCAGATATAAAATTATTGGCAGAATGAACATTTTTAATAAAAAGATCGTAACATGGAAAAATATCAGCACCTGAAAGCAGTTTGGTCAGATCAGCACCTGCTATCAAATTTGGTATCTCAGCTCCTGAGAGTAACTGAGAACAGATATTTTGAGTTGGATTATTAAGATTGGCAGCGATATTCATAGGGTGGATTTTCTCCGTGTATTTAGTATCATACGTTTACGCCCTCTATTAAGAGGGCGTAATGCAGCTTTTTAAAATTTAACCTAAACCGTAGAGACGGACAGCAATCAATCTCTATTTATTTTCTTTAGCACTGCTCACAGGCTCATTTACCTTGAACATATCTTTAACTTTTACAAAATTTGTATCAACATATGATTTATAATTTTTTCTATTTTTCTTTATAAGATCCATCCAATATGTACAAACTTTAAGAGTGTCATTAGGCACCAAAGGATTTTTTTCAATTGCTTTAGTAAATATCTGCTCGCTTTGTTCTTGAATATTGCACATTACTGCATAAGAGTTCTCAAACATATTTTTTTGAAAATCAATAACTTGAGAAAATATCTTTTTGTTAGCACTATCTATTTCCATTGTCTTTACTCCTGATATACATTTATGCCATTAATTTATATAAATTAAAAATTATTTTTGATCAAACATCTGTTCAAATTTAGCATAACCATCATCAACTGCTTTTTTAAAATCATCTCTTGCTTTTTTGGCAAAATCAATGCTCTCTTTCATCTGTTTTTTTGCATCTTCATTTATAAAAGGGAACTGTCCCAGAAAACCATTAAGCATGTTTTCTGTCTGATCCTGCACAATAGCCATTGCGTTGAATGTGTTGTTAAATACTGTTTTTTGAAATCCTATCATCTGTTTTGCAATTTTAGTTGTTTCCATGACTTTTAATCCTTTTTAAATTTTAGTTTTAATATTTAGGCTGATAGCTGTCTCTTATTTTAACTGTAATTTCTTGTATAAAGAGACATCTAAACTAATAAATTATACAATAACATTTTTATATATGATTTAACTCTGACTACGATTTAACTCTAACATGGTATTCAATATATGAGTTTTCTTATCTTTGTCAATTAAAATATTGTGCACTGCACAAAAAAATATTACAATTCAATAGTTACATAAACTTTTTTAAATATAGTGTTAAATCAGACTATTACTTTGAAATAGCAGTTTATTCAAATAGTATTGACAAAAAAAATGGTGCAATGTAGCATACATTATTAAACTTCCTTAGATATTTATATTTATATTCAAACCAAGGAGCTGTAAACACCGTTGGCAAGTAAAATTGTAATAAAAAAGTATCCAAACAGAAGATTATACAACACAGAAGCAAGTGCATATATCACTTTGGAAGATGTTGCAGAATTAATCAAAAAAGGATTTCGTGTTGAGGTTACTGATGCCAATACAGGAGATGATGTAACTGCATTGGTATTGACCCAGATTATTATGAATAAGGCGAAAAATGCCGATGGTCTTCTGCCGGTCTCTCTTTTACATCTTATCATTCAGTTTGGTGAGAATCTGCTGCACGAGTTTTTTGAAAAATATTTGGAAAGAACCATTGAAAACTATTTAGATTACAGAAAACGTATGGACGATCAGATCAGTGCGTACAACGCCTATCTTGAGATGGGAATGGATTTTTCAGCTTTTGCAGAAAAAACATTTAAAGATATGACTCCTATGAAGTTTTTTTCAATTGTAAAAGAGAACGGCTCAGATAAAAACATGCCAAAGAGCCAAGATGATAAAACAAGCGGAGATAAAGCTTGATAAACAAAATAGATTTATAACACAAAGGGAGGCAGTAAATTTATGGGCAGAACAATAGAAGAGCTTAAAATAGGTGATTTTGAAGAATTTTCAAAGACAATTTCAGAGTCAGATATTTACATGTTTGCCGGCATCAGCGGAGACATGAATCCTGCACATATTGATGAGCCGTATGCAGCAAAGACCTTTTTTAAAGGCAGAATTGCCCACGGTATTTTGGTAGGCAGCTTTATATCAACTGTTATCGGCATGAAAATGCCTGGTCCTGGGACTATCTATCTTGAACAGCATTATAAATTTTTAGCACCTGTCCGTATCGGCGATACAATAACTGCTAAAGCTGAAGTCGTTGAAATTAAAAGCGAAAAAAATAAAGTTACTCTTCAGACACGATGTTTTAACCAAAATGGGGTCATGGTCATTGATGGTACTGCTGTTGTTAGTCCTCCAAAAGCAAAAAAATAGTATTTTTTTAGACTGCAATAAAAGCAGAACCAGACCACAAAAATTTGAAAAAAATAGTAATTCTATAGGGATATTTATTATGAATCAGTTTGATTTAAAAGAGTCAATCTTAACTATGCTTGGACCTACGCAGCAAGCTGTAGAGACTTTTGAGAACGGGTATGACTACATAGTTGACTCGCTGCAGAGAACCGTTCTTTTTTGGGATATTCTTCGTAAGCGGGGCAATGGATATCTTGAGCACCTGCATCAAGGGCAGCCCCCTGTTCTTGTGTTTTATTATGATGTAATAAGCGATGGAAGAGCTGGAGAACGACCTGTAAATTTTCAGTTGGTTAGAATCCGAGGGGTAAAATCTAAATCAGATGATCAGAGCATAACTCCGGCAGATATAAAACCAGATGATCCGTATAAGCGTCCAATTGTAGTTATTGATCCAAGGGCTGGTCATGGTCCGGGAATTGGAGGATCAAAGATGGATTCACAGATAGGGGTAGCAATGAAGGCTGGCTATCCTGTCTATTTTATGATCTTTTTTACAGAACCAATAGAAGGACAGACTATTGCAGATGTTCAGCGATGCCAGATACGCTTTTTAGAAGAGGTTATACTCAGACACCCTGAAGCTCCAAAACCTGCAATTATTGGAAATTGCCAAGCTGGTTGGGCATCTTCGCTTATTGCTGCTGATAGACCTGATGTTACAGGTCCGCTTGTATTAAATGGTTCTCCTCTCTCTTACTGGGGAGGGGTAAAGGGCGGGCATCCAATGAGATATCGGGGAGGACTTTTTGGAGGAAGCTGGCTTGCATCTCTATCAAGTGATTTAGGAAACGGCAAATTTGATGGTGCACAGCTTGTAGCCGGCTTTGAGGAGCTTAATCCTGCAAATACTTTGTGGAGCAAGATGTACAATGTCTATTCAAAAGCTGATACTGAAGAGCAGAGATTTCTTGACTTTGAAAAGTGGTGGGGCGGCTTTTTTCTGCTCAGCCGAGAAGAGATAAGATTTATTGTAAACAACCTATTTATCAGCGATGGACTTCAGCAAGGATTTCTCAAACTCCATGATGAAAGATATATAAATCTTAAGAACTTTAAAAGTCCGATTCTTGTATTTGCATCAAAGGGGGACAACATAACTCCGCCGCAGCAGGCTCTAAATTGGATACCAACAGTATATAAAACAACTGATGAGATAAAAAAATTTGGTCAGGTTATTATCTACATGCTTCATGACGACATCGGACACTTAGGGATATTTGTATCAAGCAAGGTGAACAGAAAAGAACATAAAGAGATAATAGGGTGCGTTGAGGCAATTGAGTATCTATCTCCTGGGCTGTATGAGATGGTAATCCAAGATGATCCAAGCGAGCCGTGGCTTAATGATCACGGGGTAAAGTTTGTTGAAAGAGATGTACAAGATATTCTCGCATTAGACGATGGCTTTGAAGATGAGGAGGCTTTTCATTCAGTATCTGCTATTTCGAGCTTTAATGATAAATTTTATCAAGATTTTATAAGCCCGTGGATAAGACTTTTCTCTTCCGAGCTTTCTGCAGATTTTATCCGTCAAACCAACCCATTAAGAGTTGAGAGATATATTTACTCGGATATGAATCCTTTTATGTTGCCAATCAAAAATACGGCACAGATAGTAAAGGCGAGCAGATTTCCGGCACAAGAAGATAATATTTTTAAAGATATTGAAAAAAACGTTTCAGATATGATTGCCAACACGCTTGATCTTTACCGCCAAAGCCGTGACTCTCTTTATGAAACAATGTTTTACAGCATGTATGCTAATGATTGGTCAAGAACTCTATTTTTCAATGCTGAAAAACAATCTTTGGAGAGTGCCGTTGGTGTTAAAAGTAAAACAACTGAGCTGTTTGAAGAGATTCAGAGCAAACTATGGGAGAGTGCAATGAGGCAGGGTGGTTTTGAAGCGGCAATTATCCGTATTATCGTTGCTGTTACAAAAGCAGATAGCAGAATGGCTATGAGCGAATATGGAGCAGCAGATAATTACATAAAAAAAGATGAGCGTCTTAACAAGATTAAACCTGAAAGACTCAAAGAGATGATACGTGAGCAGTCTGCAATTTTGGAAAAAGATAAATCTCTTGCACTTGCAACTCTTGCAGAAATGCTTCCTGACAGAGAAGATCGGATAACAGCGGTTGAGCTTGCAAATGCCATTGCCAATGCTGATGATGTGCTGAGTGCTGAGGAGATATCTGTACTTAAAACAATAGAGATAGTTCTGCTGAAAGATGTGTTCAATTTCCCGTCTGATAATGAGAATAAGAAAGATGAACAGCCCAAGGTTAGCAAACAAGATGAGAAAATTGCATCTGTAAAACAAGAGGATAAATCTATAAGTGCTAAGAAAGATCAAAAGCCCGTAGATTCTAAAAAAGAGCCTGTAGATTTTAAAAAAGATGAACAGCCTGTAGGTGTTAAAAAAGAGATTGAGAAAAAATAACCGTTAATTACGTATAACTGTTAATTACGTAGAGACGCACGGCTGGTTGTGCGTCTCTATATTTTTGTTGCTTTTATTGTGTATCTTTATATTCTTATTGCATATCACTGCAACCATGTAAAAATTGCATATCTCTACATTTTTATCTATTTAACCAAATGATTTCTTTTATCAAACTGAGCCTTGTAAAGAGAGGGGATTGCAATATTTTTTCGATTCAAACCTTCAACTGTCATCCACCTGTTTTTCTTATCATGAGCTGTTCCTCCCATTGTCACCTGCTTACTGCCTTTGCGGGTAAGTCCCACAAAAAAGCCTTGAGGCTGATATTCATACATTGTTGCAGCAGTTTTGGAAGATGTATTTCCATACTCATAGGTTCTCATAAACTCATCTTCTAATTCACAGCTATAGCAGCTCATACTTTCCGGTGCTTGAATATTCCAAAAGACATTACGCACGCCAGCATGAGGCATGACGCTTGTATCACCACCCGGGCAGATATAAAATCCACGCATATTCTCAAAAAGATTTTCATATGGAAAAAGCCCGTGAAAATCAATTACAGCGTCAGTAGCATTATTTGCGTCTCTTCCATCATAGTGGGTTTCACAGTCAG
The DNA here is from genome assembly GCA_964539635.1 of uncultured Desulfobacterales bacterium. Lineage (GTDB taxonomy): Bacteria > Desulfobacterota > Desulfobacteria > Desulfobacterales > Desulfobacteraceae > Desulfamplus. The sequence continues at coordinate 113,244 of CAZIJN010000001.1, read as the reverse complement.
TTATTACATTACCTGATGCAAAGTTTTTTAAACTAACAGGGTGGACTGAACGGGCAAAAAAATCAGCACCGTCAACTAAAATTCCATGGCTTTGTGCAATAGTTACACCTGCATGACCATCAAGACCATAAAATCTAAGCTCTTTTGCTGTCGCATAGCCGCATCTGCTAAAAATAACACCCTGTGTCATATCTTTAAACGCAACATTACGAACCCAGCTATCACGCACTGAACTAAACCATATTCCACCCCAAAGGTAATCCTGCTCTTTGGCTGTTCTTATAATTTCTCCATTTTCTCCTACAAACGGCTTATGATGTCTGTAGCCTCCTTTCCAACTACTCTGGATAGTCAAATTTTCGATTCCAACACCTTCAATGCCATTAAAAGAGAGGATACGGGGAGAGTACCGCAGATATTGGTTAAATCTTGCCGGCTCTGCCAAAAGTATTCTATTTTTATCAAGAACGTTATCAATTTTAACTATCCATGATATCTTTTTAGAGACTTTTCCAAATGTATCTGTATGTTTACTTACTAACTGTAGAGGATTAGTCAACTGGGCTGCAATATCAACCTTATCATAAGAGGGATTTTCCGGGTCAATCAGAGGATCATCAAATTCAATTATAACTGTCTGTCCTGATATAAGATTTGATGTATCCATAACTCGAACCTCTCTGTTTCCACGCATTACAGTTTGTGTGTATCGTGTAAGTTCATTTGTAGATTCAGAACCCATAACAGCTACAGCAGTCCAATGACGACCCTCCTGTTCTGCAGGAACAGTGCCGAGTCTATATATGCGGTCAGCTTTTCCGGGTGAGCCGAAGTGAAGAATAGTTCCAAGCTCCTTACCGCTCTGTTTATCACTATGGTTTAATTCATGATTTGGTTCTCCACGTAAAATAATATGGCTGCTGCGAATTTGTAAAAAACCATGATTAGGAGTTTGATGCACTTCATAACGCCCTTTTGGAAGAAATACCACACCGCCTCCAGCCTCAGCAGCAGCATCAATAGCTGACTGAATAGCATCTGTATCATCAACGCCATCATCAGGAGTTGCTCCAAATTTTGATGATGTAACATCAAAAAGAGGAAGAGATTGAGTTTCAAATCGAGGAATCTGCTCCGATCCCATCTGATAACCGGCACGGGAAAAATCAGGTAGATTATCGTTTGTCGGACCGTATTTTAAAAACTGCGACCAAACCTTAGGAGTCCATTTTTTATTGCTTAGGATTTCTTTACTTTCTGATTTATCAGAGATTTCATGCTCTTGGGATTGACCTAAAATGGTTGAAAATGGGATAAAAAGAATAAGAGCCGCAGTAATTATAATTAAACGCCCATACTTTAATGAATATGTTTTGACTGTTGATTTGAATAGATTTTTCAAGTAATAACCTCCATAGATGTTTAAAATTGTGCGGAAATTTTAAGTCTCAATTGATAATATGTCAACGTATAAAACCTTTAATCAGTATAAACGGAGTTCTTATTGAACCGCTGCACCAGCTTTTACACCAGCTTTGAAGAGCTTAAACAAAACGAACAAGAAAATAGAGATTACCGTATCCACTATCGTATCGGAAACTCAAACATAGCTATTTTAAGCATTCACGGCGGTGAGATTGAGCCTGGCACCATGCGGATAGCCTCTGCTGTTGCAGGAAAAGAGCACTCATTCTACGCTTTTGAAGGAATTAAACCTAATAATAACTTCTCTTTACATATCACCAGCACACTTTTTGATGAGCCAACTGCAATGGAGATTGTCTGTATGGCTGAGATCATTATCTCAATCCACGGCTGTACAGGTAAAGAACCAATGGTTTATTTAGGAGGCTTAGACGTAGAATTAAAACATGCGATTTTAGATGAGCTTGAAAGGGTGGATTTTCCGACAACTGACTGTTTGGACTCTCGCTTCAGCGGTGTAGATCAAGATAATATCTGCAACTTATGCGGACGCGGTATGGGAGTTCAGATTGAGATAAGCCGTGCTCTTAGAAGTTTGATGTTTAGAGATTTGACTCCTAAAGGGAGAGAATATCCTACTGCAATATTCACAAAATTCACAAATGCAATACGCAAAGCTATAGAGCCTTTTAGTCAGGGAGAGTGAGTATGAGTTTACATCTTTCCGATTCTATGTGGAAATTTATGCTGGTTTTAGCCGGCGGAGGAGTCGGCTCAGTTTGCAGATATTCAGTTGCTCTTCTTTGTGTAAAACTTTTCGGCACCCGTTTCCCTTATGGAACCATGATTGTAAATTTGACAGGCTGCTTTTTAATCGGTGTCTGTTTTCAATTAGCAGAGCGTGCCGCATGGTTTGGCGTATCAGCAAGACTATTTTTGATGACAGGATTTTTAGGAGGGCTTACAACCTTCTCTACCTTTGCTTTAGAGACAGTTGTTGCTGAACGCAGAGGTACAGACCCTGTGGCTTTAATAAATTTTTTCATCAATAATGTTGCTGGTATGCTGATGGTATTGGCAGGCATCTGGCTGGTCGAATATCTGTTTAAATGGAGGGGATAAGGCAATGTCTCTGAGATACAGTGAGATAAATATATTTACAAGCGAAGAGGTTCTCTTTCATGGTGCTCCTCTTTACGAAGAGGTTGTTCGCTATATTCATGAGCTTAAGATAGCAGCCCGTTGTATGGTTACAAGATGTATTGGAGGCTGCTATGAAAATGGTGAAATGGCAACTCAGGCTGTTATGGCTGCATCTTTTAATATGCCTGTTATGATAAAAATTATCGTTCCGTCTGCTCAGGCAGATACAATATTGCAGACTCTTGAGCAGATGGTTGATGAGGGTATTGTTGCTGTTCAAGAGGTTAATATCCATTCTCATAAAACCCGCAAGCAGCTTATTCCACGACACCTTAAAGTCAAAGATGTAATGACTTTAAATCCTAAATCTGTTTTACTTGAAACTTTACTAAGCGATGTTATCGAACTTTTGCTATCTTCAACATTTACAGGTGTTCCAGTAGTGGACTCAAAATATCGTCCTGTAGGCGTTATCTCTCAGGGTGATTTGATTTACAGGGGAGGTATGCCGGCAAGACTTGGACTTTTAGCACAATCAGACAGAGAAAATCTAAAATCAGCTCTTCAATCTGCTGCTGAGAAAAAGGCTGAAGATATTATGAGTTCAGCAGTTTGCATCAAAGAGAATGATTTTTTGACAGAAGCTGTAAATCTTATGCTCAAACAAGAACTAAAACGGCTGCCCGTTACTGATGAGCACGGAAAACTTACAGGCATTCTATCCCGTATGGATATTTTTCGTACCATTACAGATAAATCTCCTGATTGGAATGACTTTAAGCAGCAAAATATTCCTGTGGATAATATTAAGTATGTGGCTGATATCATGAGAAGAGATACGCATACTGTCCTGCCGGATACTCGGATTGATAAGATTCTTCATATTATCGGCTCAAACGATATCCAAAGGGTTGCTGTAGTTGATAAAAAGGGTAACTTTATAGGAATTATTTCAGATAAGAACCTTCTTAAAGCATTCTCCGATCAAAAAGCGAGTATCTGGGAATATTTTTCAAAAAAGATAGGATTTGGAAAAAATAAAATCTCTTTTGGACAGAATAGAGTATCATCTGAACAAAATAACAAACAGCAGATTTTAAGCGGCGATATCTACTCAAAGAGTGCTTCTGAAGTGATGCAGACCGATCCTATAACTATTTTGGAGAGTGAGGCAGTGGAAAAGGCAATACGCATTATGACAGAGCAGATGCTCAAACGCCTTCCAGTAGTTGATTCAGAAGGTAAATTCAAAGGAATGATAAGCAGAGAATCTCTGTTAAGAGTCGGATTTACAGATGTAAAATGCGATAATCATAAAAGCAAAAAACTTGAAAAATAACTCAATTGATGTAATCTATAACAACTCACAGAGGGGTATAACACAATGGCGTAATATATTAATTTGGTTGAGTAATGTTATATTCTTGTAAGAATATAGCTGAATATTTGTTAATAATCTAATAATAGGTTTACAGGAAACTATATTATGAATTGGGACTGGGATAAGCTCAGAGAAAAGCAGGAACAGTACGAGAAAAGGCGGGGTGATGGGGGAATGGGCATGCCGACGCCTCCACATATTGATGAAATAGTATCAAAATTTAAAAACTTTAGACTTCCAGGCGGTTTGTTGCTCGTTATTATACTTTTAATTCTATTTTTTGGAAGCTCAGTATTTTTTACAGTAGATATAGATGAGGTCGGCGTTATACAGAGGTTTGGGAAATACAGCAGAATCTGCCAACCAGGATTGAACTTTAAACTTCCATCAGGAATAGAAAAAGTCACAAAAGTTAAAATAAAACGAGTTTACAAGGAGGAGTTTGGTTTTACAACAGACGAGGAGGGCAGCTCTTTATCAAGATTGAACGAAAATCAGGATATGGTAGCATCAATGCTTACAGGAGATCTTAATGTTGCTGTTGTACCTTGGATTGTACAGTACAGAATATCAGACCCATACAACTATCTTTTTAGGGTCAGAGATGTGAACGCAATTTTGCGTGACATGGCAGAGGCTACTATGCGGACTGTTGTGGGAGATCGAAGCATTAATGAGGTTATCTCAAAACGTGAAGAAATAGCTGTTGCAGCAAGAGATTTGCTTCAAACAGAGATGACTGAAGCAGAGACAGGGATACAGATAGTAACCATTGAGATGCAGAAAACTAATGTGCCAGTGCCTGTACAAGCATCATTTAACGAAGTAAATGAAGCAGTTCAAGAGAAAGAGCAGCTTATTTATAAAGCTAAGGAGGAGTATAACAAAGCTATTCCTGCTGCTAAAGGTGAAGCTCAGAGGATTATAAAAGATGCTGAAGGTTATGCTATTGATCGAGTTAATCGTGCAATGGGTGATGCGTCAAGATTTACTAATTTATATCAAGAGTACTCTAAAGCAAAAGATGTAACTGAAAAACGGCTCTATTTAGAGGCAATGTCAGAAATTTTACCTAAACTCGGCACAAAATATATTATTGATGCTGGTCAGACAAATCTTTTACCCCTTTTAAATATGGGAGATGCGGCGGGTCAATCCTCAACAAAAGTATCAGCAGTAAAAGGTTTACTAAGGGGAGATGAGGTGTCAAGATGATTAAATACAAAGGAATTATATATGTAGTTTTGTTTGCTATAGCATTTATTGTGTTTACATCAGCATATGTAGTAGATGAGACTGAACAGGTTGTTATTACCCAGTTTGGAAAGGTTGTAGGAGATGCTGTAACTACTCCGGGGCTTAATTTTAAGGTGCCGTTTATTCAGAAGGCAAGCTATTTTCCAAAAAATCTTCAAGAGTGGGACGGCGAACCAGGACAGATACCTACAAAAGATAAGACATTTATCTGGGTAGATACTTTTGCACGCTGGAAAATAGTTGATCCCATAAAATATTTTCAGACTGTGAATAACATGACAAGTGCTCTGAGCAGGTTAGATGATATTATTGATCCTGCTGTAAGAAATTTTATCACCTCATATAGACTTGTGGAAAGTGTCAGAAATACCGATAGACCGATGGATACTTTTGAGTCTTTTGATATGATGCAAACTGAAAGCGATGCTCTTAGTTCTAAAGATGAACAAGAGCTACCTCAACAACGTATATCTCAGTATAAAATAGAAGTTGGAAGAAGTGAGATAAATAAAAAAATAATTGCTCAAGCCCAGCCTAAATTGGAAGCATTTGGAATTGAGCTTGTAGATGTAAAGATAAAAAGAATTAATTATGTTGAAAAGGTTCGAGATGCAGTCTATGGCAGAATGGTTGCAGAGAGAAATCAGATTGCGGAAAAATTTCGTTCCGAAGGCAGAGGAGAGGCAAGCAATATTATAGGTGATAAAGAAAAAGACCTTCAGCTTATAAGGTCTCAGGCATATAAAACAGCCCAAGAGATTAAAGGTAAGGCAGATGCAAAGGCAACAGAGATATATGCAGCATCCTACGGAGTTGATCCTGAGTTCTATTCACTTATAAAAACCCTTGATGTATATAAATTAGCACTTGATAATAACAGCACACTGGTGCTTTCAACTGAATCCGATTTTATGAAATACTTTAAAGAGATCGGCGGAAAGTGATTTTTAGTTACCTCTTAATAAAAAACACCAAATAATAAAAAATAAAACCGCAACATAAACAAAATATATCTCTGTCTATGTTGCGGTAGCTATTTTTAAGGAATTAGGGAATTGACTTGTAGCTGCTATATAAAAATATTCAATTCAGCTATTTACGTCTCTGATGTCTTGTTCTTGCAAGGAGTTTTCTATGTTTATGCTTGCGCATCTTTTTCCTTCTTTTTTTAATAACACTGCCCAAAAGACCACCTCCTTTAATAAATTTCCAAATGTTATATTAATAATGAATCGGAATTTTATATCATAAAATTTTGTGATATGTCCATTCTTTTTTCTTGTATGAACTAAGCACAAATGAGTTTTCAATAGTAACTCACAGGAGCAGCTTATGGATAAACAGATAACTTTTAACCCTGCACAGTTAAAAGAGCTTTGTGATGCTGTTTTAATTGCAGAAGAGCTTGTTAGTAATCACTATAAGATGTCATCAGCTCAATGGCTTCGCAGCAGGTATGATATCAAGACATTAAGTGAGCTTGAAGGTAATGAAATTGTTGATGGTCCGTTTGCTCAGGTTCTTGGATATAATGTCAGAAAAAAAGATGGAGAACTTGGCTCAGGTGTAACGAATTATTATAGAGTCTGTTTTCAAGACAGCACTATTTTAAATAAAATTGCTCAAAATAAAGAGCTTAGACTCTTGCCATTTCTTGTTTATATTACAGTGCATGAGTTGGTTCATATTGTCAGATTCTCAAAATTTGAACAGATATATTCGGCATCGTCTGAATCTCAATGTGCTATAGAAGAGGAGCGTAAAGTTCACTCAATAACTGCCTCAATACTCAATCGGGTTGCTATATCTGGTATGGATAAAGTGCTTCTCTATTATAAAAAATGGCTTTAACAAAAGTTATTATAATTTAGCGTTTTAAAAAATTACATAGGCTCATGTACGCAAATCTCTATAATTTGGGTTAAATCTAAAAAAAAGCTGAACTCAAATTAAAATTTTAATTATCTAATCCTTGACAAGGTTTAAAGTCTGTCTATTATATCATTGATTTTTGATTCACTCTTTCATTTTAAGCATATTAGAAGGGTATTAAAAAATTAATAGATGCTCAAACGCTTGACAAGATGTAAAGACTGACTATTTTATCAATGTTTTTTAATGAACAGATGAACTGGAACCATAAAAATATCGGAGGCCAAATTAAAATGCCTATTTATGAGTATGAATGCACAGCGTGTGGAAATGTTGATGAAGCATTTCAAAAGATATCAGATGCTCCCTTAGAAAAATGTACTAAGTGCGGCGGGAAACTCAACAAGATTGTTTCACATAGCTCATTTCATTTAAAAGGCTCTGGCTGGTATGTTACTGATTATGGCGGATCAACTTCTAAAGTTGATAAGACCTCTCAGGAGAAAAGCAGCACTAAAAGCGACTCTCCATGCTCGGGTACATGCTCACAATCTTGCTCGAGTTCCAACAACAAAGCAGAATAGTTCTTAAACTTCTCTATCTGAAGATATGACCTGAAGATATAACTCATATAAATAATAGAACTTTAACTATTGGAATATTTTGGAAGGCGGCTGTTATAAACGTCATTTTATAGCTGTTTAAACTCAAAGGTATTGAAAGTATTCAGTTGCTTAATTCAATAATTAAAGGATTAATTATAAATGAAAGTTTTAATTGGGATTATATAAATCATGAAGTATCTAAAGATAAAGGTTATTATTTAAGAATTATAATATTTAACAAAAATAATTAAAACCATTTAAAAATTATATTGAAGGAGAATTAAGATCATGAGTTTAAGACCGTTACAGGATAGAATTGTAGTTCAGAGAGTTGAAGAGATCAAAACAACACAAGGCGGCATTATTATTCCTGACACAGCAAAAGAGAAACCTGCTGAGGGCAAGGTTGTTGCAGTTGGCAAGGGTCGTGTCGGTGAAGATGGAACACTTATTCCAATGGAACTTAAAGTTGGAGATCGTATTCTTTTCAGTAAATATGGCGGAACAGATGTAAAGATTGACGGTACCGATTATCTTATCATGAGACAAGATGATGTTCTTGGCGTTATCGAATAATTTATCTCAATCTAAATATAAAAGAATACAGATACGCTGAATTTGAAATAAGTGCTTAAATTAATTTTAATTATGTATAAAATTTTATGATATATATGGAGGCTCAATAGAAATGGCAAAAGAGATTAAATATGATGCAAAAGCTCGTGAAGCAATGCTAAAAGGTGTTCAGACACTTGCAGACGCTGTAGTTGTAACTCTTGGTCCTAAAGGTAGAAATGTCGTTATTGAAAAATCATGGGGTTCCCCTAATGTAACAAAAGATGGCGTTACTGTTGCAAAAGAGATTGAACTTGAAGACAAATTTGAAAATATGGGTGCCCAGATGGTTAAAGAGGTTGCCAGCAAAACAAGTGATATGGCTGGCGATGGTACAACCACTGCGACTGTTCTTGCCCGTGCAATTTATGAGCAGGGTCAGAAACTTGTTGTAGCAGGCAACAACCCTATGGGTATAAAAAGAGGTATTGACATTGCTGTATCTAAAATAGTTGCAGAGCTTGCAGCCATCAGCAAACCTACTAAAGATCAGAAAGAGATTGCCCAGATAGGTACAATATCAGCCAACAATGATGAGACTATAGGTAATATTATTGCAGAGGCTATGGGTAAAGTTGGTAAAGAGGGTGTTATTACTGTAGAAGAGGCAAAATCAATGGAGACTACATTAGATGTTGTCGAAGGTATGCAGTTTGACCGCGGCTACCTCTCTCCATATTTTGCAACCAACCCCGAAAAAATGGTAGCAGAGCTTGATAATCCATATATTCTTATTTGCGACAAAAAAATCAGCAGCATGAAAGACCTTCTCCCTGTTCTTGAGGCAGTTGCAAAAATGGGCAAACAGCTTCTTATTGTTGCTGAAGATGTAGAAGGAGAAGCTCTTGCAACTCTCGTTGTAAACAAGATTCGTGGCACACTTAATGTTGCTGCTGTTAAAGCTCCCGGTTTTGGTGACAGAAGAAAAGCTATGCTTGAAGACCTTGCTATTCTCACAGGTGGTCAGGTTGTATCTGAAGATGTTGGTCTTAAACTTGAAAATGTGGGCTTAAACGATCTTGGTCGTGCAAAATCTGTTGTTATTGACAAAGATAACACAACAGTTATTGACGGTGCAGGCTCAAGAGAATCTCTTGAAGGTCGTGTTAAAATGATACGTGCTCAGATTGAAGATACCACATCTGACTATGACAGAGAGAAACTTCAAGAAAGGCTTGCTAAAATGATAGGCGGTGTTGCTGTTATTAGTGTAGGTGCTGCAACAGAAACTGAGATGAAAGAGAAAAAAGCAAGAGTTGAAGATGCACTTAATGCGACAAGAGCTGCTGTTGAAGAGGGTGTTGTTCCTGGCGGCGGAGTTGCTCTTCTTCGTGCAAGTGAAGTACTTAACTCTCTTACAGGTGATCAAGAAGAGCTTCTTGGCATTAAAGTGGTTGCCCGTGCTATTGAAGAGCCGCTTCGTCAGATTGCAAATAATGCTGGCGTAGAAGGTTCTGTTGTTATTAATAAGGTTAGAGAGGGCAAAGGTGCATTTGGTTACAATGCAAGAACTGATGTGTATGAAGACCTTATTGAAGCTGGTGTTATTGATCCTAAGAAAGTTGTCCGTTTTGCACTTCAGAACGCAGCAAGCGTTGCATCTGTAATGCTAACTACTGAAGCTATGATCGCTGAAAAACCAGAAGAGAAAGGTGCTGGAATGCCTGCTGGTATGGGCGGCGGTATGGGTGGCGGTATGGGTGGCATGATGTAATTTGATAGTTTGATGCTTTTTCTATAATTATAAAAGCACCCAACAATACAGATGAACTATTATATTATTTTAATATCGAACGTTGATGATATTTAAGTAAAAACTTAAGCCCCTGTGCAGTTTTATTGTACAGGGGTTTTTTACGTTTTGTTTCTTAAATGGGTAATATTAATGTAGAATATTAAAAATAATTAATACTGACTTGACATCATTGCATGGCTAATATAGCATCAGCATCTTTAAATAATACATGGTATAAAATGGCTATGAAAATGTAGAAAAAATAGTAAAAATTACAATATAATTTTTGGTCTCCCTGTTTGAACTTAGGGCACCCATAGCAGGGCGGGTGCCCTTACTTGCTTATAAAAAGTGTTATTTCATATTTTAAATTTAATCCGGAGTTTTTTATGAATCCTCAGACAACCGATCTTTTTCACATGATGATCAGTGCCGGACCTGTGGTAAAAGCTGTCATGTTACTTCTTCTGTTTTTTTCAATTACTTCATGGGCAATTATTTTTATTAAATACAAATATATCAGAAAAGCATACAGGGATTCTGTTGATTTTACTGAGATATTCTGGCAATGCCGCAATCTTGCTGATGCCTTTACAAAAGCAAAGGTTTTAAAGACAAGTCCGGTTGCAAGAGTATTTATAACAGGCTATATGGAAGTAAAAAAATTTGATGCGTCAGTATCAGAAAATAGTGCGGCGGCAAAAGCTGCGTCTGGCTTGACACGAGCGACAGCAGAACCAAGACCGTTACCTTCATATAATGTTATGTCAAGTGTACAGAGAGCTTTAAAGAGAGCTATAAGTTCAGAGATTAGACGATTATCTCAATTGACTACATTTCTTGCCACTGCTGGCAACACCGCTCCATTTATTGGACTGTTTGGAACTGTGTGGGGCATTCTCAATACCTTTCAAGGTATTGGTATGAGCAAATCTGCAAGCCTTGCTGTAGTTGCACCTGGTATTGCAGAGGCATTAGTTGCAACTGCTGCTGGGCTTTGTGTTGCTATTCCAGCAGTTATTGCTTACAACTATTTCACAGACAGAATTAGAGTTCTTGATTCAGAACTTCAAAGTTTTGTCGCAGACCTTTTAAATATTATAGAACGTGATCTTCAGAAGAATCAGGGGGTATAATGCAGGTTGGCGGCGGTAATGATCAATTGATGTCAGAAATTAATGTAACTCCATTTGTAGATGTTATGCTTGTGTTACTTATAATTTTTATGGTTTCTGCTCCTATGATGGTTGAGGGTGTTGATGTGAACCTTCCAAGAGCAGCAGCAGCACCTTTAAAAACAAATGAAGAGAATCTGGTTATTTCGATTCAGAATAATAGTCAAGTCTATCTTAATGATCAGGTAATTGATATTGCATTGTTGACTGAAAAATTACAGAAAATACTTGAAAATGTTGAAAAAAGAGATATTTATTTAAAGGCTGACAAGGATATCTCTTATGGCACTGTTGTTGAAGTTATGTCCAAGGTGAAATCAGCAGGAGTAACCTCTCTTGGAATGATAACTCTTCCTGAAGAAGAGTAGTCCAATTTAAAATAAAATGAATCGCTTAGATTTTTTAAAATCGATAAGTGCCTCTTCAAGGCAGAAACAGATAGAAGCCACTCCATCTATCAAGATGATGTATGGACTTTCAGCAGCTCTTCATGTGCTTCTGTTTTTAATTGTAATGTTTGTTCAGCACTCAAACCCTGTTCCTGTTGTGCCTTTTGCTGTTCAGGTTGATTTGGTTTCATTCTCTCCTGGACTTCCTGCAAGTACTCCTTCATCAGATCCTAAGCCGTCCAGATCAGCATCTTCATCACCAGAAAAATCAGACGGTAATGCTGAATCTGTTGTAAAGAGATCAAAAACAGGAGCAAAGGTTAAGCATACTGCGGAATCTGAAATTTCAGAAGAGTCCGATGCTCCTGGACCGGTTAAGTCTTTGAAAAAAAAGAGCGTAAAACCTGATCTTCCCGAGCCAAAGTCGGAACCCAAACCTGAACCTAAGCCAGAACCGAAACCTGAGCCAAAGCCAGAACCGAAACCCGAGCCTAAACCGGAACCGAAACCTGAGCCGAAACCGGAACCGAAACCTGAGCCGAAACCGGAACCCGAAGTTGCTGAAAAGGCTGATATAGATGAACCGGTTATCCCTACAAAAAAAGTATCTTTAAAAAAGAAAACTTATGACTCTGAAAAGGTTGAAAAAAGTGCAAAAGAGTCAGTAGCACAAAAAGATACCCCAAAGTCCAAGAACACTACAGCTAAAGAGACTGAATCTTCTAAAACGGAAAATACGACTAAGAAGAATAGTGGTGGGAAGGGTACAGCGGAAACAGGAGAGGCTTCAGATCAGAGTAAAGTTGCTAAAAAAGGGACAAAATCTGGTAACGGTACTACAGAAAGTAATAAAACTGCATCTAAAGATTCTGCTTCAGATGGTGAATCCCAAGGAGAAGGCGATATAGGTGATGATGAGGCTAAATCAAATTTAGCTAAATCTTTAAGCCGTCTGAAAAATCAAGTGGCGAGCCAATCTGCTAAAAAAGGAGGGGGAGATGGAACTGGTACTGGTAGTGGAAGCGGCGGAGGAAGCGGTGTTGGCGGCGGGGCAATTGCTTCAGCCGGACAGGGTTCAGGCTCTACTGCTGAGGCTATAGGTCTCTATAATGTTGATCTATATTACAAAATCAGACAAAACTGGTCATATAATCCAAGTCTTGCGGGTAATAACGATAAGGCAGAGGTAAGAATTGTGATTAAAATATTACAAAACGGGGAGATAAGGGACATCTGGTTTGAGACTCATTCAGGAAATACCCATCTTGATGAATCTGCCCTAAAAGCTGTAAAGAAATCAAATCCTTTGCCACCCTTACCGGCTGGTTATACATCTTATGACATAGGACTTATATTTACACCTTCTGGTTTGATGAAATAATTTTTTAATTATATTCAATAATATTTTGCCAGAAATATTTAGTTGTTATAAAAGGAGTTACGCAAAAATAATGTTTTTTATTGTTAATAGACTAAAATCATAAAAAGATAACTATTATGGCTCAACAAAGAAGTGCAAAATTTATGCCTGCATTAAATTCATGTAGATTTTTTCTGTTGTGTGGATTACTGTGCGTTTTGATATTTTCTAATGCTGTTGCAATAGCACAACATGCTTATATTAATATCAATGATCCTTTAATGAGAAAGATTCCTGTGGCAGTACCTTTTTTCAAGGCTTTTACAGGACATCAGCAAGAGGCAACGCTTGGTAACAATGCAGTAGATATTATGTCCAATGCCCTTGATTTTACTGGATATCTTGCTGTTATGGATAAAGGAGCGTTTATTGAAAATCCGGCTCAGAAGGGTATTACAGGTGCAGATATCAACTACAAAAACTGGACAGTTATTGGAGCAGAGCTGCTTATTACCGGTGGTATTGTAGAAAAAGATGGAGCAGTACGATTAGAGTTAAGGCTGTTTGACACATTTAAAGAGACGCTGCTTATAGGCAAAGTTTATACGGGGCATAAGGAAGATATCAAAAGCATGGTTTACCGTTTCTGTGCAGAGATATCACTATTGCTTACAGGTAAGATGGGTGTTTTCGGAAGTAGAATTGCATTTGTTTCAACAGTTAAAGGGAATAAAGAGATATTTACATGTGATTTCGATGGTGCTAATATCTCTCGAGTGACAAATTTTAACAATATTACTATATCACCTTCATTATCCTCAGATGGCAATTTTATTGCTTTTACCTCTTATGCTAAAGGTAATCCAGATTTGTATATAAGGGATTTTAGAACAAATCGTGATGTTGTAGTATCTAAGAAGGGATTGAATATAACTCCAGCATGGATTCCAGGACAGTTTGCTTTGGCTGCAACCTTAAGTTTTTCAGGCGATCAAGATATTTATATTATATCAGGGACTGGTCAAATTAAACAACAGCTAACTAAAGAACCAGGTATTGATGTGTCTCCTGCATTCTCACCAGATGGTTCACGATTTGCTTTTGTCTCTAAACGCTCTGGAAATCCTCAGATTTATATTGCAGATACTGGCTCTGGCTCTGCCAGAAGATTGACTTTTCAGGGGAATTATAACACCTCTCCTGCATGGTCTCCAGATGGTGAAAAAATTGCTTATGTTGGTGTTGTTAAAAATAGTATTAACATTTATGTTATTGGTGTCAACGGCGGCGGACCGACTCAGCTGACAAGCGGACAGGGAGATAATGAAGACCCATCATGGTCTCCAGATGGAAATCTCATTGCCTTCAGTTCGACACGCCAGGGGACATCAAGAATATTTGTAATGACCGCAAACGGATCAGACCAAAGAGTTCTTTTTACAACAGGAGGCTCTCAGACTGAGCCAGTGTGGTCATCTGGGGTTGGAAATAAGTAATAAATTTAAAGAATGATTCAAAACTTAGGAGGAAAAAAATGGGAAAAAAAGTTGTTGTAAAAATTATGGTTATGCTTTTTCTGTCAGCACTTATGCTGACCGTTTCTTGTGCCAAAAAAACTGTTGAAACCGACCCATCAGCCGGAATTCAGAGTGGCTCACAAGATGGTCTTTCTGCAGATGAAATAGCAAGACAGAGAGCTCTTGAAGAAGAGCGTGCCAGAGAAGAGGCACTAAGACAAGCTCTTGCTGCTGAAAGAGAGAAGTTCGAGATGGAAGATATCTATTTTGACTTTGATAGTTCAGAGCTTGTTCCTGATGCTCGTATGCTTCTTAAAGAAAAGGCTGATTTCCTTAACAGAAACAACGCTGTTACAGTTACCATCGAAGGTCACTGTGATGAGAGAGGCACTACTGAATACAACCTTGCACTTGGTGAGAGACGTGCTATGTCAGCAAAAAGATACTTACAAGACCTTGGTATCTCTGAATCTCGCCTAAATACTATCAGCTACGGCGAAGAAAGACCTGCTGTACAGGGTAATGATGAATCTGCATGGTCAAAAAATAGACGCGGTCACTTTGTAATTCGTTAGTAATTTTTCTGTTTATGTTTATAAACATATTATAGAATAATCGATTTACAAAAATTTTGTCTAATAATTTGTCAGATAAAGATGTAAATTATAAATCCGCCTCTCCTTCAAACTTATATTTAATTAATAAAAGTTTGATTGTCAGCAGGAGGGGCTGGATTTAAATAAATTAAGGTGTTAAAAGTTTTATATCAGTTTGTCCTGTTTTATAGTTGTCTTTTTTTCCATATTAAAAGTTCCGCTTTTAAACTAATTCTTAAAAAATGTTGAGATGCTATGATGAAAAAAAATAGTTTATTATGTTTAAGTTTTCTTTTTATAGCTATTTATTGCTCAGGATGCGTCGGAGGCAATAAAATTGAGACGCTTGAAAACAAGGTAGCAACTCTTGAAGAGGATAATATAAGACTTACAAAACTTTACAACAGCATGATTAATGAGGATTTTCTCACTCTTGAGAAAGAGCAGAGAGAAAGATATGCTGAAGTCAAAGATATGATGGAGAGACTTAAAACAGATATACAGATAGTAAGAGGTAACCTTGAAGAGTCTGAATATCGCCTTAAAGAGGCAAGCGAAGCTGCTGGAGCATCTGAATTAGCACGTATTGATAATGCTGTAACTAATAATTATAGGCGTATTCTCAGAATTGAAAAACATCTTGGGCTTGAATCTTCTGACCCTGCTGAGATTGTTACCGTTCCTGCTCCACAGATAACAACAGACGCAGGAGGTAATCCGACTGTTCCACCAGTTACAACAACAGCTCCTGTACCCCAAACAGCTACAACACAAAATATTAGTGAAGATGCGTTATATAATGAAGCTAAAGCCTCTTTAGATTCTGGAAAAAATGAGCAGTCAAGGAATCAGTTTGAAGAGTTTATAAAACGATACCCAACTTCTGATAATGCAGACAATGCAAGATTTTGGATAGCAGACAGCTACTACAGAGATAAATGGTATGAAAAGGCAATTCTTGAATATCAGAGGGTAATAGAAGAGTATCCTAAAGGAAATAAAGTGCCTTCAGCCCTTTTAAAACAAGCATACTCATTTTCCAATCTTGGAGAAAAGGGAAACGCCCGTTTAATTTTAAAAGATTTAATTAAAAAGTATCCTCAAACTCAAGAAGCTGAAACTGCAAAAGAAAAACTTAAAACATTAAATTAAGAAAGATTATACTAAAATATAACATTAACCTTAATGCTCAAAGTAATAGGTATAGATCCAGGACTTGCCGGAACAGGAATAGGTCTTGTTCAGGGTGATGGACAAAAAATTTCTGGTTACTCTTTTGGCAGTATTAATACTGATAAAAAAGATTCACTTTATTTACGCCTCAATCTTATTTATACCCAAACCCTTGATTTCCTCTGTAAGCAATCCCCTGATATAGTTGTTTTAGAAGATATCTTTTCTCTTAAGCAATACCCTAATTCTGGAATCACTCTTGGAAAAGTTACAGGGGTGCTTCTACTTGCTGCCTATAAATCTGGTGCATCAATATATGAAATTCCTGTAAAAGAGGCTAAAAAGCTCGTTTCTGGAACAGGCAGTGCAGATAAATATCAGGTAGAGAAATCGGTCAGAAACTTTCTAAATCACCCTAAAGAGATAAGACCTTTTCATTCGTCAGATGCTCTTGCCTTAGCGATTGCTGGATTTTTGAGATATTGTAAACAATCTTCTTAAACTGACAACGCTCAAATAGGACACTTAAATGATCGCATATATGGAAGGTAAAATCTTAAAGATAAATCAAGACTCTATTCTTTTATTGTGCGGACAAATAGGCTATGAGATTCTTCTTCCTGTATTTGTAATGGAGAAGTTAGCAGCAGAGCTTTCAAGCAGAGATAATGCGCCTTCTGACCCCTCTTTTGACAAACAAATCGCACTTTATACCTACTATTACCAGACAGAGAGGCAGCCAAAACCTATTTTAATTGGTTTTTACTCAGAAGAAGAGAAGGATTTTTTTGAGATTTTTATATCTGTTGATGCAATAGGACCTCTTAAAGCGGTAAAAGCTATGGATAGATCGATATCTTTAATAGCAGCAGCAATTGAACAGCAAAATATCGATTTTCTTGCAACTTTAAAGGGTATTGGTAAAAGAACTGCTCAAAAGATTGTTGCTTCTCTTCATGGTAAAGTAGCACGTTTTATATCTGAAAGCTCTGCTGATAATTCTGAAAATTATGCTGGCAATTCAACTATATCGACTTCTGCCTCTATTATATATAATTTAGATTCATCAAGAGCTGCTTTACCAATTCCAATACAGAAAATTTATCAGCAAGTAGTTGACGTTCTTGTTGATCAACTTGGCTATACAGGTGCTATTGCAAAAAAAATGGTATCTATGGCAATAGAAAAAAATTCTTCCATATCAACTGCTGAAGAGCTTTTTGATGCTGTACTTAGTAAAAAAATTTAATAAAGATTATAGGAGAGTATCATAAAAAAGGCTATTCAATATGAATGATTCGATTATCTCTTTCTCCTCGTTATCATCTCAATCCTTAAATGAGATATCGTCTCCTAAGGAGCTGCCGGCTGATAGAGATATAGATGCTGGCTACTCGCTTAGACCTCAAAAATTTGATGATTATGTTGGACAATCAGAGACTGTAGAAACTCTTAAGATTGCTATTCAGGCTGCAAAGATGCGTGGAGAATCACTTGAGCATATTCTTCTTCACGGACCTCCAGGGCTTGGTAAAACAACAATCTCTCATATTATTGCCAATGAGATGGGAGGAAACTTGACAGTAACATCAGGTCCTGCTCTTGAAAAGGGCGGCGACCTGATTGGAATGCTTACCAATCTTGCAGATGGAGACTTTCTTTTTATTGACGAGATACACAGAATTCCAAAGACAGTTGAAGAGTTCTTATATCCAGCAATGGAGGATTATGCAGTAGATTTTGTTTTTGATAAAGGAATTCACGCCAGAAGCCATCGTTACAGGCTTAAACACTTTACTCTTGTAGGGGCAACCACTCGGGTAGGGTTATTATCTTCTCCTCTGCGTGATAGGTTCGGTCTTTTTAGAAATCTTGATTTTTATACAATTGATGAACTTATAACCATAATTAAAAGATCATCTCTGCTCCTAAAATCTCCTATGGACAATGAGAGTGCTTTAGAGCTTGCAAGGAGATCAAGAGGAACTCCAAGGATAGCCAACAGGCTTCTTAAAAGAGTGAGAGACTATTCTCAGGTGCGATCAGAAGGAAAAATAAATCTCAAAAGTGTACAAGAAGCCTTATCTCTTGAAGGGATTGATAACATAGGATTAACCCCTTTAGATAGAAACTATCTTAATACCATAATTGATTTTTATGCTGGTGGTCCTGTTGGTATTGAAGCTGTTTCAGCGACTCTTCAAGAAGAACATGATACTCTTGTAGATGTCGTAGAGCCATATCTTCTTAAATGCGGACTTGTGCTGCGCACATCTTCAGGCAGAAAAGCATCAACAAAAGCATATGAACATCTTGGCAAGCCATATCAAAGGGAGCTTTTATAATGTCATCATATATTAACATATGGAATAGCTTTCTATACTGTTTAAAGCGTTCGGTTCTGATTACTATTTTCTTATGGATTGCCATATTCCCTCAAACAGCAATTACAGAAGAGACAGACGCTCTCTATACAGATAAAAATAGTGTTTACAAAAAAGATTTATTAATAAATGAACACAATACTCAATATAACCTTAACGGTCAGCAGACAATAAAAAACAATCAGATAAATCTTATACCATCTTCGCTAATTAAATCTCCAAAAGAAAATGCCTCTGCAATTTTAGTCGAAAAAAATTCTCAGACACTTTGGGTATATAGAGCAATAAATAGCTATTTTACTAAAGTTCTTGAAATACCATGTTCAACAGGTGAAGTAGATGGACCCAAAATGGTTGAAGGAGATAAAAAGACACCAGAGGGCATCTATTTTCTTAAGGAGATTTATGAGGATCGTTTTTTGACTCCAATATATGGCAGTCGAGCTTTTACAACTGATTATCCTAACTTTCTTGATAAAATACTTGGAAAAACAGGCAGTGCTATATGGATTCATGGCACAAACAAGACTCTGAAACCAATGGATTCAAACGGCTGTATAGCTATGAATAATGATGATATAGTAAAATTAGATTCCTATGTTGTTCTTGATCAAACCCCAGTGATAATAATGGATAAGTTTGATTATTCCTCTATAGAGAGAACTGACGCAGAGCGTTCTGCTTTTATGGATTTTCTTTCTAAGTGGATTGAATCACTTAATAAGGGTTCTTATTTAGACTATCTTTTCCACTATGAGTCAAACTATCTGCCTGATGTACAGTGGTGGGCAGAGTGGGTTAATATACGTTATCGTGCAGAACTATCAAAAAATCCAATCTATGCCCAGTTTGATAATGTTGGTATTTATAGACACAAAGATCATTTTGTAGTTCTGTTAAATTTTCAGGTGGCATCAAGTTACCGTAGGATTTTTATTGGAAATAGAAAGCTATTCATAAAATCTATTAACAACGCATCATCTTTTTATGGATACAACTCATATAAGATTATTGGAGATGTTTTTCAAAGCGTTCAAACTAAGCTCTCAGATAAGGATAGTAACCATTTTATAGCTGCTGCATCTCAACTTGAGGAGCAATATAGAGAATATAAAATAAAATAGAACTTGACATATTGTGCCAAAGAATGTAGTTAAACCAAATTATTTTTTATGAACAGGAGATAGGTGAATTGAAAAAATATACATATAGTGCAAAACGCTCGGATAATAAAGAAAATTGGTGTATTATTGATGCCAAAGATAAAGTATTAGGAAGAGTAGCTTCTGAAGCAGCATCAAGAATTCGTGGAAAAAACAACCCTCTTTTTACCCCGCATGCTAATATTGGTGACTGGGTAATAATTATCAATGCTGATAAGATAAGACTGACTGGTAATAAATTGGATCAAAAGAGATATTACCATCACACAGGCTACATGGGTGGAATTAAATCTGTGACTGCAAGAGAGCTTCTTAAGAAAAAGCCGGAAGAGCTGCTAAAAAAGGCTGTTAAAGGAATGCTCCCTAAAAATCCACTTGGAAGAAAGCTTAACACTAAATTGCGTGTTTATGCGGGCAATGATCATCCTCATGCGGCTCAAAATCCAACGGCTGTTGTGATATAAAAAATAAAGAGGTAAAATCAAAACTTGTTGAAGTATTGTATGAAAAACATAAAGGAAATTTTGATTAGTTATGGAAAATGAGAATATCTATTACGCAACTGGGAAACGTAAAAGTTCTGTTTCAAAAACATGGATAAAACCAGGCAGCGGTAACATTACAGTGAATAACAGATCATTAAATGATTATTTTGTACTGGATTCAGCAAGAGAGCTTTTAGCTTCACCTTTAGTTCTGACTGAAAATCTTGACAAATTTGACATTAAAATTACCGTTCTTGGAGGCGGCATAATGGGTCAGGCAGGTGCGGTCAGACATGGTATTACAAAAGCACTTGTGTTGGCAAACCCTGATCTTAGGGGAGTATTGAAAAAAGCAGGCTTTCTTACCAGAGATGCAAGAATTAAAGAACGAAAAAAATATGGTCAGAAAGGTGCAAGAGCCAATTATCAGTTTTCAAAAAGATAATCAGACTATTTATATCTACTGTATTAGAGAGATTTTTTTAAAGGGGGAGGGTAATTTTTACCACCCCCTTTTTTTGTGAAAAATATGAACACTTTTTTATTTTACGATATTGAAACCACAGGTTTAAATACAGCATTTGACCAGATTCTAACATTTGCTGCCATAAGAACTGATACCGAGCTTAATGAGATTGAACGTTATTCAATCACTATTCAGATAAGACCCGATATAGTGCCATCTCCCGGTGCGTTTATTATCCATAGACTTATGCCTGAAGAGTTGCAACAAGGGATATGCGAATATGAAGCTGCCTGTAAAATCCACCAGATTGTCAACTTGTCTGGAACAGTTTCAATAGGCTATAATAACCTTGGATTTGACGATGAATTTCTCAGATTTACATTTTACAGAAATCTTCTTGACCCCTATTCTCATCAATATGCAAATGGCTGTTACAGAGTTGATCTATTGCCCATTACAACAATTTACAGAATCTTTAAACCTGAAGTTATAAAATGGCCAATAAATGATAACGGCTGCCCAACTCTTAAACTTGAGTTGATAAGCAATTTAAACAACTTTACCACCTCTGGAAGGGCGCATAATGCTATGGCAGATGTTGAAGCAACTGTCGAATTAGCTAAGTCGCTTATTATAGAAAAAAAGATATGGTCATATTGCATTGGTCTGTTTGATAAAAATTGGGATAAAACACAAATAGATAAAATGTTATATCCAACAGAAGGTACTGATGATTATCCAATTGCTCTTATGGTCTCTCATAGGTTTATTGGAACAGACTCAATGTATATGGTACCTGTTGTTGGCATTGGCAGGTCGTACCACTATAAAAATCAGAGTTTATGGATTAGATTAGATAGAGATATCTTTCCTGATTCAGAAGCTCTTAATCCTCAAGATATTATAGTTATTAGAAAGAAAGATGGTGAAACAGGTTTTATTCTCCCCAGATTAACAAGATTTTGGGAGCGTCTTTCAGATCAGCAGAAAAATTTTGTTGAAAAAAATCTCTCCTATATTTATTCAGATGAAAGGAAAAACTCTCTTTTTAAAGAGATTGTTGAATATCATCGTCAATTTAAATACAAAGAGGTTCCTGAGGCAGATATAGACTCTATACTCTATCAATCACCTTTTTTTACAAATAGTGAAAAACAGGAGATGGGGCAGTTTCATAGAAAATCTTTGTCTGAAAAAATTTCTATGGTTGAAGCTATTAAGTCTTTAAGAGTTAAATCTATGGCAATCAGGATTTTATTTAGAAACTATTTTAACAACAATGGGTTAAATCAAAAAATCAACAAAAACGAATCTAACGAACAGATATACTCTTTAATATCAAGAGAGCACGAAAGCTATATGCAACGGGTTAGATGCAGAGTTGATGATCCAGAGTTTAACAGCAAAAAAATTATTGGTTTTAAAAGGGACGAACGGCTTGTACCTGAAAAAGCTATTGAAGAGCTAACTAACATAAGAACTAACGTTAAATTAGATGATGAGCAAAAAAAAATATTAGATTGGCTTGATGGGTATCTATTATCTATTTAACAGTCAAAAATTTAGTTTGAATTGATTCTGCTTAAACGCCTCAATTCATCTAACTGAGCCGTGTGAATAAACTTGTTGAGTTGAGACTCTTTATCTTGTGTAAGCCCGATAAACTTAATACCTGCAAAAATATGGTTTTCCGAGTAGTTAGTATTTATTCTCACAATTTCAATTTTGATAGGTATTGTTGCAAATGGATTCTTTGAGTTTGGAGTCATTAAAAGCATTCCTATTACAGCCTGACTATTACGCTTCAATGCTATAAGAGGATTAGGGGTTTTATTCAGCTTTATAGGAATAATTATACCAATACCATTTATTGAGATATCTCTTATAAAAAAATCTTTTGTTGAGTAATAGCTGCTATTATTAAAAATTAACTTTGCTTTAATTGTAAAATTACCGCTTATGGGCATTCTATATGCTGAACGGATATTGGTTTCAATCAAACGGGGATAATATTCAACTGTAATAGCACCGACCTTGCTGTTATCGAACAGATGATAGTCATTGTGAAAAATTATTGGTTTACACTTAATACCAAATCTTTTTTTATCAAAATCAACCTTTAATAAGGTGGTCAGATGCATTTCATCAAAAGAGGTTGAGGGGGCTATATTGCGGAGAGGTTGAGCAATAACAATGCTTTTTTTTATATGGTCTGTATCGTAAATAATAGAAGAAGATGCCACAGGATTAAGGGAGTTGAGATTGAAGACTATCTCAACTCCTGTTGATGGTGCGAATATCTCTTCTATAGTCTGGGTCATATTAATAGTTAGAGAGTACCAATTTATTTTATAGCATCTTTCAATGCTTTACCTGGTATAAATTTAGGAACATTTCTTGACGGAATATCTATCTCTTTTCCAGTCTGTGGATTTCTACCTTTTCTTGCCTTTCTTTCAGATGTCTTAAAAGTTCCAAAACCTACCAGAGTAACAGTTTTATGTGCTGCAAGTGCCTCTGAAATTGATGCTAACATACAATCAACAGCAGCTTGAGCATCTTTTTTACTATTAAGTACTTCTGCTACTTTGCTTATTAAATCACCTTTGTTTATTCCTTTGCCGCTCTCTTTTTCCATTCATGACTCCTTTTGTTTTTGTGGTTTATTTTTTTCGATACCTTGTGGCTCTGTGCTCTTACTGTGCGGGTTAAGTTACGTGTTTGATGTGTAGGTGTCAAGTGTTTATTAGGATTTTTTATAACTTAAGACAGCCGCACCAATCTTAAACAATAACCTCATTCCATTCCTCTTGCTTTTTACCTGATTTAATATAACATGTATTCGGTTGGATTTTGTACTATAATATCTAAAAAACAGATAAATTTCAAATAGATACCATATAACACTATAAGATAAATACAATGTTGCGGAGGAGAAAATGGATGCGGCAGTCATAAACTGTTTTATAGAGGGAGCGTTTCATATACTTGATACAACATCTTCTATAAAGGTTAAGCCAGAGAGACCCTATCTTAAAACAAGTAAGATTGCAAATGGAGATATTACCGGTCTGCTCGAAATTGCTGGTGATATTAACGGCACTGCTGCCATAAGCTTTACAGAAAAAAGCATTCTTGCCGTTGTATCTAAAATGTTTGGAGAGGAGATGCAACAGATTGATCCAGAAATCACTGATGCAGTCGGAGAGATAGGCAATATGATATCTGGTCATGTGAACACAAAAATGACAGAGATGGGAAAGAGTGTTAAGGTTAAGCTATCAGGGGTTATGAATGGTAAAAATCATCAAGTAGATCATGTTGATGATAAGCAGATAATTGTCCTGCCTTTTAAAACAACTATGGGCAATATATGGATAGAGGTCTGTTACTAATATGATATAAAATTAAAATACCATGATATAATATATTCTCCTTTAAAAATATAGACTACTGCACCAGCAGCAAGATATGGACCAAATGGTATCTTAAGTTTTGCATCTGCTTTGCGATTAACGACCATAATAATGAAACCTACTGCTGTTCCTAAAAGAGATGAGACAAATATTGTAAACAAAACCCCTTTCCAACCAATAGCAGCACCTATCATGGCAAGAAGTTTGATATCTCCGCCTCCCATTCCCTCATCTTTTCTGATCAGATAATAGATAACAGCAACAAGATAGAGACTTCCTCCGCCCGTCAAGATTCCAAGAGCACTATCTTTGATGGTCATCTCAGCTACAACAACTGGTGAAAAGGCAAAAATAAAAATTCCCGGAATGGATAAGATATCTGGTATTATCTGAAGATCAATATCTATAAATGATATTACAATCAACACGCAAATAAATGTAAACCAAAAGAGAGATTCAACTGTCAGGCTGAATTTAATATAAGCTGCAACAGCAAATATCGCTGTAATAAGCTCAACTATAGGATATCTTATAGATATTGGTGTATGGCAGTTTCTGCACCTGCCAAGAAGCATGATAAAGCTGATAATCGGCACATTTAGATAAAATGGGATTGATGTTTTGCATACAGGGCAGAATGACCCGGGAAAAACAATAGACTCGCCTTTTGGTATCCTGTAAATACAGACATTAAGAAAGCTGCCTATAGATGCCCCGAAAAAGAAGATAGCGGCTATTATGGTTAGCTCTGTAGTAAGGTTGAGCTGGCTCAAAGAATTTAACATTTTAACTATCCCTATAATTTTGGATATATTTGATGATGATATCTGATATACTTTATAATTCGTTTTTGGTAAGTTGCGGTTTTACCGGCTCATGCAATTGATATAATATCGATTATATACAAATATAGCGGCAAAAAGTCATGAAAATTATTATCCATGATCCGAATAGTGATGTTGTAAAAAAGATATAATGAGTTATTGTTTAAGTCGATTTCAAGATTTTGTATGATAGACAAATAAAATATTTAGATTTAATAAAATATAAGGAGCACAGATGGCGGAAACTGATATTGATGATCTTATAGATATAATTGAGAAAGAGGCAAACGTTGATGATGTTCCCACACATATGCCGATGATGCCTGTAAGAGATGTGGTTATCTTCACAGATATGCTTTTACCTCTTTTTGTTGGACGTGAAAAGTCGATCAAAGCAATAGAAGAGGCTGCCAAAGCCGACAGATATATATTTCTCTCTGCACAAAAAGATTCAGCTCTTGAAAACCCGGGTCAGGCTGATGTTTTTGAAATAGGTACAGTTGGAAGAGTTCAAAAGATGCTAAAACTTCCAGATGGTCGCATCAAGGCATTGGTTCAAGGAATTATAAAGGGACGAATTGAGAAATTTGAAAAAAAACGTTCTTGCTTTAAGGTCAAAATAGAAATCTTAAAGGATACTGAACTTAAAGATTTAGAAAAAGATTTAGGAATTGAAGTTCAGGCTCTTATGCGTAATGTACGAGAGAGCAGCGAGAAGATATTGGCTCTGAGAGGCGAGCTGTCAAGCGATGTTAGTATTTTGCTTGAACAGATTGAATCCCCGGGTAAACTTGCTGATCTTGTAGCATCAAACTTAAGACTTAAAGTTCAAGATGCACAAGACATTCTTGAGACAATGGATCAGAAAAAAAGGCTTGAAAAGGTAAACGATTTTCTTGCCCGCGAGCTTGAGCTTTCAACTGTACAGGCTAAGATTCAGACCAATGTAAAAGATGAGATATCAAAAACGCAGCGTGATTACTATTTAAGAGAGCAGGTAAAGGCTATTCATCGGGAGCTTGGAGATGGAGATGATAAGTTAGTTGAAATTGAGGAGTATAACCAGAAGATAAAAAAGGCAAAAATGCCTGAAGAGTGTGAAAAAGAGGCACTTCGACAGGTAAAAAGATTAGATCAGATGCACTCTGACTCTTCAGAAGCAGGTATTATACGAACCTATCTTGACTGTATTGTTGAGATGCCGTGGAGAAAATCGACAAAGGATTCTCTTGATATCAACAAGGCTGCTCAGATACTTGATCACAACCACTACGGGCTTGACAAAGTTAAGGAGAGAATCCTTGAATATTTAAGTGTCAGAAAACTTAACCCTGACATGAAGGGTCAGATACTCTGTTTTTCAGGTCCTCCTGGTGTTGGCAAAACTTCGCTTGGAAGGGCGATTGCAAAAGCGATGAAGCGTAAATTTGTGAGAATATCACTTGGAGGCATAAGAGATGAGGCTGAAATAAGGGGACACAGGCGTACATATATCGGTGCAATGCCTGGGCGTATTCTGCAAGGTCTGCGTCAATGCGGAACAAACAACCCTGTTTTTATGTTAGATGAGATTGACAAATTAGGTAATGATTTCAGAGGAGACCCCTCATCTGCACTTTTAGAGGCACTTGATCCTGAACAGAACTATGAGTTCAGTGACCATTATCTGAATATGCCTTTTGATCTTTCAAAGGTTCTTTTTGTGCTGACTGCCAATATGACAGATACCATTCCATCTGCACTTCTTGACAGAATGGAGGTTATAAGAATTACAGGCTATACTCGCGAAGAGAAGCTGATTATTGCAAGAAAACACCTTTTACCGCGTCAGATTAAAGAAAATGGTCTTCTAAGACGATCTGTTACTATTTCAGATGGTGTGATCGAAACTATTATTGCTGACTACACTATGGAAGCTGGTCTGCGTGAATTTGAACGCAAACTTGGTACAGTTTGCAGAAAGATTGCAAGACAGGTTGCTGAAGGGAAAAAGGGCAAATTCTCTGTTAATCGGCAAAATATCACAAAGTTTTTAGGTCCGCCTATCTACCTAACTGATATGGATCAAGATGAGAGCCAAGCTGGACTTGTGACAGGTCTTGCATGGACTGAGTTTGGAGGAGAGCCTCTTTATATTGAAGTTTCTTTGTGTCACGGCAAAGGAGAGCTTACTGTAACGGGTCAGATTGGTGATGTTATGCAGGAGTCTGCACGAGCTGCATTTACATATACCAAAGCAAATATGGAGCGATTCAATATTGACAAAGATGAGTTTGAAAACAAAGATATCCATATTCATGTCCCTTCAGGTGCAATTCCAAAAGATGGACCGTCTGCTGGTATTGCAATGGCAACCGCACTTATTTCAGCATTTACCGGAAAGATTGTTGATAATAAAGTTGCAATGACAGGGGAAATATCTTTAAGGGGCAGAGTTCTTCCGATTGGAGGGCTGAAAGAGAAGGCTTTGGGTGCATTGCAGGCTGGAATTAAAACTATTATTATTCCTGAAAAGAATAAAAAGGATCTCTATGATCTTCCGCCGTCTTTGAAAAAGAAGCTCCATTTTATCTGTGTGCAAAATTTAGATCAAGTTTTAGAGATTGCTTTTGTCAAACAAGATGAAGATAACAGAGATGCAGATAATAAAACGTCAGAAATAGAGGCAGCATTAGAGCCTCAGGCAGCCGAAGATTCAATAACAAATGATATGGAAGATAGCTCAGATGAAGATTCTTGCAGTTGATACGGCTGAACAGAGTTGCTCGATTGCACTTGTAGAAGATGGCGTGCCGGTCTGTGAATCCTTTCTTATAAACCGAACCACCCACTCGCGTACTTTGATGGATACTATTGCCCGTATGGTGGAAAAAGAGGCAGCTATAACCATAAATGATATAGATGGCTTTATTGCTGCCTGCGGTCCGGGCAGCTTTACAGGATTGCGTATAGGTATAAGCGTTGTTAAAGGGCTTGCATTTGCACTATCAAAGCCTTTAGCAGGAGTATCAAGCCTTGATGGAATTGCCTTTCAATTTACATTTTCATCTATTCCTGTGTGCGTGCTGATGGACGCTAAGAGATCAGAGGTATATTTTGCTATGTATCACTTTAGTAATGGCAGGTTAATTAAAAAGAGTGAAGAGCTTGTTCTCTCTCCTGAAGAGGCAATCAGCATTGCTGCTGTGAACAGCAAATGCCTATTTGCAGGCTCAGGTGCTGTGGCATTTCGTCCTATGATTCAGAAAGCTATGGCGGATAAGGCTCTATTTGCCCCGCCCTTTCAGAATTTTATCAAAGCCTCTGCTTTGGCTAATATAATTTTTGAGGATATCAGCAGATTATCTCTCTCTCCTGATGGAATAATACCTGTTTATCTTAGGAGATCAGATGCAGAGATCAATTATGCTCATCAGCACCAATGATCTTCTTGTTTAGTATAGGTGCTTTTGTTGACAATAAATTGTCTGTCTGTTATTAAATCGAAAAAAATAATTGCGGCAGTTCTTTTTTAAATTTTCTGCGACTATGATGTAAAAAATAGTCCTCTGATTTAATAAATCATAAAAATCTGATTTAAAATACAATAAGAATACAAAATATGGATAAAACTGAGTGGCCTTACAGATCAGCTATGCCTATTGCAGCTCCTGGTCTTAAATTTATTTTTACAGCAGCTGTTATAACAGTGGTACTTTTTTTGGCAGGGTGGACTATTTTAGGTTGGCCTGCCCTATTTATAACTCTGTTTATAATTTGGTTTTTTAGGGATCCTGAAAGGGATATCCCCAATGATACTAACTGCTTGGTATCTCCTGCTGATGGAAAAATTATCCTTATAAAGGAGATGCCTACTAATGAATTTACAAAGCAAGCCTGCATAAAGGTAAGCATTTTTATGAATGTGTTTAATATTCACGTGAATAGAATACCTTTTAAAGGCACTGTTGAAGATGTTATTTATATAGCAGGGAAATTTATCAATGCCTCTTTTGATAAAGCATCTGAGCATAATGAGAGAAACGCATTGATAATAAAAACAGATTCAGGGGAAATGTACGCTGTTGTCCAAATTGCAGGACTTATTGCAAGGCGTATTATATCTAAAGTAAATAAAAAAGATACAGTAGAGCGTGGAAACAGATATGGAATGATCTGTTTTGGCTCAAGGCTTGATCTATATCTGCCTCTATCAAGTAAAATAGCTGTTGCTAACGGGCAGAAGGTTCAGGCTGGTTCAACTATTATAGCCTATTTACAGTAATCTAAACTTTACTTAAAACTACTATAGATTTAAAATTGTAAAATTTACTTATAATCAAAATAAAATTAAAATTTCAAACATTAAAGAGTACTGTCTCTGTCGTTTAGAGGCATGAATTTTTGAAACTAAATGGAGAATAGAGAAGTTGGAGCAGATACCAATTACTATAGAAGGATTTAATGTTCTTAAAAAAGAGCTTGAGAGGCTTAAGACTATTGACAGACCTCAAAATATTAAAGCAATAGAAACAGCAAGAGCACACGGCGACCTTTCGGAAAATGCCGAGTTTGATGCTGCCAAAGAGAGGCAATCCTTTATTGAAGGCAGGATTGGCGAGTTGGGGTATAAAATAGCAAGTGCTAAAATCATTGATCCTGATACTGTACCTAAAGATTGCGTAAGATTTGCTTCAAGAGTTCTTCTTGAGAATCTTGACTCTGAAGAGGAGGTTGAATATATGCTTGTGGGTCAAGAGGAGTCAGATATATCTAAGGGCAGAATTTCTGTTTCATCTCCGCTTGGAATGGCTCTGCTTGGTAAAAAACCAGGTGATGATGTTGTTTTACAAGCTCCGGGCGGCAAACGTTCGTATGAGATAATTGCTATTTTATGATTTCAAATCTTTATTTATACAAATAGAGGAGCTTTTTCTCCTTAAGTTTTAAAATAATATACATTTACTCCCTAAATAAGTTCTAATTGAATGGAGGAATATTTTGGCAAGAGTTACTATTGAAGATTGTCTTAAAAATGTACCAAGCAGATTTGCACTTGTACACATGGCAGCACTTCGTGTAAGACAGGTAAGAGAGGGTTCTGATTTTCTTGTTAAAGCATCAAAAAATGAAGATGTAGTTACAGCTCTAAGAGAAATCGCAGCAAATAAAGTGGTTATTAAAATAGATACAACTAAGGAATGAACAGAGAAAATGAAAGATTGGTGATAGTAGCTCAACTTTAATACTCATCAAATCTTTAAAGCAGACATCATGATAGATATTCAAAAACAGCGTGATTATCGTAATATCCCCATTGATAAGGTTGGCATCAAGGAGCTGCGTTACCCTATAAAGGTGCTCGATAAAAGAAATGGAATGCAATCTACAGTTGCAGTGATAAATATGTATGTGAACCTTCCGCATCAGGCAAAAGGTACTCACATGAGCAGATTTGTTGAGATGCTCCACACATTTCGCTCTCAGGTATCTCTTGAGTCATTGAGCCACATACTTGAAGATATGAAAAAGACACTTGAAGCTCAATCTTCTCATATTGAGATAACATTTCCATATTTTGTGGAAAAAAGCTCTCCTATTACAGGCTCAAGGGGACTTATGGACTACACCTGTTCCATTATAGGCTCATCAAAATCATCAGACAAAAATCGAGATCTGATGGTACGAGTTGGCGTTCCGATCACATCTGTCTGCCCATGCTCTAAGGAGATAAGTGATTTTGGTGCTCATAACCAGCGTGGAGAGGTTTTAGTAAGCACAAGGTTTAAAAAATTTATATGGATTGAAGATATTATTGATATTGTTGAAAAGTCTGCATCATGTGAACTCTTTTCTGTGCTTAAAAGAGAAGATGAAAAACATGTTACTGAACAGGCATATCAAAATCCTAAATTTGTTGAAGATGTTGTTCGCGATGTTGCCAAAGTTTTAATGGTAGATGAAAATATCACATGGTTTTCAGTGAGTGCTGAGAACTTTGAATCAATACATAACCACAGTGCCTATGCCTATATTGAGAGAGCAAGACAGCCTGTCTAAACAATAATGAAACAATCGTGATTTAATGATATAAAAATCAATAGTCGCACATTATAAAACAGATTAATTTAATAGTAAAAAAGGGACACAAAAGATTTTGTGTCCCTTTTTTTGTCTATCTTCTCTCATAAGACAACACTCTTTTCCAGAGAAACTGCCTTATTTTATCATATCCTGTTCCACTTTCATTCACCATAATCACAAACGGATATAAGCCATAAGGAGTCTCAAAATATCCACATCTTGTCCTTACGCCATTTAAAGTTCCTGTTTTATAATATTCCTTACCGCCAATAGCTATGCTGTTAGAACCTATAGATGAACCATTACTCGAAAAAGACGACATATTGATACCGCTATAGCTGACTTTAACGCTTTTATTACTCTCTATCTGTTCGCTCTTCATAAGATGGTAATCGGACTTAAATTTTTTCAGCACCTTTACCATATCAGAAGGAGATATTCTGTTTTTTCTGGAAAGCCCTGAACCTTCAGCAACAACAAGATTGGAGTTACTAAATCTTAAATCACCAGATTGCGGGCTTCCTAAATTTAAAGGAGCTGACGCAGATATACCAACCACTTGTTTTGCATATTGAGTCATGGCAGCAATACCCTTTTCAACAGTTGCAGGAGGAGAAAAAGCTTGTGCACCAGCACTCAAAAAGAGTTGGTTTGCAATAAAATTACTTGAATACTCTAAAAGCCTCTTTGCTATCTCGTCCATATCATACGGTGAAACGAATGTATAAACAGCCGTATCAACTCTTTTTACACTCCCCTCTCTTACCTGCCCTTCTATCTTTATCCCCTGCTGAGAAAGAAAGTATTTTATCAAAATACCAGCATAAACCCTGCTCTCCTGCTCTGATAAAATAACTCTTCCTCTCTTTAATCCAGATGATTGCACTCTGTTCATAACAAAAGGGAGCAAGGGAGTTTCTGGATCATCACTTATATAACAACGTTTATCTTTGCTGTATTTGAAAGCAACAGTGTTAAAATTGGCAGAAAGTGCTCCAACAAAGGCATCGTAAGGGTTATCTGTTTCAGATTTTCCATCAATATTAATATTAGAATCAAAAAATGTGTTATCCACAACTATGTCGTTAATAGATACGATATTCATTGATTTTAAAATTGAACTTAGTTGCAAACAAGCGTCACGGATAATTATAGAGGTAAATAAAGGGTCTCCATATCCTTTAACTTTCAGATTAATATTTGAAGGATAAAGTACTAAACCACGATTCTTTGAGTTATTATCAATAAAAAACTCTGTTTTAAAATGGTAATCATCTCCAAGATAGTGGCGGGCAGAAAGAGTTGTTAAAACTTTAAGTGTTGATGCAGGAATAAATTTTTTATTTGCATTTTGAGAACATAAAATATTGCCTTTTTCAGTGCAGAGCATCACGCCGGCATTGGTGTTAATAGAGCTGAATTCAGAAGCCCATAAAGGATTGAGTTGAAAAAAGATAATGTTAAACAGAATAAAAAGTCTCATTTATAATATCTCCTGTATAAAGTCTTTAACGTGCAAGTTGATTCATATCAAAAATTGGCAGACAAATTGAGAGCACAATAAATCCAACGACTGCACCCATCACAAGTATTATAACAGGCTCAAGTAGTGCAGTCATTGCAATTATGCTTGATTCAGTCTCTTTTTCAAATAGTTGGGCTGTCTTTTCAAGCATAATCTCAAGTTTTCCGCTCTTTTCTCCAACTTTAATCATCTGTACCGCAAGAGGCGGAAACTCTCTGCTGCCATCAAGAGCATTTCCAATATCTCCGCCCTGCCTTACAACCTCTGCTGCTAAAGTTATTCTGTTTTTAATCACGCTGTTTCCAGTTGTATTTTTTGATATATCAAGAGCAGTGAGAAGTGGAACGCCATTGGTTAAAAGAGAGGAAAGTATCCTTGCAAATCTTGCAACTTCATTTTTTTTTATCATCTTGCCAAGTTTGGGAATAACAAGAATAAAGCCGTCGATCATCTCTAACCCTATTGATGTTCTTCTTAAACCATAGAGAATAGACATAATAACAACTGAAATGAGCAGCAAAATCCACCAGAAAGATTGAAAAAATGAGCTTAGTGATATGAGCACCCTTGTAGGAGCAGGAAGCTGCTGATTCATATCAGCAAATATTTTAATAATTCCTGGAACGATATAGGTTATTAAAAACAGAAGAACCACAATGCCTGTAATGCTCATTAAAATTGGATAGGCAAGCGAGGTCTGAATCTTTTTTCTGGTCTCTTCCTGCTTTTCAGTAATATCTGCAAGACGCTCTAATACAAGCTCAAGCGTACCTGATGACTCTCCTGCATGTACCATATTGATGTAAATAGAAGAGAAAACAGATGGATACTCAGATAGTGATTGAGAAAAACTTTTTCCCTCCTCAATTGACTCCTTGATTTTGGATAATATCCTCTTAAAAGATTTAGATTCAGTTTGAGTTACAAGTGTAGATACAGCACTTACAAGAGGGAAACCCGCGGAAATAAGTGTTGCAAGCTGGCGTGTGACTATTGCTGTTTCAGAGCTGCTGATTTTAGAAAATATAAAACTGTTTGGGAGTAGTTTTATTATTTTATGGTTATTAGCTGAGACTTCGCTTCTAATCTCATTAATTGATGTTGGAAAGATATTTTGCCGTCTCAGTTTTAAGCCGGCTGATACCATACTATCAGCATCAATAATGCCATTTTTTCTTTTGCCCTTGTCTGTTAAGGCACTGTACTCAAAAACAGTCATAAAGTTAGCTCCTAAATGTTTAGTTTCCAATTTTCAATATATATTAAAGGATTCCATCATATTTTCAATCAATCTTTATCTATAATTTTGACAATTACAAACTTCTTGACATTGAAAATTGAATATGCAATTTTGTGTGAATAATTTTTTAAACCATTCAGACAGTAACAATAGTTAAAAGTAAAGAGAATTAAATTGATTAAAACAGCATTGAACATTAATAGCTTTTTTATTTTCGGACGTTTCTTTTTTAGGAGCGTCCATCCGGTATAGATACGCACCTTTAATAACAAATTGCGATCATACCCTGGATGGACTTTAAAGTCTGTCCAGGGTTTTTTATTTTTAATACCCTGCAAGCAGCATAGCTTTCAGGGTATTTTTATTTTAATAAGGAGAGGTAAAAGAATGATTTTAGTATTGGAAAAAGATATTACACAAGTGAAAAAGAGCCAGCTTAAGAGCATTTTAGCAGAAAAAGGGTGCATGGTTCATGAGCCGGGTGGAAGCGGACAAAATATACTTGGAGTTATTGGCAGAAAGAGTCTGACTAAAGAGTTTCTTATGGCTCAAGATGGAGTTGCTGATGTTGTAGCTATATCAACTGCATACAAGCTGGTCAGTAGACAGATGAAACAAGATGATACAATCATTAGAATCGGAAATGTTGAGATTGGAGGAGACAAGATAACAATCATTGCGGGTCCCTGTGCGGTAGAGAGCCGAGAACAGGCGATTACAATTGCTAAAGAGGTGAAAAAATATGGTGCAACACTATTTAGAGGAGGTGCATTCAAACCAAGATCGTCACCATATTCGTTTCAAGGTCTTGAAGAGGAGGGGCTAAGAATTTTAGCTGAAGTGCGTGAAATAACAGGATTACGAGTTGTTACTGAGATAACATCTCCTATGTATGCCGATCTTATGATGAAATATGTTGATGTTATTCAGATTGGTGCAAGGAATATGCAAAACTTTGAGCTTCTCAAATGTGCCGGCAGAATGGGAAAACCAGTAGTTTTAAAGAGAGGGCTTGCATCAACAATTGAAGAGTGGCTCATGTCTGCTGAGTACATTGCAGCCGAAGGAAATAGAAATATCATCTTATGCGAAAGAGGTATAAGAACATTTGAACCATACACCAGAAATACGCTTGATCTATCAGCAATACCAGTACTCAAACAGTTGACGCATCTGCCGGTAATTATTGATCCAAGTCATGCAACTGGTATGAGAGAGAAGGTAAGTCCCATGGCAAGGGCTGCAATTGCCGCTGGTGCTGACGGCTTGATGATTGAGGTTCACCACAAACCAGAAGAGGCTCTATCAGACGGTCCTCAAAGCCTTTATCCCAAACAATTTGGAAGGCTTATCCGCGATATTTATGTTATTGCACCGGTTGTTGGTAAGCAGCTTATCCACGATTATACAGGATACAAAAATGAGAATTTAGATCAACTATCGGCTGTTAGAGCAAACGCAACTGGAGAATCAGAATATCCGAGAAATGATAAACGAGTTGTCTATCTCGGAGAACAAGGAACTTTTAGCCACAAGGCAGCTATCCAGTACTTCAGCAGTGATGTTCAAAGTTATGCTGTGCCTTCATTTCGTGATATCTTTGAAGAGGTAAAGAGCGGGGCTGCTGAGTTTGGTATGATACCAATTGAAAACTCTCTTGCTGGAAGCATTCACGAAAACTACGATCTGCTGCTTGAGTATGAGCTGTTTATCACAGGCGAGCTATCTATTCGTATCATACACAATCTAATTGCCCACAAGGATAGCAAATTAGAAGATATAAAAAAGGTTCTTGCACCTACGCCGGCTTTAAATCAATGCCGAAGATTTTTAAATGCAAATCCTGATATCCAGCTTACCCCTGTCAATGCAACTGCAAGTGCTGTCAAATCTGTGGCAGAATCTAAAAATCTTGAAGAGGCAGCAATTGGAAGTGTTGAGGCTGCCCAACTCTTTGACATGGCAGTTCTTGAAGAGGCTATTGAGGATAATCCAAGAAATTTCACCCGCTTTGTCGTTATTGAACGGCAGATGCTCAACAGTGAGCTAAAAAGCAATGCGTCACTTATAAAGTCATCGATTGTATTTTCAACCTCTAACAAACCTGGTTCTCTTTTTGAAGTGATGAAGATTTTTTCAGAAAATCAGATAAATCTTGTGAAACTTGAATCAAGACCCATTCATGGGAAACCTTGGCAGTATATGTTTTATGCTGATCTTGAAACTGATCTGACAGATACAAATTCTGAGCGTGTAATAGAGGCGATTGAACAAAATACCGAATTTTTTAAAATTCTTGGAAGCTACAACTGTGGAAACAAAGGAGGGGAATAAATTCATCTATTTTAATAAAAAAGAGGGGGACGTAAAAGCATTAGTCCCCCTCTTTTTTATAATATCAGATTAAATTTGAAAATAAGTTCAAACTATTTATAGAGTCTCTCGTATTGATTGATCAAAATTAAGAAGAATAGGCTCCATTAAATATTGTAAAAATGTCCTCTGCTCTGTCTCTATAAAACATGTAGCAGGCATACCAGGAGAGAGCCACGCCTCATTTGCATCAAGCTCGCTTTGAGGAACCTTAACATGTACAATATAGGCTGTTGTAACTTGCCCTGTAGGAAGCCTCTGTTCAACACTATCCGCTGATATGTAAGATACAACCCCTTTCATTGGAGGGGTTGTTATGCGGTTAAATGCTGCAAGCTGAACTTTGGTCTCCTGATTAATATATACTTTTGTTATCATATCTTGTCGTAACTGAGATTCAATAACAAGGTCTGCATTCTCTGGAACAATATCAAGCAGCGGTTCGCCAGGTCTTATAACTCCGCCATCTTCAGAGTGAACCGCAAGATTGATTACAACTCCAGTTGCTGGTGCTCTGATAGATAACCTTTCATCAGCGTCTAACTGAGGAGAAAGCTGCATACTTATCTGAAAAATCTCATCTTTTACTTTACTTAACTCGGTTGCTGCCTGCTGTCTGTAATCATTTTCTAAAGAGAGCATTGAGAACTTAATCTCTTCAATACTCTCTTTAGACTCTGCAATAACTTGTTCAAGCCGTCCCTGCTCCCCTTTCTGCTGTGCAAGCTGGCGTCTAAGAGTCAACAGTTGTGCTTTATCCATATAACGTTCTGCTGCCAATGGTGCCTTTGCCCTAATCTCCTCTTCAAATGAGCGGATAATCTCTTGATTTGATTTAAGCTCATTCTGAGTTCCCTGTATCTTCTCCTGAATCTGGCGGGAGCGAGTCTCAAGGCTTGAAATGCGGCTGTCTAAAGAGAGCTTTGTCTTTTCAAACAGCTTGGTCTCTGCAAGAATTTTCTTGTCCAAATCATCAACATCATCAGGCAGATTTGTTGGAGCAGTAAAATTTTTCTTAAAATCTCTCTGTGCTTCAAGGCGTTCTGCTTCAATCATCTTAGATGCAAGCCGTCCTTTAAGCAGGGCAACAGAAGATGTAACCTGTGAGCTTTTTAGCTTTATAAGAACATCGCCCTTATTAACTTTATCACCCTCTTTTACAAGAATTTTACTAACAATACCGCCCTCAAGATGCTGTACAGTTTTTTTCTCTTGAGATACTTTAACAATACCAGGAGCAATAACAGCACCGCTGAACGGCAGATAGGCTGCAACTCCGCCGAGTCCGCCGAAAAAGAGCAAAATTACTAAAAGTCCTGCAAATATGACCCTTCCAGGTTTAGGTTGATAAGTTCCTGTCATATCGTTTTTTAATGCCGCAGCGTTGTTTAATGCCACACTGCTTTTTGCTAATGGAATTTTTGCCAATGGAGTAGCATTTGTCATATCAATTCACCAACCCTTTATTTATATCACCTGATTGCGATACTATAACTTTACTGCCATTTCCAGAGCCTGATTGTGTGTTAGCTCCACCATTGCCTCCTCCATTTCCGCTGCCGTTTCCGCCGCCAAATGGTTTCACAGCTCCAGCGCCCCCGCCCCCTCCTGCTGCCGGAGGAGCTGATTGAGGAGGTGCGGCTGACGGCTGCTGTCCTGGAATCTGGAGAATCTCATTGCGGGGACCAAATCTTGCAACTTGCCCATACTGCATTACCAAAATTTTATCTACAGCAAGAAGAATAGACGGCTTATGAGTTACAACAATTGTGGTTACCCGCTCTTGTTTAAGAATCGCAAGTGTCTGCATCAAAGCCCTTTCACCAGCTTCATCAAGGTTTGAGTTTGGCTCATCAAGCACTATAAGTCTTGGATTGCCGTATAGTGCTCTTGCAAGTGCAATTCTCTGACGCTGTCCACCTGACAGGACGATTCCACCAGGAGAGCCGCCGATCATTGAATCATAGCCATTTGGGAAGTGCTGGATAAGCTCATGAACACCGGCTTTTTTAGCAGCTAAAATAACAGCATCAGAATTAACTTCGCCAAGACGGGCTATATTTTGACTGACTGTTCCCGGGAAAAGTTCTACATCTTGAGGAAGATATCCGATAAATTTACCAAGATGTTCCTGATCCCATGCATAAACATCAGAGCCGTCAAGACGAACTTTCCCGCCCATTGAGGGCCAGATGCCGAGAAGTACGCGGCTTAAAGTGGTTTTACCAGCACCGCTCGGACCAATAAGCCCCATAAGTTCCCCTGGAGTTAAAGAGAACGTAATGTTTCTGAGAAGATAATTTCCATTTACAATCAGTGAAATAGCTTCAACATCTAATTTGCCCATAGGATCAGGCAGTGCCATCGGTGTGCGGGTATCAGCCTTTTTAATCAGCTCGCTAAGACGCCTGTAAGAGGATCGGGCTTCAAGAGTCTGCTTCCATGTTGACATTGCCTGATCAACTGGAGCAAGAGCACGTCCCATAATAATTGATGATGCAATCATAACACCCGGGGTACACTCATTTTTCAGGGTAAGATAGGCACCTACACCGTAAATAATAACCTGCATTCCACTTCTGAAACTCTGCGACATAGCTTGCAGCACACCGGCAGCATTGCTTGCCTTAGTTTGAAGGGTGATAACCTGATTATTAAGAGATTTCCATCTTGAGTTGACTCCGCCAAGCATACCCATTGAACCTACAGCCTCACTATTTCTAAGGCACAAAGATGTAAAGTTGCCAGCAGCGTTATTGATGTTATTTGCCATCTCAAGCCTTTTACGGGTAAGCAGCTCCTGACTAAAACCTAAAATAAATACAATTACAACACCACCGGTTGCAACCATTCCCATTATAGGATGAATCAGGTAGATAAAAAGCAGGAATATAGGCATCCACGGCATATCAAATAGAGCAAATATCGCATTCCCACCAAGGTAGTTTCGCAAAATATTTACATCTCTCAAACCAGCAGAATAGCCAGATTTCTGGACACTGCAACTATCTTTGAGCATCTCTTTAAAGACAGGACTTGATAGTGAGTTGTCAATATCAACACCAGCCATAACCAACAATCTTGATCTGAGAAAAATTAAGATTGAATCTATAAACAGTGCAAAAATAGCTGCAACAGTGATTGTCATCAAAGTTGGCATACTGTAGGAACTGAGAACTCTGTCATAGATTGCCAGCATATAAACCGAAAATGTCAGGCTTAGTATGTTGATAAACATACTGAAAATACCGGCAGCCACAAAATATTTAAACCACTTTAAAATAAATTTAGTCATAATACGCCTTGCAAATGTCCAGTTGATAAATTCTCAACCATCTGAATTAGTAGTTAAATTATAGACAGATAACTTGCGGCTGATTTCTCATTCAGCTTTAACTGCCTGTTCGACTCCGGCTGCTGTCCAAAAATCAAGCTCTGCTCTGGCAAGCTGGTAATCGAGTAACGCCTGATTATAGCTGCCATCTGCACGGGTTACCCTTACTTGTGCATCTAATACAGAAGCAATTGTAGCAATGCCCGCCTGAAATCTTTTTGTCTCCATATCATAGTACTCTTTTGAAGCAGTTACGCTTTCAGCAGTTGCATTAATTCTTCCTTCTGCCTCTGAAAGCGACATTAAAGCTGTAACGATTCCAGCCTCAAGACGGCTTTTAATATCTTTAACCTGCTCTCTTATTCTATCCATCTCTATCTTAGAACGCCTCTTTTCATACCAACCTCTGCCGCCGTCAAATAGAGTCCATGATAGATTTAATCCAGCACTCCAGTATGTGTTGCGTTGATCCGAATTTTGTGTATCATAATCCTTATCCTGATCATAGTAACCTGCATTTAATTTTACCATAGGATGATATTTGCCTTCAGCAATCTGGACATCTTTTTCTGTCATAGACATCTGATGAGAGAGGCTCTTTAGATCAGGACGGTTTGCAACAGCCTGATCAAGGCACTCTTTAGAGGTCATGTTAAATCCCTTTGAATAGTAATCAAGACCGCCTAAAAAGGTTGTATCTGAATTAAACGGCTGGTTCATAAGCACAAACAGTTCAGATTTTTTACGATCAACTGTGTTATTAATTCTGCTTAACTCTTGTCTTGCATCAGCAAGGTCAACCTCTGCCTGTAATACTTGAGCATAAGGAGCCATCTCTTTTTCGTAAAACGCTCTTGCAGTTGCCACATCAGCTTCAAGCCTTTTTACTGTATCAATGCCTACCTGAACATCCTGCTTTGCCTTCATAAGCTGAAAATATACAACTTTAATCTGGTAAGTAAGTTCTGCTTGTGTATAAGCCTTCTCTTCAAGAAACATTTTTCTTCGTTCAACAGCTCTATCTCTTGAGTTTACAAGGCGCTTACCAGCATATAATATCTGAGATACGCCTATATTATAGTTTGTATTCTGCTGATCAATATAATCAAAATCAATAGTTCCTGATGAATCAATACTTGTAATATTATTGTAATTAGCACCTGCATTTACTGATGGAAGAAAATCAGCCTTTGCAGCATTAATATCCTCTTGAGCAGAATCAACCATAAATTTTGCAGATTTAAGTTTTGGGTTGTTTGCCAAGCCGATTTTGAGACAATCATCTAAAGAGAGCACTTTATCTTCAGCAAATGCAAAATCGCCAATCCTATCAGATATAGAGGCAAGAAAGATAATCGTAAAAACGGTTATGATATAAAATAGATTTTTTGATAACCTCAAAGGAAATCCTCCTTTTTTAACCATTCTTTACTTCTGAAAGCTGCATACCAGCGAGCGAATTGGCATGAGAGACAATAAGAGAAATAATCCCTTTACGCACCCAGTCTGCAAGCGAAGCATCATCAAGAGCATTAATTTTCTGCATATCAACTGTCCTAAAACCGCCTACTGTAACGTTTTGACTGTTCATGTTTAGATTAAACTGCCTCTCAACAAGAACTCCTTTATCTTCAAGCAACCTGACAATATTGGAAGTTAAAGCCATCTCTTGCTGATATAGTTTCAAGAAATCTACAGCTTTTGTAGTCATATCAGTAAACTGACCGTTTGCAGTAAACATTATCTCTCCTTGAGAAGATGCAAAATGGGGGGCATCGCGGTCAATACATACAACATACTTATCTTGATTATCTGATGCATTATTTGAATCTGACGAAGAGGAGGTTGATGAGGAACCGGTTGAATCAGTCGGAGGAGCTGCTTTAACAAGAAGAAATGGATACTGTCTAAAATATGCTGGAACATACGGCACTTTCCATGAACCATCTTGATTTATAAAGTTATTCTGTTCCCGGTTCAAAGAGAGAAGAACAACTGGCAGTGGATTATCTTTTATAAATACAATCGGATAATATTTTGAGGCATGGATAAATTCTGAAAATGAAATAGGTGCGTTAGATACTTTTTTGGCAAAATCAAAATTTGAAATTTGGGTAAACCTAATATCTTGATGATTGTTTTGTGTCAAAGGCTCTATTTTTGTAAACATCTTTTCTTATCTTCCTTTTTTTAAATAAATTATAAATTGTTGTTTTTTTAGAGTTAATCTCTTATTTAAATATAATATTTTAAGGACATACAATATTTATACCAACACATATGCTTATAAAAATTATCCAACAAATATAAGTCATTTTTTATCTTTTGCAAGTCTATTACCTCTCTACAAGCCGAGTAATTATGAGTTGGCGATATTAATTATCACTGGCTGCGTTGTCTCTCTCTTGCCCTTTGAATCGCCTGTAAAAAAGGATTTACCCCCATGCTGCTTCCATCTATGGAGCTATCTCCGGATGAATTAATTACATCTCCCTGCATTGAAGAACCCTGCAATGCTTTTATAAAAGGGTTGGAAGAGAGTTCAGATTCACTGTTGCTATCTTGCTGCATAGATTGTTCAATCGGCAATGATTCGCCATTATTATTTTGCATTGATTGAGGCATTGCTCTTGGAAGGTTTATCGGGGGATGTCCCTCTGGAATATTGATGGCTCTATTAGCCGGATTTCCTATGCTATTAATACTTTGATTAATATTTATTGGCTGCCCGCCTCCGCTTTTATCCAAATTATTTTGATTACCTATATCTTTTGGAGCTTCAGGACGGTTGCTCCTCTCTTTAAATAAAGAGAGCTTAACCTCCTGATTATTTTGGGCAATTATAATATAATTAGAAAAAATGTCTTTTAAAAGATAATCATCAATAGATGTGCCTTCATCATATAATTTGGCAGCCTCTTTTTTTGCCCCTTTTCCTTTGTAAAGTATCATTGCCTTTTTTGATGACGGAGTAATGACTATTCCTGTAAGTTCCACCTCTCTATTTACCTTTTGCATAAGCATATCAATGCTCTGCTGGGTATCAGTACTATTATTAACAGATTGAGATATTGCCGGCGTAGAACTACTATCGCTGTTAATCGTATCAGAACTAATATCAGGCTCTGGACTAAATATATGTTTTTCTGCCATAGGCGGAATAGGCACCATAATTTTATCTTGAACAGAATCAGTAGAAGTTTCTATCTTCTTCTGTGCACCAGATTGGGTAGATATATCTTGTCTGATCTTATCTTGAGCAGATGTATTATCTTGACTTTCAACAGGAATACTCCTCTTTTTAGCTGCAAAAGGGAAAATAGGATCAACTGCAAATACATAATTACAACCAAAATCAGAGGCAATCACCAAACAAGCTCCTACAATAATTGTATAAATAGAAATCTTTTTTCCCATGATATATCCCCTTATAATTTTATATATCTCTTTTGTTTACAGATTAACTTTTCTATTATCACAACAATATCAAAAAGCAATGGCTGGAGACCAGAATATAGGAGCAAGCAGTTGAAAATCTCTCATTAGAGCAATTCCAAACTTGTAACAACCATTTTCAAAACGAGCAGAAGAGAAATTCGCCCACACTCCTCCTGAATCACTAAACAATAAAATATCTACTCCTATACTATCAAGCAGCAATGAGGCAACAGATATAATCCCCGCATCTTTATGATCTTTCCAAATACCATTGCTGTCAAGCCACCAGATGCAATCTATATCTAATGTGCCACAGCCAAGCTCTCTCTTATTGCTCTCTTTATATTTTACCAGTGCAATATATACATCT
Organism: uncultured Desulfobacterales bacterium; assembly: GCA_964539635.1. Classification (GTDB taxonomy): domain Bacteria; phylum Desulfobacterota; class Desulfobacteria; order Desulfobacterales; family Desulfobacteraceae; genus Desulfamplus. The sequence continues at coordinate 69,920 of CAZIJN010000001.1, read as the reverse complement.
GTATAGATATCTGTTGGGGGCAGATAGCATGAAATTTCAAAACTACTATCCGGCAAGCTATCCAAACTGTTCAATTGGTGATTTGAAGATAGAATTTTATTTACACGAATAGAAGGCGTAATGGCTTGATTAATCCCGCTGCCGCTTAAAAGACCCCAGCCAAACTGATTATCTTTACCAATCGTACCCATATCTTTAGAACTATAAAAAAGAATATTCTCAACAGTTGAAGGTTTAAGATAAGGATTCATTCCAAGCAGGGCTGCAATTGCACCTGATACCATTGATGTGCTAAATGAACTTCCAGTTACAAAAACCATATCTCCATCAAGTCCAACAGTTTGGATATATTTACCCGGCGCTGTTATATCAATAAAAGCACTTTCAGGAGAGTTCCATAAAACCGCAGAACCATCAGAAGTAGCTGCTGCAACTGTTATAACCTCATTAATTGAGCCGGGAAAAGAGATATCTGAGGAGTTATTACCAGCAGCCGCTACCACCATAACACCTTGACTAATAGCATAAGCTACTGCATTTTTTACAGAAATACTCTCTTTTGCAAGACTGAGACTCATATTTATAATATCAGCACCATTTTCTACAGCATAGTATATAGCACTAACAACATCTTCAGTGTAAAAGGTGTGAGCGTCAGCATGGTTGATTTTTAGAATCATAAGTTGTATTTCAGGGACAAATTGCACAATAATTCCAGACACATTAGTTCCATGACCATTTTGATCCATTATAATTCTATTACTATCTGCAAAGTTCCAGCTACTACTCAATATTAGTGAATTAAACATAGGGTTATAAATATCAATACCTGAGTCGATAATAGCAATAGTTACACCTTTTCCTGAAGATAGACAGGTAAGCTCAGACAACTCCACAACATCTGCCCATGAGTTGGTAACAGCCTCATTATCTATCTTATTAATTAAAGATGTTCTGCTGATGGAAAGCAAAGAGTCAGATGTAGTTAGAAAAGAATAAGCCCGATCAGGAAAATTCACTGATCGGGCTGAAGAATACGAGACAATAATTGTAGAGGCTGCTAAAAAATAGAGTAATATTTTTTTTGTGATGCTGTTCACGTCATTTAGTTTATTCCAAAATCAGCCATCTGATTTACATCTAACCCTATGTTAATAATACGCTTTAACAACTCTCCTTGAACCGCACTATCATCAATTTTTCTATAAATCTCCATAAAATAAAATGTGTTTAAAGGAATCTCTATCTGATATGAACCAAGAGGTCTATTTAGAACCTGTATAGCCGTTCCTTCAGTAATATTATTTACCCACATCACAAAGTGATCATTTGCCTTTTCAGGAGACCATTGTTTATACCTCAACAAATTTTCAGCATAGCTGTTTTCAAAATTATATTTATCCTGCCATACTAAATTATCGGGTTGATTTTCGCCAATATTGTATATATTTCCCATGATATAAGTTTTTAGTTCAACTGGTCTTGCAAAATCTGCTGTTACTACATAAGCATTTACAACAATATCTCTGCCGTTAGAATCTTTTCCAAATGCTAATATGGTAGATATAAATGAGATGCCAATCTCTGTAAAATCTTTACTAAATATATTTTTAGGATAACCAAGTTCAGGATTTAATTCATCTCTGAGCATATTTTCAAAAATGGTTTCCACAGCTTTGACAGGATCAATGTAGAGATAAAATGATAATATTCCAAGACTCTCTCCTGTTGAAATAGGATTATATCCGCTTTTGATAATACGGTCATTAAATGAAAGTCCCTCTGGAGATGTATAGCTGTAGTATTGACGATTTATCATATCACTGCTGTGGGCTGTTGAAGACTCTTCTAAAGATATATTCCATGCCAAAGGAGGCAGAGAGTTAGCTGATTCAAGAATCCATGAATCATCACCAAGTGCAAGTTTAGCTCTCTCATAGTCAATTCTGTATGCTTTAATTGCCTCTATAGGTCTTGATCTTGCTTCATTTATAAGTTTCCATAAATATGCACCAGCCTCAAGATCATTAAATGCCATACAGTTAAATGCAAATATATACATTATAATTTGTACTGTAATTATAGATTTTATAAGTTTCCTTTTCATAATAGAGAGTCCCTGCAATATTTTATTTAATTTTTAAGAACGTTTTAAAAATTATAAAGCAATAAGCATACCATAGTTTTTAACTAAAAATTATAAAGCTGCTCAAAAATTGGAATTTCAAGATAAAGTTTCAAAATTTAAAAAGAGTATCTTATTACAGCATAAGCTGTCAAAGGATTGCCGTTGACTGGTCCATAAAATCCCGGATAGGTAAAATTTCCGTCAAGTATATTTTTGCAGCCTACAGAAAGTGTAAAATTATCATAAAAGAGATTTTTCAACCGGATTTCACTGTTCAGCAGAAGTGAATTATCATACTCTCCTACAATTGTATTCTCTTTGTACGAATATGGAATCGGGTTTGTCCAAAAAGCGGTAAGGGAAAAATCTACTTTTGGGTGGATATGCCATATCAGTCCGCTGTTTGCCATAAAATCTGCACCAGGATCATAACTTTCTGTCCACTTATCATAAGTATCAACACGAGTTCCATCTGGTCTTAAAAATGAATATTTTAAAGAACTTAGATTATAATCATCTCCGGAATTAAATATCTTTGAAATTGAAGCATAACCTTCTAATTTATCGTTAAACTTTTTTTTAAAAAACAGCTCAAATCCTGAAAAATCTTGATCAGATGGTTCAGATACGCCGGCATAAGGATCACTCTGAACATTATCTGAAAGCCGGCTTATATATGCAGTAGCAGATATTGTATCTCCATAACCTGATATCCATTCTGCCTGCAAGTTGAGAGTTGATATTTCATCTCTTGTTAAAAGCTCTTTGCCTGTCCACTGCTGAGAATAAGGGGTTCTGTATCCTGTTCCAAATGCGGTTTTCACTCTCCATTTATCAGTTAAAGGAATATTAATTCCAAGGCTGTAACTTGGAGCATAATCTTCATACATAGAGTTGTCGTCAAATCTAAAACCTGCCCAGATTTCACCCCACTCAAACGGGTGGCGGTATTGAGAGAAAAACGATTTAAGGCTGTTTTTATAGTCCATCTGCTCAATAGGCTGAGTAAAGAATTTATACTCTGCAACTAAATATTCAGGCATAAATCCCCAATCTACAACCGCACCTTCAACATGATTTTCACGATATGAGATTCCGGCTGTCATTAACCCTCTTCTGAAAAAACGGCGATCCCACATCAGCTCCCCATAAAATATATTCAAACCCTCTTGTATTGAAGTTCCAGCTTCCATCTGTTCATATGAGACATCTTGATAATATGTTGTAACATTCCAGTGAGAGCTTCCCCACACTTTTGAATAATTTGCCTTAATATAATTTGCAGGAACTTTTTTTTCACTTGCCCACGCCAATAGGGTAGCATTACCTAAAGTCTGGGAGTAGGATTTGTTAAAATCTGAAAATCGTCCTGAAATTGAAAAAGAGTCTTTAAAATTAAAATTTGCCGTAAATTCACTATAATCAGAATTTTTTAGCATATCATTGTCTATTATCAGCTGCCCATCTTTATCAGAAGAAAGGACATCTTGCAAAGAGCCTTCATCATACAGGTTCTGTGCACGATACACTGATAGGTATCCCTGCCAATCTCTGCCTTTAAAACCAGTATCTGCAAATCCTTTGAGAGTATTATTGGAACCTGCTGACACTTCTGCTTTTCCCCCTCCTGAATACTCTCTTTGGCTATACTTTTTCTGGCTATATTTTATCGAAACTGGTTTTGATGCAACATCAGCTCCTGTAAAAGGAACTATATTTACAATTCCTGCAAATGCGTCAGCACCCCAAAGTACAGAACCGGGTCCTCTTATAATCTCAATTCTTTTCACACTATTCAAAGAGAGTTCGTGATCTAATGGATAGTAACTTCGATGTCCCCCTGTTGGAACAGGGACACCATCATAGAGCACTAATATCCCGTTTGAAATTCCCCTTACATATGGAAGAGACCCCATTCCCTGATCAGAAATGTAGAATCCGGGCTGTGCAGATAATACCTCTGCAAGGGTTTTGTACCCATAATTCAAAATATCGCTGTGATCTATAACTTTAACAACAGCAGGTGCGTTAGATGGAGATTCTGGAGTTCTTGAGGCAACCGTTACAATTTCAAGTTCTTCTCCAACAAACATCAGCATGGTATCATCCATTTCAGACACAGTTAAGGCTGAGGCATTATCAAACAAAGTTATGCCTTGAGCCTCTGATAATCCTGCTATAATCAAACATATAATATATAAAAAATTGAGCTTGATTTTAGTCCAGATATCAATATTGGTATGAGCCTGATTGGAATTTTTTACCCTGCAACCCAATATTTACCCCTCCTCAACCATTTTGAGTAAAGTTCTGAAACGTGCCCTTGAAAGACCAAGAAGCCTTGCTGCACTGCTCTGATTTGATGCTGTCATATCAAGTGCCTGCTGTACAATATTTTTCTGGATTTCGTCATAATCGATGCCAGTCGGGGGTATCTGAAAAAGATTCTCCTGAGCCTCATGTTTTTGAGCAGCACCAATAGAGATAAATTTAAGATCATCTGTAGTTATTGGAAGAGAGCCTGCTTTAAGAATCATTACCCTTTCAATAACATTGGCAAGCTCTCTTACATTACCGGGCCACGAATACTCATTGAGCTTTCTTGCTGCCCCTTTTGTAATAACTTCACCTGTAAGATTGCGTGTATTTGCAAATTTTTCAATAAACAGACGGGTTAGAGGTGCAATATCCTCTTTTCTCTCCCTTAAAGGAGGTACATGAATGGGAAATACTGCAAGCCTGTAATAGAGGTCTTGACGAAATTTCTTTTCAGCAGCCATACGTCCCAAATCTTGATTAGTTGCACAGACAATCCTTGTATTTACAGGTATTTCGCTGTTACCTCCTACACGCTGAAATTTTCGCTCCTGAATGGCTCTTAAAAGTTTTGCCTGAGAATTGAACGGCAGCTCTCCAACCTCATCAAGAAATAGCGTGCCACCGTCAGCATATTCAAACTTTCCCTCTTTTCTGTTGTTTGCACCTGTAAAAGAGCCTTTTTCATGTCCAAAAAGCTCTGCCTCTACAAGCGTTTCAGTTATGGCTGCACAGTTGACCGCTACAAAACGCTGGGAGGCTCTTGAGCTTGAATTATGTACCAACTGGGCAACAACCTCTTTGCCAGTACCTGACTCTCCGGTTATTAGAACTGTAGCATCACTTTGAGCAACCTGTATCGCCATTGTTTCAATCTCTTGCATAGCAGGAGATACAAAAATTGCCCTATTATCAGTTCCGTTTTTAATTGTCTGTTTGAGTCTTCTGTTTTCATGCAATATTCTACCTACGCCTAAAGCACGCTCCACAGCGACTTGAACATCTTTCTCTTCAAATGGTTTGACAATATAGTCAACTGCTCCAAGATGGAGTGCTTCAATAACAGATTCAGTTGATGCAAAAGCTGTAATAAATACCACCGGACAGGCAATATCATTATCTTTTATCTTTTTGAGCAATCCACGTCCGTCTAATCTATCCATTCGGATATCAGAGATAACAAGATCAAAAAAACCATCTTGCAGCTTCTCAAATGCCTCTTGACCATCTGCCGCCTCCTCAACATCATGACCTTGAGAGGTCAGCATGATCTTTAGTATCAACCTTATGCGTTCTTCATCGTCAACTATAAGTATATTAGCCATTTTTATCCCTTAGCATCACTCCATTATTTATTTTAAAAAAAATGAAGGTACAGCATGAGCCATAATCTTTATTTTAAAAGATGCCCCGCCTGACGGTCTGTTTCTAACCACTACTGTCCCATTATGAACAGCTACAATATCCTTTACAATGGCAAGTCCAAGACCAGTACCTTTTGCCCTTGTAGTAAAAAAAGGATTAAAAATATCATCAATGATCGATTCGTCAATACCTTTACCTCTGTCATTGATTTCAATAATATATGCTGCACCATCTAACTTTCCATTTACCTCAATATAGGCATCGTATTCTAAAGAGCTGTCTGCAGCAGAGTGCTCAACCGCATTTTTAAGGATATTTAATATTGCACGCTCCATCAATATTCCGTCACACTCTACAGACGCATCTTCAACATTAAGAGAGATTTTAATATTTTTCTCAGGTACTGTAAACCTCAACTTTTCTGTTATTTCACTTAAGAATAATAACATAGAGAGTTTTGATAGAACCGGAGTTTTTGGCTTTGCAAACAGCAGAAACTCATCTACCAAACGGTTAAGCCTTTGAACCTCCTCATCAACATATACAATCATAGAGGCTCTTGTTGTATCATCTAAATTCTTTTTCTTAAAAATATCCATACTCCCTTTAATAATGGATATTGGATTTTTAAGCTCATGGGCAACCATTGTGGAAAATTTTCCAATTTCAGCAAGACTTTTTTGTTTTGCCATCTCCATGTGCATCTTTTCTGTCTCTTTTTGATGAGCTTTAACCGAATTTAGCATCTCATTAAAAACTTTTGCTAATGTCTTGGTCTCTCTTAAATTTCCACCCAATGCTTTTACATCAAAATTACCCTGTGAAACCTTTCTTGCAGCAGCAACAAGATTTATCAGAGGAAGCGTGATCGAACGGGCAAAAAACCAATACCATGCAAGAGAAACTGAAGATAGAACGAGTGAGACAGCCATAAATAGAAATGTCATATCTTTGGTAAGAGCTTTTAAACCAGATGGTGTATAATACAGCTCTACATATCCGATTATATCTGAATTGCTCTTAGCATCATACAGCTCTATCTCACCCTTATCAGGCTGTATCTGAAAAATTTTGGTCTCAATTTTTATTGCAGAATCTATAGCGTGGTCTGTATCTATTTCTGCGGGGGTTCTTCCAGTTCCTACAATCACTACACCATCAGCATCTTTTATAATAACCTTTACTATATCCTCTTGCTGCAGCATGTTTGTTGTAAGATTTTGAAGCATCTCGCTATTTTTAAGTAAAACTCCAAGCTCTGCATTACGTGCTAAATAATCTGCTAAAACAATAAAATTATCATGAAACCGCTGCTTTACAAATTTATGGGTAAGCCATATTCCCATACACCCCATTGTTACGGCTATCCCCATGATAAACAGAACAGCAATTGCAGAGAGCCTTCTCTCAATTGAATCAAATTGAATCAATTCCAATATTTCAGCATAAATCTTCATGGCTCAACCTTAAGTTCTGACGGCAATGAAGAGCCAAGCTCAAGATTAAGCAGCTCTACTACAGCTCTGTTTAATGTAATATGGTATGCAGGAGTTGAAGGTTCGCAAGATTTCTCATAATCCAGTTGTTCGGCAGGAGGCTCTTTGCCAGAATACTCCTCTCTGGATAACTCAATCACCTTTTCAGCCATCTGCTGCCCGATAAGAGTGTAATCTAAAATAAAACTAAGTGCTGCCCCTGATTTATGAAAAAAGCTGTTATACCCTATAACTGGAATCTTTTTAGCTATTGACTGCTTGATTATATGGCTGATTATAGTAGGAGATGTTACTGTTTTGTCTGGAATAAATAAAAGAGCATCAACATTTAAATCATCTTTTTGATTGAGACTATTTAAATCAGCCTGCTCTTTTATATGTATAGGCACAGGAGTAACTTTAGAGAAAACCCCTCTTTTTAAGGCTCTTTCAAACCACTTGCTGTTGTTTGCAGGATCAAATAAAATCCCGATCTTTTTGATAGAGGGAAACACCTTTACGATTTTTGAGACGCTCTCCTCTGAAAAAAGATTTAAAGAGATTCCGCAAATCGGGACATTTTCTGGAATTATAGTTTCAGGATTAAGCACCATAGCATAAAGAACTTTTCTTGCGTTATACGATAGGCGTTCGCCTGTTAAACTGTTATTTTGGATAATATAGGAGAGAGCTGAAGGACCTACAGCTATCATAAATGAATAGCTGCTCAGCAAAGTGCCTTTATAAAGAGGATCGTGGCTGAACGGGCTGCTGTTAGGATCAAGAAATATGCGTACAACTCTCTGATCAAAAGAGGATTCAAACCCTTCAACCATCTCAATAAAAGGTTTGATTTCACGCGATATTACTACAGCAATAGGAAGATTTGATGAAGAAACGGGGTTATTTTGTGCAAAAGAGGGGGTATCTGCCTGAACTTTAGATAAAAATAGAGGCAGAGGGCTAACCACCAGTAATGTTATTGCTAACGCAGACAAAAAAATCCGCAACAGCAATTTATTCCTTATCTTCAATCAGATTCTTAATACTCTCTATTTTAGCTGCAAATTCCTTTGTTACGCGATCTGCTGCCTCACGCGAATCAACAACATGCGGTGTCAAAAGAAATATCAGCTCGGTTTTTGTACTATCATTGGTTCCGCTCTTAAACAGATATCCAAGCAGAGGAATATCTTTTAAAACTGGCACGCCAGCATCACTTTTCGTACTATTGCTTCTCATCAGACCACCCATGAGAATTGTCTGCTGATCATTTACAACAAGAGAAGTTTCAGCCTTTCTGGTTAATATAGAGTAGTTGCCGAGTGCCTCATCATAATTTCCCTTTTCACTAACCTCCTGAGAAAGCTCCATTTTTACAAGTCCGCTGGAGTTTATATGAGGCGTTACAGTTAGAATTATACCTGTCTTCTTATATTGGACAGAATTGGTTATGCCACCATTAATATCTGTAACGCTTCCAGTAACAGACGGAACGTCTTCGCCTACCTCTATCATAGCCTCTTTGTTATCAACTGCCATTATATTTGGTGAAGATAAAATATTAACCCGTGAATCAGAGCCGAGTGCAGTTACAAGTCCTTTAAGCATATCTTTTGAGTTGTATATGCCGTACGATATATTTGAGGCTGTTCCAAGAACTTGATCAATTGCCCGTGTTGATTTAGCAACATCAAGTCCGCCTTGCCCCTCATAGTTTCCAAGGTTGTTGTTTAAAAGCCACTGAACACCATACTGTGTTTTATCTGTAAGTGTAACCTCTGCAATCACAACATTAATCAATACCTGCCGAGGTGTTACATCAAGCTCTTTAAGAACGCTTTTGATTATCTTATAATCTCGTTGAGATGCCTTAAATATAATGGCATTATTTGTCTCATCAGGGATAATCTCAACATCACCTGAAAGTTCTCCAGAAAAGCTGCCTGTCCGCGAACTGGTTGGGCTATTTGACTTGTCCTTGTTCTGAGTCGATCTTTCAGTCGGCTTGACAATCTGGGTTCTCTGTGATGACGAGTAGCTTGACTGCGCTCCATAAAGCTGCCTTAAAATATCAGCCATCTCAACTGCTGTACCATTTTCTACAAAATAGACAAAAACCCCTGTTCCATTTTCAGCATCATCACCAAGATAGTCCATTGCAGATATCCACTTATCAACAAGATCAAGAATCTCAGGCCATCTTGTTGCAACTAAAACAGCGTTAATGCTGTCAATGCTGATAATCTCATATCCCCCTTTTAAAGCTCCGGGTCTGTAGTAGAGTCCTGCACTTTTGATGAGCTTTGTGATATTTTGGACAATATCCTTTGACTCTACATCTCTGACAGGAAATATCCTCCAAGATATATCCATAAAATATGGAACGTCCATCATAGCAAGGACATTGATAACTTTTTCTACATTCTCAAGCGTATCTGTAACAATTACAGAGTTATTCATTGTATCAATAGAGACTGCCGCCCCTCTTGATGTAAATGTCTGAATGCTTTTTAGAACAGATGCAGCATCTAAATATTTAAGCCTGATAAGACGGGATATATCGCCTGAAGAGTCTGGCAGTCCATACTCATAAACATCTTGCGATGAAAGCCCTGCACTCTCATTTTTTCTCACAACCTTGTACATATCCCCTGGTCCTTGGATTATAGATAGGTTGCTCAGTTGAAGAATCTCATTTAAAAGCTCGATAAACTGGTGGCGTGTATAAGTCCCTGAAAAGTGAAAAGATACCTTTGTCTTTATTTGAGGGTCTATAATATAATTTATTTTAAAAAGCTCAAAAAGAGTTGCATCAAGAACCTCAAAAAGATCAGCATTATCAAATGCAAGTTCAACTTTTACAGGCTCAGATACGCCGGGCTGAGATTTCAGATGTTCAGAATTTGACGCTTTTTTGTCTGGAAAAATCTTCTTCCTTTTTTCAGGGGCAACTGTCTTAAAAGATTGTCTTTTAATCTCTCCTTTAACTACATCATCTTTTATTCTGCTCTCTTTAAACTCAACATCAGAGAGCGACGCATCAGAAATCTGCCGGCTGTTAATATTACCATCTTTCTCAGAAGATGCCCCTTTAACGCTGGTTTGGTCATCAAAGATGGCAAGATTTTTATCTTCAGAATCTCGTTGGGCTTTTGCTGAATCAGAACGCAGCGAATCAATCGAAGAAGATGATTTAACATTAACAGATAATCTGCTGTCAGAAGATTTTACCACATCTTTTTCTGTGTATCTGCCTTTAGATGCACATCCAGTAAATGTCAAAAATGACGCTGCTAAAAGGATCAATAGAGCTTTTACAAAAGAGCTGTTTTCGCTTTTGAAAAACTGTTCTATTTTTATATTTTTTCTATACTTTGAAACTGCTTTATTTTTTATGACCACCATAATTATTATTTATAACTCCTTAAAATATTAAAGAAAATGTCTGAGATATCAGAACATATCTAATCTTTGTCAACAAAAAGTGTTTCAAGCCTGAGGGTGATGTGCAGATTATTTGCTCTGCTTCTGCTGTAGTTTATATTCATCTGACCGATTCTAACAAGCTGCTTTAACTCTTCAAGATATTTCAGAAGAGAGGCAAGCCCCTGATGATTTGTTGTTACTGTAAACTCAAGCACACCCATATCATAATCCAGCCACTTTCCAGGACCTAATACCTGATATTTTTGCAAAGGGATACTGTTTGTGTCCATAAATTTCTGCATATTCTGCTGAATAACAGCATTCAGCTCTTCAAGATTCTTGCCCGGGATCATAAGATTTGCAAAACCCTCCAAATCTTTATCTTGAATCATGTTATCAGAATGAATCCGTTCAAGCTCATTAATCTGCTTTTTTACCCTCATCTTTTTTTCAAGTTTAAGGGAATACTCATCTTTTGCCTCTGTGATGCTCTCTTGCAAAGGAGAGTAGAAATAGACCCACCATACTAAAACAATAAGTATGGTAAGAAGCCCGCCCATAAGCCATTGACGATTCCGTTTTTTACTCATCTTGCCTCTCCTGCTGCTGACGAACCGCTCGCAGACTTAGTAACAGTTGGATTTTCACTATCAGAAGCAGCATTATCTTGATTCTGAAGTTCAGGTTCGATAAGTTCAAGCACAAGCGTAAAATTCTCCTCGCCATTGGGTCGTCTGTTTACAGAGCCTCTGAGCATAACATTACTAAAGAGCTTTGACGAACGAAGTGCCTCAACTGTCTTGAGTGCATCGCTTCCTGTACCTCTAAGCGTTATATTGTTGTTATTAAAGGTAAAATTAGCGAACCATGTTCCCTCAGGAACAAGAGTCGCAATTTCATTGATAACAGTATATAGTGCTGGACGCGTCTGCATAAAAGCCTGAACATCTGTCTTAAATCTCGACGCTTTTTTTAAAGTATCAATCTTGTTTTGCAAAGGTTCAAGCCCATTTTCAAGCTCCTTTACCTGTTTAACCAAATTACTCAATTCAGAAGATGCCTCAACACTCTTCCTCTGTATGCTGCCTGTAATAAAATAGAGCACAACAAGCAGTATCAAAATAAATGGCACAATATAACGAAACGGATGGATAATATTTATCTTTACCGGCTCTTCATCTAAAGATATCTGCTGAACACGTTTGATAAAAGGGGCTAATGCTGCTGAAGCATAGTTGGTTTGAAATGGGGGAAGGATAGTCTTTTTTGAATGTTTTTCTCTATTATCAAGAGAGGAGGAGTCTAAGGCAAGCTCATTAACCATATCTTTAAATTGAGGGAACTGACTTTGTGCAGCATTGATAAGCATAGTTTTTTCATCTGCTGCATCTGCAGAGCAAGACATTGAAAATATTAAAGTTTTTCCTGATCTTGCAAATATCTCGACAACATCATCTTGAACTAACGAGAAAAGAGCATTTTTAGGTTCAGTTTCATCATCAAGCAGAGCTGAAACTCCATAGCTTAAAGGAAAAATTCCCTTTAAAGAGCTATAGTGCCCCGTCTCTTTAAATAGTTTACGGTATTTTTCAATCTCATCTTTTGGAGCATACGCAAGGAGTGCGTGGAAAGAACCGCCGTTTCGTTCTGAGATAATTACATCATAGTAGATAGAGTCAGGCTCAAGATGGGAATATAAGGCAAGGCTGTTTTTAATAGACATGACAGCATCTTCAACAGGCATCACAGGCAGAGATATCTCTCTGATAAAGACCTCTGATCGTGAAAGTGCAAGATATATGGACATTGAGCTGTCAACTGGAAGCTGTGCCAAAAAAGTTTTAAGAAGCGTGTAACCATTGCCGCTCTTTACCTGATGAGAGCTGTGACCGTGCATGGGAGATTTTAATGAATAGCTCGCAATTTTTTTTATGATAGAAACATAGTGCAGAGACTCTCTATCAACATATATTCCAACTATCTTCTTTTTTATCAACTGTTATCCTTAAATTTATTATCTGTTTTCATCTAAACCCATTTTTACAACCATTATCCTGCTCAGTTGCTCAACAAGTTGAAATGAGCTGCCTGACTGTTTTACCCAAAATATCTCATTATACCATCTATCTGCATCTGCTGGAAAGAGCATCGAAACTCTTATATAATCTTTAGGATATATTGTGAACCTCTCTAAAATGGTCTGCATTGTTATTTCATTCTCTAAAATTTGCGGTTCAACTTTGCTCTCATTCTTAGATGAGTTTTTATCAGATGATTTCCTGTATGTCGTGCGGCTCAAATTATACAACTCCTGCTCTTTTAACTGAGCATAAATCGGCAGCTCCAAAATATACTCGTATGGGCTGCCCCAAAAAAGCTCTGAACTAAAATCTTTTACCATAAAAATCTCTGCGATGCTTTTAAATTGTCCATTTGCTGGATCGCATGGAGGATATCTATCATTATAATATGATTGTTCAGCACCATTTGTCCTGACTAAATCATCAGGATCAAGCCAATCAAGCAGTGCATCTGTAAAGCTGTCAGCCTCTTTTATCAGCTCTTCACCATAAATATTTTGAAGAGTTGTCCGTATATTTTGCTCCTGCCCTAAAGTGAACTGGATTCTTGACGACTCTTTTTCAACCTTAATCCAAATCTCAACGCCGCCTGGTTTTAATCGTATCCAAGGGGCAGCAGCGTTCTGAATAGAGGCTAAAGCATTATCAGTGCCAACTGAACTTTTATCAGATATATTTTTTTTTGAACCAGAACTGTTTATGGCTGTATAATAATCTGCATTCTCTTCTTGAGACCTTATTTTAAGAAGATCATATTGTGCAGATGCCAAAAGCTCCAAAACAGAAAAGGCTGCCGACTCTCTGTTAAATAGTTCGGCTGTATGGATTACAATAGCAGTTTTCTCTCTGTTATGTGCAATATATTCACCAGATAAAAAACTTATAATAACCAAAATCCACAACACCAAAATCAATACACTTCCTCTATTCAAATATTCCCCCCGACTTTGAACAGCCATACAGACGGCTCTCCGCCTTTTCTCTTTGTTTGGGCAAAAAGAAGCCTTAAATATTGTGGCGGATTTGGTTCGTTTTCGTCCCATGACTCCTGAAAAGATTCTCCGTTCATCTTAAAATCAGAGGAACTTCTTTTAGATCGTCCTTTTAATCCAGACGAACGCGAAGATGATCCAAATGAAGAGGTGTTGCTATTTTGAAAGTAGCTTGAGTCTTCCGCTGCAAGAAATGAGAGTGAAAATTTCTCAACATCTTTGATTTTTGCTATAGCCGCTGAATCGCTGCTAAATTTTCCGCCTGATTTTTTACCAGACTTATTAAGAGCTGATCTCCATGACTTTCTGCCTGATTTACCTGCCCCTGATCTGCCTGATACAGAGAATAATCCATCACTCTCTTCTATATCTTCCTGACTGCTGATAACACTCTCATAAACATTAAGCTCTTTTGCATCTTCATCATAAATATAACCAACTCTCACAAGCCCCTGAGAAGGCGTTCCCTGTGGAGAGTATAGAGTATAAAAAGAGAGGCTCTGCTGGTTTCCAATAAATTGAAGCTGTGTAACAACACCTGTCTGGGCTGAGGAAGCTGCACCTGCTGATGAGTTTTTAGAGCCAAATACAGAGTCTGCTCTTTGGGAATTTTCAGAGGATAGCGAATCGGCTGTTGAAAGAGATGCACTGCTTACAATGTATCTAAGCTGCCTCTCAATCATAGCAGGCATAACAATCTCAATCTGCACCTTGTCGCCTTCGTTATTGCCACGTTCCCACGCATCAAGATTGATCTTAAGCGAAAAAGCCATAATAAGCGTAATCATGGACACAAGTACCATTGAGACAATAACCTCAATCAGGGTAAATCCAGTATGGCTGCTAAAAACATGGTTGCTAAAACTCACGAATTGGGGGTTGCAAAAGCTCTTGCTCATTTAATTCTATTCTCGTTTTTATCAGGTTTTGTAATAATTTGAGTATCAGCTAAAGGATCAAGCCTTTTCCAGATGCTGATGCAATACTCTTTTGCAATCAGTTGCTCCTCTTGGGTAACACACAAAACAACGCTTACCATTCCCGGCAGTTCAATCTCTTCTCCAACTACACTTGTTTTTCTGCTGCTCTTAGTTCTGAGCTTTTCTCTTCTCTGCCTCTCTCCACTATTTTTTCTAACTCCGGCTCCAAAATCATTACCGCTGTTATCAAATACAAGATCAGCACTATCAATTATAAGAGGGGTAGTTTCAGCCCTGCATATCCAGCCGTTTTCATCATCAAGAGCCTTTTCAAAACTTTTGTTTTCCATAATCTGCTGCATAAGCTCTGGGTTATTTAGGATATTTTTAAGGATTCTGACCGACTCAACAGCATGATCTGATCGTGCAGATAAACCTTTTGCTGTTGATAAAGCTCCGGTTACCGCTGTAATTGAAATCCCGATAATGATGAGAGCTGCCATCACCTCAAGAAGAGTGTAGCCTGATATTTTCATTTTATTTTTCTCAAACAACCTTTCTCCATCTTTAAACTGCTCAACAATTACTCGTATCTCAGAAACAAACTTGCACAACGAGGCGATATATCCCTTACTCCACTGTTTATACAGATTTGATATTTTCTAACCACAACACAAAAACAAATTAGAGGATTACACTGATTAAAAAATCATTGCAACCCTCTAATTCTATAAATTTCTTACAATTTGTTATTTAATCCAGCAACGTTTACTCTACCACAAACCCCTCAAAATCGTATTTCAGCCAATTTTCAACTTTTAAAACATCACTGCCGGTTGGAACAGCTATACCGTAAAAAATATACTCACCTAAAGGCATACTCTCTGTTACCGCCATATCCATAACTGAAAGCGATTCTTCTGATGATAGTAAAACTTCTGTCTTGTAAGGCTCTACTGCATACAGCTTACTAAAATTCAGATTATCCGTAATTGTTGTAAACGAACCGTCAGGAAAAAAGATTGCAAGGTATAAGTCAATAAACTGGTCTCCCTGCATCTCAACATCAAGCCTTAAACGGTCATTTTTATGATATACAGATTGGTTGATGCCAACATCAAGAATCAACGTGCAATCTTTCATCAATTTAATATCATCAACCATGCCGCTGCCACGAATCAAAAATCCATTAACTTGAATTATGCTGTTTGCCGGCTGCCCACGCTTTAAATCTGCCTCAAGGTCTCTGATATATGTATGCCACTTTCCATCTTTTGAACCAATTCCAATACCAAATTTTACATACTCTCCATCGCCTAAAGCATCTGATTCTGCATAACTATACACTAAATAGCGATGTCCGAGCGACGTCTGCACATCTATATAAATAGTATAATTTTGTGAATACTTCATGCTCCACTGGAGAACAAACTGCGTAGTATTCTTCCATAAGCTGCCGTCTGCATTTCTTAAACGATAGCCGTTAGATGTTCCGTTCGGCGATACAAAACTTATTACATTGCTTTCTCGCTCGGCATCATACACATTCTGGATTGACGCTCCTGCAGGCACATTCGCGTATATGCTCCAGCCTGCCGTGGTTCCGTCTTCTGCGTCTTCGCAAATAGTTGCGGTTTCGGGAACCACCTGCTGTGTGTAAGTTCCTGTTGTTGTTTGTAGTGAAATGATTTTATTTTCTTCTGCATTACAAATGATTGGAAACATTACCTTCCAAATAGCACAAACAATAACACAAAATGATACAAAAAATTTTAAATTAA
Organism: uncultured Desulfobacterales bacterium; assembly: GCA_964539635.1. Lineage (GTDB taxonomy): Bacteria > Desulfobacterota > Desulfobacteria > Desulfobacterales > Desulfobacteraceae > Desulfamplus. The sequence goes on along the minus strand of CAZIJN010000001.1, from coordinate 53,433 downwards.
AACCCCATTTGAACTTCATAGTTCCTCCTCTTAGTTGATTAAAAAAACAAAAAGCTGAATACATTTAATTAAGTTAATTCGGCTATTAAATCGTTTTGCTTCAGGATTTATATATTTACGAAAAGCAACACATTTATTCACAAAATTGTAAACCGCGATGATCCAGTTTATTTGAACAAAAATGTTATTCTTTGTACTTTTCAAAATCTAAATCCATATCAGCCCCTCCCCCAATTCTGGTTAATATTCGAGGGCTATCTTTAGCACATTTATAGCTCAATTTCATCTAAAATATAACTTCTTGGAGCAGTACCTTATTTAATCCAACTGCGTTTACTCCACCACAAACCCCTCAAAATCATATTTCAGCCAATTTTCAACTTTTAAAACATCACTGCCGGTTGGAACAGCTATACCGTAAAAAATATACTCACCTAAAGGCATACTCTCTGTTACCGCCATATCCATAACTGAAAGCGATTCTTCTGATGATAGTAAAACTTCTGTCTTGTAAGGCTCTACTGCATACAGCTTACTAAAATTCAGATTATCCGTAATTGTTGTAAACGAACCGTCAGGAAAAAAGATTGCAAGGTATAAGTCAATAAACTGGTCTCCCTGCATCTCAACATCAAGCCTTAAACGGTCATTTTTATGATATACAGATTGGTTGATGCCGACATCAAGAATCAAATCGTGGTTTCCAGCTTCTGAATCCGCTGCTTCAGGCAGTTCAACAGGGCAGCCGTCATAGTCAGGCTCATAGAGATATTCATCAGGCACCACAACCTCTGCTGGTCCTTCATCGTCAGAATAATCTTCCTGCTCAACAATTATCTCATCTTCAGGTATCTCGACCGGGTCGCTGTAGGGCTGTGACAAGATTCTCTCTATATCAGCTTTAGAAAGAGCCTTTCTATCTGCCTTAACAGAATTTGAATCTATCAACTTAATATCATCAACCATGCCACTGCCGCGAATCAAAAATCCATTTACCTTAACTATGCTGTTTGACGGCTGTGCTCTTTTCAAATCTGCCTCAAGGTCTCTTGCGTATGTATGCCACTTTCCATCTTTTGAACCTGCCCCAAAACCAAATTTTACATACTCGCCGCTGCCTAAAGCATCTGATGCTGCATAATCATACACTAAATAGCGGTGCCCGAGCGATGTCTGCACGTCTATATAAATGGTATAATTTTGTGAATACTTCATGCTCCACTGGAGAATAAACTGAGTCGTATTATTCCACAAGCTGCCGTCTGCGTTTCTTAAACGATAGCCGTTAGATGTTCCATTAGGCGATACAAAACTTATTACATTGCTCTGGCGTGCTGCTTCATACACATTCTGTATTGACGCCCCTGCAGGTACATTTGCATATATGCTCCAGCCTGCCGTGGTTCCGTCTTCTGCATTTTCATAGATTGTTCCCGGGAAATCTTTCATCAATTTGATATCGTCAACCATGCCGCTGCCGCGTATCAAAAATCCATTTACCTTAACTATGCTGTTTGCCGGCTGTGCCCGCTTTAAATCTGCTTCAAGGTCTCTGATATATGTATGCCACTTTCCATCTTTTGATTCTGCACCAAGACCAAATTTTACATACTCTCCGCTGCCTAAAGCATCTGATGCTGCATAATCATACACTAAATAGCGGTGACCGAGCGATGTCTGCACATCTATATAAATAGTATAATTTTGTGAATACTTCATACTCCATTGCAGCACAAACTGAGTCGTATTATTCCATACGCTGCCGTCTGCGTTTCTTAAACGATAGCCGTTAGATGTTCCGTTCGGCGATACAAAACTTATTACATTGCTTTCACGCTCTGCATCATACACATTCTGTATTGACGCTCCTGCAGGCACATTTGCGTATATGCTCAAGCCTGTTGTGGTTCCGTCTTCTGCAGTTTCATATATCGTTTGAGCTGCATCCGCCGGCATCTCATCCATCAATTTAATATCGTCAACCATACCACTGCCGCGAATCAGAAATCCATTAACTTGAATTATGCTGTTTGCCGGCTGTGCACGCTTTAAATCTGCCTCAAGGTCTCTTGCGTATGTATGCCACTTTCCATCTTTTGAACCTACTCCAAGACCAAATTTTACATACTCGCCGCTGCCCAAAGCATCTGATGCTGCATAATCATACACCAAATAGCGGTGCCCGAGCGATGTCTGCACATCTATATAAATGGTATAATTTTGTGAATACTTCATGCTCCATTGCAGCACAAATTGAGTCGTATTCTTCCACAAGCTGCCGTCCGCATTTCTTAAACGATAACCATTAGATGTTCCGTTCGGAGATACAAAACTTATTACATTGCTCTGGCGGGCTGCATCATACACATTCTGTATTGACGCTCCTGCAGGTACATTTGCATATATGCTCCAGCCTGTTGTGCTTCCGTCTTCTGCGTCTTCGTAGATGGTATTATTAATTATAGGAGTAGAAGAACCATTAATACAATCCAGATAATCTGTATAACTTGTTATAATTTTATCAGGACAGGAGGCATAAATGACTGCATTAGTCTCAAAAACAGCACCTTGTGGATTAGTTATCCGAAGCTCATTAAAATATGAGCTGCCCGGAGACGCAAAGCTCACCACCTGCTGACCTGCTCCTGATAACAAAACTCTATGGGTTCCACTTGCTCTAAAATTACCACAGCCATTACAGCCATTACAAGAGTAAAGCTGGGTAAAATTACCCCTTACTTCCAGTAAACCCGCTGTTAAACAATCTAAATGGTCATATATACTATCTGTCACAAAAGAGCCTTCAACCAATATTCTGTCTGCTGCGTTAGTCATCAACAAAAAACCTGAGCTGTATGTGTAACCGCTCTCACTATTGCTGTCAGGTGTTTGAATGCGGTAATCTCCTTTCACAATCAGATTGCCCCCGTTGACATGTAAATCACCTCCTGTATGGATTAGATTACCTTCAATCGTAAGTGTCTTACCGTTAAGGTCAAGAATAGAATTGTTAAGATACAAATTCCCTTTTACAAGTTGATTCTGCTGCAGCGTCCAATATCCTACGGTTAAATCGTAAAGCCAGCTCCCGCCGCTGATTATCGCTTTATCATATAGTTGTAAACGATTACTATTAGTTACTTTACTTGCTGTTGCAACAAGCTCGCTTACCACAAAAACATCACTTGCAAAATCAACTCCTGATGCGGAACTATTCGTTATCTCCAGTTTATTGAAACGGGAATATTCTTGATATGAGGAGTAAAAACTCACCACCTGCTGACCTGTTCCTGACAGTAATACACGATGAGTACCACTGGCATGAAAATTATAGGGATTATTGCTATAGCCATAATATGCTAAAAGTTGCGTAAAGTTACCTCGCACTTCAAGCAAACCTGCTGTTAAAGAATCATAATGGTTAACGGCACTCTCTGTCACAAAATTACCTTCAACCAATATTCTGTCTGCTGTATTGGTCATGTTCAACAAACCATAACTATAAGAGTAACCGCTCTCACTATTGCTGTCAGGCGTTTGGATGCGGTAATCTCCTTTCACAATAAGATTGCCGCCGTTGACGTATAAAACACCTCCTGTATGAATTAGATTACCCTTTACAAGCAAACTGCCTCCATTTAGATTTAGTTGTCCATATTGGATAATATCTCCTTCAACTGTCAGACTCCTGCTATTTAAATCAAGACTACCATTACAATGTAGATTGCCCTCTATAACTAAATTCTGTTGAAGTACCCAGTTATCTCCTACACTTAAGTCATAAAGCCAATTACCACCGCTTACCACTGCTTCACCTGACAGGCTTAATTTTTCAACATTACTTATTTTGCTTGATGTTGATACAAGTTCACTTACCACCACAACATAACTTGCCAGATCAACACCTGCTTCCGAGCTATTGGTTATCTCCAGTTCATTGAAACAGGAATCTTGGTAGCGGTTATACTCATAAAAACTCACCACCTGCTGGATTGTGCCGGACAGTAATACACGATGAGTACCACTGGCATGAAAATTATAGGGATTATTGCTATAGCCATAATATGCTAAAAGTTGCGTAAAGTTACCTCGCACTTCAAGCAAACCTGCTGTTAAAGAATCATAATGGTTAACGGCACTCTCTGTCACAAAATTACCTTCAACCAATATTCTGTCTGCTGTATTGGTCATGTTCAACAAACCATAACTATAAGAGTAACCGCTCTCACTATTGCTGTCAGGCGTTTGGATGCGGTAATCTCCTTTCACAATAAGATTGCCGCCGTTGACGTATAAAACACCTCCTGTATGAATTAGATTACCCTTTACAAGCAAACTGCCTCCATTTAGATTTAGTTGTCCATATTGGATAATATCTCCTTCAACTGTCAGACTCCTGCTATTTAAATCAAGACTACCATTACAATGTAGATTGCCCTCTATAACTAAATTCTGTTGAAGTACCCAGTTATCTCCTACACTTAAGTCATAAAGCCAATTACCACCGCTTACCACTGCTTCACCTGACAGTCTTAATCTCTCAACATTACTTATTTTATTTGATGTTGATACAAGTTCACCTGACACAACAACATCGCTTGCCAAATCAACTCCTGATGCGGAACTGTTCGTTATCTCCAGCTTATTGAAACGTGAATAGTCTCCGTGGGGAGACGCAAAACTCACCACCTGCTGACCTGTTCCTGACAATAATACCCGATGAGTTCCGCTTGCTTGAAAATTCCGATCCTGATTGCTGTTGTAATTATATGTATTGAGTTGTGTAAAATCACCCTTTACCTCAAGCGAACCCGCTGTTAAATAAGACGAATGTCCATAATAGCTGTCTGTCACAAAAGAACCTTCAACCAATACTCTGTCTGCTGTGTTGGTCATGTTCAAAAAACCATAACTACAAGAGTAACCGCTCTCGCTATTGCTGTCAGGCGTTTGGATACGGTAATCTCCTTTCACAATCAGATTGCCGCCGTTGACATGTAAATCACCTCCTGTATGAATTAGATTACCAGTGATTGTCGAATACCCCTGTACCCTTACAGTTACCCCTGATTCAATAATTATATTTGAATTAATAGTACCATCAATCCAGAACTCGGTTATAGTGTAGAGATAGTTATTGTCTTGATCATATACATTAATAGGTTTGTATGTGATGGTATTTTCAGGAGGGTTGTAAGGTTCTGGTTCTTCCTGTGCCAAAAGCGGGTTGCTATTATTTATGTATTCATTATAGTTATTTACGCCATCATTGTCATCATCTGCACTTGGGTCACAATCGGTAATACTGTCAAAGTATTTGAGTTCCCAATCATCAGGTATTCCATCTGCATCGCTGTCTTCCGGATCATCGAGAGTCACTTTTTGTGTGTATATTTTGGTTAGCTCATCAATGTTGATGGAAATAAAGGGACGTGCAAGCTCGGTTCCCTCTTTTCGCGAATTATTATTGACAATAAAGCTATAGAGTGTGGCATTCGTATTGGAAGAGTCGAAATAGCTTTTTACAACACTGTCTATTATAAAGATGTCCAGAGGGATATCTACCAATGATGAATAATTGTTCTCTTCAAGCCACTCGACAAGCTTCGGCGATACATCCAAGAGATTAACTACCTCTTCTTGTGTTCGACCAAGTTCAATTGCATAAGGCTCTGATTCAAATACGGCACCACCAGAGCGATTGATACGAAGTACCATATAGAATTTTCTTCCATTTTCAAACTGATTCCAGTTGGGATAGTAGTTCCAGTTGTCATCACGTTTCAGTTTCAATTTGAGATTCAAAGCCGTAATTTGGTTCTCCTCTATGGTGTATTCCAGTGAAGAGTCCTGCAGCAGTTGTTCACGGTGTGAAAGCACACCATCTTTTTTAGCGTCATAATCGGTTGCTACAAACACGTTGAATTTTGCCATATACTCAATAGAAGGGTTATATTGGTCTTCACCGAGCCAGAAATTCGTTGAATCGGTGTAGATTCCCGGAGTATTATGGGTAACGACACCCTGATGTCCAGCGTTTTCAAACATCTGGGTAAAGTTGAAATATTCGATATCGCTCTGACCCGTATTTGCAAGATAATCATCTACAAGCGGTTTACCGTCTCCGCTGGAGTAATCCTCAGTATCGTTGTCGCATAGCAAATTGTCGATACAGTCAAAATTCTCCCCAATGTCACTAAAAAGAAAGTAATTTAGGACATTGGTTTGAGGATTCAGGTAAGCCGTTGACTCCGTACGATCGTAATGACGGTTGACGAGTTCAAAATCCATGCCCGGGTATTGATAAACATGCCAGTCAGAAAATATGACTTCATCTTGTTCATGGTCTTCAAAGTAACTTTCTGCCAAATTATAGTCTGTTACAGCCACCATATTCTCTACATCGAATGTCCCACCGCGCATAACAAGAAAGTTGGTTGCACCATCGGAGTCTACGGCATACTGGACACCAGCTTTACGTACTGAATCGGCATCCAGCAGAAAGCTGCTGGTATCGGTACCATTACTGTCCTTGAATTCGATATATTGAATGGGATCAAAAGCTGCAGGGACATCCTTCCAAGCGGTAAAACTGTTTTCTGATTCACGTTTCATGGAAAAATTGACGGCAACCGGGTCGGTAATGACGTTCCATAACATGGGGGCAAGTGAATTAGCACCTTTTGCCAATTTGTAATAACCTGCCGGAGTGGCAGCAATAGCAACATTTTTCAGTAATGATACAACATATTCTTGTGCGACCAGTCCTGCATCCGCAGCTGCTTTTGCGGCAATATTTCCCATAACTGCAAGAAAGCTCTCGGTTGTCATAGATTGGCTTAGATTTAAGCCATAAGATATTCCGCTAAATGTTTTGGTGAGGGTTTTTAAAGAGAGTACTGAGGGAACACTCATGACCTTTTCGGCAATTAGTGCTGTATTATAAGTTGGTGATGAAAGTATCAGCGAACACTGTAATCGTTGAAAGGTGTTAACATCCGCTAAAACACCAGCACTTAATTCCTGTTTGGCACGGTCAATGCCAAGTAAATAATAGAGAGCTACATTACGAGCAAGTTGTGTTCTGCTTGATACATCAGATGGCAGTTCTTGAGCATCAATATGCTCCAGTATTGTTTTAGCGTACTGATAGTACATAAAATATTTGATATCTACTTTTAGTTTCGCATAGAGCGATTTTTTCTCCGATTCGCTCTTGGTCGTCGTAGATAGTTTAATCGAGTCATATAGAAAAAGTAAAATATCCTTGTACAGTCTCAATGTATCGGAAGCGTTTCTTATAGCTTCTATAGCTTCTGCCTGTTCGCTTTCCTCAGGTGTAACAATAGAACCGCCCAACTCCTTAAATTTATTGATCAGCGTCTCAACCTGACCCCAGCGCTGATCAACTGTGGTAATATCCATCCCCATCAGGGCGCTGATCAGTTTTGAGGTTTCAAACATAAATCCGGCTGCCATAAAAAAAGGCTCATATTGCGAGATATACTCATCGATTTTCAACGCAATATTTTTAGTTTTTTTGAGATAGTCAAATACTTTACCACTCAATTTAACACCTGAAGCCATGTTGATTATGGCTTCTGCAGCAGAGAGTGTATTCATGACAAACGGAGCATCGAGCATCACACCCGGCTTGTTGCGGTAAAGCACAAAATCCTGAGTACCTCCCACTGTCATCAAATTTTTTTCCAAGTTGGCTATCGGCATACGGGTCATGATGCCGCTTTCATCCCTAAGCAACGAATTAGCTATGGAATCGGGATCGATCAGTCCTTCTTTGGGAGTGACCAGATTGGGATCGAGCAATGACACTACCCAGTCTTTATCTTTGTAATTGTCATAAGAGGCGACAGCATACCAAAGTGCTGAGTCGGAATAAAAATCGAAATAGTAAGTTTCACTTAACTGCTTGACTTTGAAATATAGTTCACTCCCAAATGTGCTATTAAAAATATCAAATCGGTTCTGATCATCAACTTGTTGTGGCATCGAACGCGTTTGTCGGGTAACGGCAGCTATATTTGCCTGCAGCTTATTGGCAGCTATTTCAATATTTTTTGTATCAATGAGCTTAAAAGCTTTGGATCCAAGTTCTGCAATCAGATATTTCTTGTCTTCGGTAAGGTCAAGATTACGTATAAAAAGCTTTGACAGTTGTTTAAATTGTGAATCGTTTAGTAGTGTATCGACGACGGTAGCTTGATCCTCTTTTTCAGCATATAAGAGTACAGGATTTTGCAAAAAGAGGTGATACATTGCTGTCGTGCGCTCATCGATCACTGATTTCAGTGAGCCGACATGAAACGAAATTGCCTTTGTATGAAACACTGCCTCTTCATCTATCAAGATCACCTCACCGGGATGACCATACCAATTGACTGTATCTGTCAGAGCATAGGTGTGGTTTTCAACCAATGAGATAAGCTTCAAGCTGCTGCTGTTTGAAGTTCTTAGACGCTGTTCAAATCCAGCTGTACTGAACTCTACTGGGATTCCTGATGATAATGATGATTGTTCTGTATCAGATGATGAATGTGTTGTTGAAACTGTAGTAGCAGTCATTGTTTTTGACAACAATGATGTAGATGTCTGGGCAAAATTACCATGATAAGTTCCGTCGGCTGCCAGTATCGTGTCACCACCCGCCACTACATCAGTTCCTTCCTGAATAGTTGCATCATTGCCTGGTAGATAGAAAGTGCTGCTAAAGGCACTCGAAATACAAATTATCATTGACAGCACAATCAAAATTCCAAAATACATTATTTTTTTTTGCATAACCTCACTCCATATTTATTTATCTGCCAATTTTTTGATTTAAAAAACAAAAAAGCCGAGCACCTTTGTTAAGGCAGCCCGGCTATCTTCTTCAAGACCCGTGGTTTTCCGTCCCTGCTTTACAACAGGTTTGGCTTTATCAAAACAGTATTTTTAATTCTTAAACTCATGTAAAAAATAGTGATATTTCTTTATAAAAGGAAATAGAATAATGTCAATATAAATAATTTATCGCTCATTTGTCTGCTGTATTTTCCTAAAGCAAACCCTCTCAAACCCCAAAGATACAACCACGAACTTATGCAGCCTTAAATTGCCATATTTCTCTTCAAGATGTTTTCCATACTCTGACACCTGTTTTTCTCCATCTTCCAACTGCTTGATAATTTGTGGGATTTTATAAAGTTCATCTTCTTTTAAAGCCTTTGCCTGATTGCCTGTCATGTTCACATCTTTCAGAGGAACAAACTTAAACTCAATCAGCACATCAAGGATTTTTCCATGCCGCTTGTCTGGACGGATAATCATGGTTAAATCTGCATATCTTCTTTCAATCTCTGGTTCTGAATCCATGATATAAAGCAGATCGTTGTAAAGCAGAGTCAGAAAAGCGGTCTTGACAGTCAGCTCATTTGCCCATCTGTAATCTCGATTTGCAAACACCTTAAAATACTTGTCTTCAACAAACGTGCACAAAGGTTTAATATTGCCTTTGCTCCACAACTGCCTTGCAGCCTCTCTGCCGTTGTCTCTATCGTCCGGCATCGGCAGAAACATCTTGCAGATTCTATCAACGTAAAGTCCTTTCATTACAAGGTTTGGAACCTTTAAGATGCTTTGTAAATCCTCTGTACGATCTTCAATTGTCAAAACCCCGAAATAATAAAGAAATGAGACCAAAAAAGCGTGGTCTTTTGAAGCGTCATCAAGCATCTCTTGAATTCCAAATCTTTTGCTTATAGCCGGAACAACTATCTGCTGAGTCTCATCCATCAAACCCAATAAAAGCTCCTGTCCCTTTGGGATTTTTGCTATGTATTCAAGTTTTGACTCATCAACTGCAAGGTTGTCATCAAGCATTTCAAATGGATATTCGCACTCTTTTTGGAACTGTTTGAAAAAATATATGGAAAGAGTTGGATTATAAATATATTCATTGTTTTTATAAGAAAATTTGTAGCCGTTATAATAGGTCCTCATCAGCTCCACAGCTTCCTTGACCTTGCTATCTTTGTTTTTAAACCGGCATTTTTCCACAATCTGTTCAATCACAGATTGTACTTCCTGCTGGGTAAAACCGCATAAATTATTAAACTCTGGTTCAAAATAGATATTTTCTGCAACATTATACCCGCTTGTAATATCGCTCATCACAACCGGCGACACACCAGTAATAAAAACTCTGTCAAACATTGTTGATGTTGTTAATGCCTTAACCGTTTTAAAAAATGTCCGAAGCGGTCCCTGTTCATGCACTAATGATTGATATCTCTGCCCATGCTGCGTAAACTCTTTATCCAGCATCTGAACTCCCATCATCACTGTGTTGGCAAAGTTGTCGTATTCGTCAATGAAAAGATATAATGGATATTGTGCTGCTTTGATAGCTCTGGCTAAGGATTGAAGTGAGTATAACGCATCATCTTTATTTATCTGAATTTCTGGAAACTCAAAACCTTTAAAGTTGTAATAAGTACAAAACCCTTCAATACACACATTTATATGGTTAAAAAGAGATTGCCGGATATCTTCAACCGTGCCTGTCGGGTCAACGCATGAAAAATCAAGTTTAAGGATAAAGTAGGAGTTTCTAAGAGGCGTGGGGTTTTTACCAATTGCAAGATGACCAAATAGGGATTCAAACTCATCTTTTTTTGCAACGTCATAATAGTTCTCAAGCGTGGAGAGCAAAAGAGATTTGCCGAATCTGCGGGGACGGATAAAAAGCTGGGACTTTGAACCTTCAAGCAGAGGAATTTTATCTGTTCTGTCAATGTAAAAAGAACCTTCTTTAATCATGCCTCTAAAGTCACTTGAACCATAAGCAAATTTCATAGCTTTTCCTCCATTGTTATACAGATTTGATATTTTATATAATACAATAAATCAGGATATTAAATCACAAGTCTTGATCTGCTGCTTCCTCTATGCTTCCAGTCAGCATATCCACCTGAAATGTAAACTCAAACTCATTTTCAACCGAGATGGTTAAAATGCCGCCTCCAGAGCTGCCGTCAGGATAAAAGCAGATATAATATACGCCGTCAGCTCCAACCTTGATATTTTCTCCTTCAAGCAGAATATTTTCAGGAATTTTAAGACTATCTGATTTTGAACTGCCCCCTTCATTATGATTATATTTATCAGAATATCTATCAGCTGGATTAAAAGCGTCATCTGCTGTATTAGAAACAGGGTCAGAGATAACCTCATCAGCAAGACCGATGCGGCACTCTCTCAATTCAGGTGAAATGGTAAGACACGCTGGAACGCCTTTTGTTATAGCGGTGATTCGTGCTTTTTTGCACATAGATATCATTTCAGAGGCAAACATTCTGCTCTGCTTCATTCTGCCTGACTGTCCTATGTTCATCAATACAAGAGAGCCTGCAATTGCAACAAGTATTATTACAACTGTAATCTCAATAAGAGTAAAGCCTTTTGGAGTATGCAAAAAACTCCACTGCCGTGCATCTCTACGTTGATATAAAAGATTAGGTTTTACACTGATATGGAATTTAGAACTGTATTTCATTAACGCCAAAGATTGTGGTCAGCATGGAGACAACCACGCCGCCGATAAGAAGTCCAAGAAACAGGATAGAGAAAGGCTCTAAAAGAGATAGGTATGTTTTTATTTTAGATTGGATTTTTCTGTCAAGATCATCTGCCACAGATACAAGCATATCACCAATTTTTCCAGTCTCTTCGCCAAGAGAGACCATCTGAACCACAAGCGGAGGAAATATTTTACGCTCTCTCATAAGCGAGCTTACGCTTCTGCCCTCCTTAACCTGCTTGTAAATATGCTCTACTGCATCTTTAACCTGACTGTTTGCAACCACAGCTTTTACAATATGCAGAGCCTTCATCAAAGGGACTCCGCTTTTAATCAAAGTTCCGAGCGTTCGTGAGAATCGGCTCATCTCAATATCAAGCATTACATCGCCTATATATGGAACTTTAAGGATATTTTTATCTGATAAAGTCCTGCCCTGCTCAGTTTTTAAAAACCGCCACAAAAAGATAAAAGCAATAATTGAACCTGACAGCAGAAGCCACCACCAGACTCTTAAAAAATTGCTTATCTCTAAGAGAATCTGTGTTGAGAGAGGAATCTCCTGCCCCATATCTGCAAAAATGCCTGCAAATTTAGGCACTACAAATCCTAAAATAACGAGAAGTGATAAAAAACCAACTGAAAGCAAAATTGCAGGATATATTGAAGATGAGATTACATATTTTTTAATCTCCTCTGTTCTTCCAATAAATTCAGAGAGCCTCTCCATCACAGACGGCAGAATACCGCCCATCTCTCCAACTCTTACCATATTTACATACAGATCATTAAAATCTTCTGGTTTTTCTGCCATTGCATCAGAGAGATTTGTCCCTTTTTTAAGAGCATCTTGAAGATATACGGTCATTGCTCTTATTTTTACATCTGATGTTGCACTGCCTGCAATAGATAAGGCTCTGTCAATCGGAAGTCCTGAACGGAAAAGATGGGCAAGATCAGAGGTTAGCTGCAAAAGGCGGGCATTGTTTAAGGTGCGTTTAGGAGAAAAAAGATTAAATCCGCTGCCTATTCCATTAGATGATTTTCCATCAAGCCAGCGGAGCAGCACAACTCCTTTTGACTGAAGCATCAGGAGGATTTCATCTTTATCGCGTGCTTCAATGGTATCAGTAATTTTTTTGCCATCTGAATTTATGGCTTCAAATCTAAACTGCGGCATCAGCGAGCAACCTTTATTGCTATTAGAGCATTATATAATTTACACTGCATTGAGCCGTCATATACTTTATCTGGATACCCGCAAAACCTCTTCATAAGTTGTAAGTCCCTGTTTTACCTTGTTAATGCCATCATGTTTTAATGATATCATTCCTTTAGATACAGCCTTTTTAAACAGGCGGTTTCTATCAGCACCTGCTACAACTTCACCTTGAAGCTCATCATCAAGAACCATCAGTTCAAATATTCCAAGCCGTCCTTTATAGCCTGTTTCACCGCACAGCTTGCACCCCTCTCCTCGTAAAAATGTGGGAGATAAAATATCTGCGTCAACATCAAAATCAACTGCAAGGGATTCAAGCTGCTCAGAGGAGAGCTTAACTTCATGAGAGCAGTTAGGACAGATTTTTCTCACTAAACGCTGGGCAAGCACTCCGACAAGAGAAGATGATATCATAAACCGCTCAATGCCCATATCTTCAAGACGGGTAACTGCTCCTGCTGCATCGTTTGTATGGAGCGTAGAAAATACCATGTGTCCTGTCAACGCTGCCTGAACTGCAATTTCGGCAGTCTCGCCGTCTCTTATCTCTCCTATGAGCATAACATCAGGATCGTGGCGGAGAAAGGATCGCAGAGTGTGTGCAAATGTCAGACCAATTGAAGATTGCACCTGTACCTGATTGATTCCGTCCATCTGATACTCAACAGGGTCTTCTACTGTTACGATTTTTTTATCAGGCGTATTTATCTCGCTTAGTGCTGCATAAAGGGTTGTAGTTTTGCCTGAACCTGTTGGACCTGTAACCAGCAGGATTCCAAACGGCATTGAGATTACAGACCTGAATCTTTTTAAAAGCGTATCATCAAATCCCAATTTTTTAAGGTCTAATGAAACATTTTCTTTATTTAAAAGCCTTAAAACAATGCTCTCGCCAAAATGGGTAGGAATTGTAGATACACGGATATCAACTTCATCATGTCCAGCTTTTATTTTAATTCTGCCGTCCTGAGGAAGCCTTCTCTCTGCAATATCAAGTTTTGCCATAAGTTTTATTCTTGAAATTATTGCAGCCTTCAGCTTTACAGATATGCTCTCCTGATCATGAAGAACTCCGTCAATTCTATATCTGACCAAAACATTATGCCGTCTCGGCTCAATGTGGATATCTGATACTCCAAGCTCTAATGCACGGTTGATAATGTGATTTACAAGCCTGATAACAGGAGCTTCGGTAGCCATTCCCTTTAACTGTTCGGGATCGTCCCAAAGAGCATCTTCAAGAGATAGATTAAGAGCATCAGCACTATCTTCTCCAGTCATGTCAGCGTCAGCTTCATACCATCTGTAAATATACTGGCTTATGACCTCATTTGATGCTTTATAGACATCAAGTTTTTTGGAGTATGATTTTCTGATAATCTCGCGGGTGTTAAAATCAAGAGGATCAGCCATGATTACCCGAAGTCTCTCTTCAGAATCATTAATAGGAAGAAACCTGAATCTCTTCATAAAATGGACAGGCAGAAGAAGAACTTGCGGGGGGCTTTCAGGAATATCTTTTTCGTCTATCTCATCTATTTCATCTACTATTCCCAACTTACGATATCCTTAGTCATTTTTTCTTCGCCGCCTTGAGCATTATCTGAACCATAACTTAAAAGGTCGTACTGACCATGTTCTCCCGGTGAGACATATATAAACTCATTCTCCCAAGCATCTTTAGGCACAGGTTTTGGAAGATATGGACCGTCCCAATTTTTAAGCTCTCCGGGATTTTCTCGTAATGCGTTTAATCCCTCTTCTGTTGTAGGATATCTGCCGTTGTCAAGGCGGAAGCTGTCAAGAGCCGAGCCGAGAAGCTCAATTTGTGTTTTTGTGGTTTTTATCTTTGCCTGATCAACTTTACCGAAAAATTTTGGTGCAACTAATGCTGATAATAGACCAACAATGATAATTACAACCATGATCTCTATCAGGGTAAAACCCCGCTGGTCTCTAATTTTTTTTATTTGATTGTTATTAACTTTACGTACGTTTTTTTGCATAAAATAGATACCTTTATTGTATTTTTTATAGAGACGCAAATCCATGCGTCTCTACATCTCGATATTTTGTTAAAATAAGATATAACCTCTCTTGTTTTTAAAAAGCAGCTACTCTTTTTTTACAGCCTCTTGAGCTTTCTGTTTCTCTTGAGCCTGCCTTATCAGCTCTTCAAATTTCTTTTTTAACTCTTCTGCTCTCTTAGGGTCTTGTACAGGTGCTGCTGCGGTTGAGCTTTCTCCCTGAGCTGGTGCTGCATCTATGTTACCACCTTGTGAAGAGGCTCCTTTTTGTGCGTTCTGCTCTTGCAGCTTTTTTACAATTTCAAGAAAGCTGTTATTTTTAGCTTCACCAGAACTTGTGCTCTCAGTTTTTCCGGCTGCAAAAGGAATTTTATTACCCCCCTGCTCTACTGACATTTTATTGTTGACACTATTATTAATTCCTTGCAGAGGAGGATTCTGCTGGTTAGGATCAATAATTCTTGCCATAACATTAATTCTTATCTCCGGCTGAATCTTGCTGTCAGTTTCAAGAATCAGAACATCATAATAAAATCCTGCATCTTTTTTAAGATTTTCAACTGTAACTAAGTACTCTTTATCTCCAGAGTCAGATTTTACCTCTTTCAACTCATACTTTATATTCTTTGCAGCCTCTTGAGATTTAATTTTTGAAATTGTTAAAGGGTACTTATTTTCTGGTATGATTTTAATCTCAGATTTTAGTTGTTCACCCATTTTTCCATTAATTCTTACAACAGAAGGGGTTATGGTAACAAATTTCTCAACATTTCCTGATACAGTAAGGGTAGTTTCAGGAGTCGTGCTGTCATTTGTCATAACAGCGATAGTTTTCATCAATTTACGTCCGCCATATCCTCTTGTATTAACCTTGATTGATATTTTACCCTCTCCACCTGGAGGGATATCTCTTGAATAAGAGACAGTTGCGCAACCTCAACCAGTTCTAACCTTCTGAACTTGAAGAGTATCTGTTCCTTTATTCATGATTACAAAATCGTGAACCAACTCTGAACCGTCAACTGCTGACTCAAAGTGATAAGCAGGTTCTGGGAAAAATGCCACAGGGGATTTTACATCACCGCTCTTCTGCTCTTCTACTGATTTTGCAGCCTCTTTTTTAGGCTCAACTGCCTTATCTGCACTCCACAGTACAGATGCAATAGAGCTATAAAAAAGCAAAGAGCATACAAAAATTTTCAAAATCTTATTCATAACTCAATTCCTTTAAATTGAAAAAACAAATAAATAAAAAACCATACAGACTAATTAACTCTATCAAACATAAAAACAGAATTTTTAATGCAAAAATTAAACCAAAATAGTCTCTAAACAGCTTCATGTCAATAAGCTGCGGATACGCTGCCACCCATCTTCGGGTATCTGAGCACCTATAATTTGACACACCTCATATCCGCACGCAGATGCAATCTCGCCGCTTTTTTCTACAGAATAGCCGTTTGCAATGCCATACAAAAAACCCGCTGCCCATAAATCACCAGCACCAGTTGTATCTTTTATAGCAGCTCCTCTTTTAGCATCAACTCTTATGACTTTAGATTCTAAATTATCAAGATGGTTAAGCTCACTATCTGCAGGTGACAACGGGTGTTTAGGAGATGTTTTGTAAGATATATAGCTGCCTCTCTCTCCCACCTTTAAAACAGCAACAGCCACATTTTTAGATAATGCCTCAATTGCTGCTGATTCATCTGAAAAAGATGTATATGCTCTTGCCTCATCTTCGTTTGCAATCAAAATATCGACATATTCATTTACAATATCATTTAATATATCCCTTGATGCTTCCACAACTTCAAAACTTGCCAAATCAAGGGCTATCATGCTTCCTGCTGATTTGGCACTTTTAAGGCACGCCATCATCAGCTCAGGATTAAACAGCAGATATCCTTCCATAATTGCAATGCCGGTATCTTTGAACATCTCTGCGGTTATGCTCTCAGGCTCAAGCTCAGTAGAAGCTCCAAGACAGGTGAACATTGATCTCTGTGCATCAGGAGTGATTATGGATAAAACTTTTCCTGTAGGAGTTGAAGATGTGTGAAATATTGGAGAGACATTTGATTTTTTCAGATTCTCCTCATAAAACCTGCCATAGTGATCATCTCCCCGTTTTCCAATAAAACTTGCCTTTCCTCCAAGTTTTCCCACACCAACAATAGTGTTGCAGGTTGCTCCTCCCGGAACAATAACCGGTTTATTATCTCTATTTTCTTGAACGATTTTATTTAAAATCTCCTCAATATCTGAGTCGCTCACAAGAGTCATTCCGCCTTTTTGTTTTCCAATTTGGGAGAGAAAATAATCGCTCTCATATATTAAAAGATCGATAAGAGCTGATCCTACACCAGTTATTTTTGAATGTTTAAGTCTATGTTTCAATATATTGTTAGACATTTTGCACCTTAAATAAAATAAGAAATCGTGTTGTTTAGAAGTATGGCTGTTATGAAACTTGCTATATTAACACACTACTAATGATGATTCCAAAATTAAATTAAGGATTTTTATGATCTATCTTAAGTTTTTGCGGCATGGTGATAAATATATACTGATAGTTGACAAAGGTATGGTCATGGCATAAATTCTTTACTCTTAAATATTGTTAAATCTATCACCAATCATTCAGCCCTTAGATATAAAAGCTTAAGATAAATAGATTACATAAAATTGTTCAAACAACTACCACACAATTTATAAGGAGAATAAATATAATGACTCTTAGCAATAATAATGGAAAACGGTCATTTTTCACATCTGAATCTGTAACAGAAGGACACCCTGATAAGGTTGCAGATGCTATTTCAGACAGCATACTTGATGCAATAATGGCTGAAGATAAAAATTGCAGGGTTGCCTGCGAGACTCTTGTAACCACAGGGCTTGCAATGATTGCAGGCGAGATTACAACAAGCTGCTATGTTGATATGCCGGCTATTGTCAGAGAGACAATAAGAGATATTGGATACCACTCATCTGACATGGGATTTGACTGGAGAACCTGTTCAGTAATAACCAGTATTGGGCATCAATCTCCTGACATTGCTCAGGGCGTTGATGAAGGCGAAGGGCTTTTTAAAGAGCAGGGAGCAGGAGATCAGGGATTGATGTTCGGCTTTGCCACAGATGAGACTCCAGAGCTTATGCCTATGCCGATAAGCTATGCCCACAAACTGACCAAACGTCTCTCACAGGTTAGAAAAAACGGTGCTCTTGATTTTTTGCGTCCTGATGGAAAATCTCAGGTAACCATCGAATATTTAGATGGAAAACCTCTACGAGTAGATACTGTTGTTGTCTCTGCCCAGCATAAACCAGATATAAGCCATTACGATTTGAGCGAAGCAATTGTAAAAGAGGTTATTAAAAAGGTAATTCCAGCAGATATGATGGACGGAGACACTAAGTTTTTCATCAATCCAACCGGTAAATTTGTTATCGGCGGTCCAATGGGAGACTGCGGAGTGACTGGCAGAAAGATCATTGTTGATACTTACGGCGGTCAGGGAAGCCACGGAGGAGGCTGTTTTTCAGGCAAAGACCCCTCTAAGGTTGATAGAAGTGCATCATACATGGGCAGATACATTGCAAAAAATATGGTTGCATCAGGTGTTGCACACAAATGCGAAATTCAGGTTGCTTATGCAATCGGCGTTGCAGAACCAGTGTCTCTGCTTGTTGATTTTATGGGCACCGGCAAAATCTCAGAAGATAGAGCAATTGAGATAATAAAAGAGGTATTTGATTTAAAGCCTGCTGGAATTATTAGAACTTTAAATCTGCTCCGCCCAATTTATAGAAAGACCTCTGCTTATGGACACTTTGGACGTAAAGACCCTGATTTTACATGGGAGCATACAGATAAAGCAGAAGAGATACGGGTAAAAGCAGGACTTTAGAATTTTTTAAAATATAAGGATTTTTATAATGTATCAGACAAATAACAGCTCATCTTTTATGCCGCTTGACCTTACGCTTAAATATAAGGTCAAAGATATTTCACTTGCATCAGATGGTCATAAAGATATGCAGTTGTCAGAAAAAGAGATGCCGGGTCTTATGGCTCTTCGTAAAAAATATGGTGCTTCAAAACCTCTAAAAGGTTTAAAGATTATGGGAAGCCTCCACATGACCATTCAGACTGCCATGCTGATAGATACCCTTTATGAGCTTGGAGCAGATTTAAGATGGGCAACCTGCAACATCTTTTCAACTCAAGATCACGCAGCAGCAGCAGTTGCAGAAAAGGGAACTGCCGCAGTTTTTGCTTGGAAAGGCGAAACCTTAGAAGAGTTCTGGTGGTGCACAGAGCAGGCTCTTACTTGGCCCGATGGTTCAGGTCCAGACCTTATTGTTGATGATGGAGGAGATGCAACTCTCTTTGTCCATCAAGGATTTAGAGTTGAAAATGACCCGTCTTTATTGGAGATTGAAACCCACAGTGCAGACGAGAAATTTTTGATGGAGCGTCTTAAATACTCATACTCAGCAGACCCGAAAAAATGGACTCGTATTGCAGAAAAGATAAAAGGCGTATCAGAAGAGACGACTACCGGAGTCCACAGGCTCTACCATTTAGCTTCAAAAGGCGAGCTTCTGTTTCCAGCAATTAATGTAAATGATTCTGTAACAAAATCAAAATTTGACAATCTTTACGGCTGCCGTGAATCTTTAGCTGATGGAATCAAACGGGCAACTGACATTATGCTTGCAGGCAAAGTTGTTGTTGTTGCTGGATACGGCGATGTCGGAAAAGGGTGTGCATCTTCAATGAAAGGTTATGGTTCAAGAGTTATCATTACTGAGATTGACCCTATTTGTGCTCTTCAGGCTGCAATGGAAGGGTATCAGGTTATGACTATGGAAGATGCTGCATCTATTGGAGATATTTTTGTAACTGCAACAGGCAACTATCAGGTTATTAGAGGCGAACATATCAAGCAGATGAAAGATGAGGCAATAATCTGCAATATCGGTCACTTTGATAATGAGATTGAGATGCGTTTCTTTGAAAACAATTCTGCCCACAAAAAGATAAATATCAAACCGCAGGTTGATAAATGGACGCTTGAATCTGGCAAATCTATAATTGTGCTTGCAGAGGGACGGCTTGTCAATTTAGGCTGTGCAACCGGACATCCAAGTTTTGTTATGAGTTCAAGTTTTACAAACCAGACACTTGCCCAGATTAAACTTGCAACTGAAAAACTTGAGAAAAAGGTTTATACTCTGCCAAAAGAGCTTGATGAAGAGGTTGCAAGGCTGCATTTGGAGATGCTCGGCGTAAAACTTACCAAGCTGACCCAGCAGCAGGCTGACTATATCGGCGTGCCGGTAAATGGACCATTTAAGCCAGACCATTATAGATATTGATTATACTTTAATCCTGCCCTATAAATCCTCACAGCAGTTTTTTTGATTTCAAATCTATTAGAGATACACCTCTATAATAGATAGAGAAGAGACAAACAGATATAGAGACGCACAGCCGTGCGTCTCTGCACAAACAACAATCCTTAAAATACACATACAACGGTTGATTTATGAATGAAAAAGAGCTTAGAGTTCTGCTTGAAAATGTTGCTGAAGGCTCTCTATCTGTAGAGAATGCACAGGATCATTTGAAAAATATGGCATTTGAAGAGGTTGGCGGTTATGCAAATGTTGATCACCATAGAGCCATAAGAAAAGGCTTTCCAGAGGTTATATTTGGTCAGGGAAAAACACCTGAGCAGATAATCGGAATTATGAGTGCAATGTCAAAATCAAGTGATGAGGTGATATTAGTAACACGAATCAGCAGCACAAAGGCTCTTGAGGTTATAAAAGTGTTTCCTGATGCACAATTTCATGCAGATGCTAAAATGCTCATTTTAAGCCGCAAAGAGCCTGAAATAAGATCAAACGGCAGTATAGTTGTTATATCTGCCGGCACATCTGATATTCCAGTTACAAAAGAGGCGTATCTTACAGCAAAATCAATGGGCAACCATGTGACTACTATATTTGATGTCGGAGTTGCTGGAATCCACAGGCTGTTTGCTCACAGGGAAAAAATTGAGAGTGCATCTGTAATTGTTGTTGTTGCCGGAATGGAGGGTGCTCTTCCAAGCGTTGTTGCCGGCATGGTAAAAGCTCCTGTAATTGCTGTTCCGACAAGCGTTGGTTATGGTGCAGGATTTGGAGGCATTGCAGCACTTTTAGGAATGCTCAACTCGTGCAGCTCAAATGTTGCTGTTGTAAATATTGACAATGGATTTGGTGCCGGTTACATGGCATCAACTATTAATCAAATCTCAAATAAATAGCTTCCAGCCTTATCATTCATAAACCCGATAAAATGAGGCTTATGAAGATTATTAAAGATAGAGATGATTAAAAATAACGCCGTTAATCAGGCTACTTTTAACTCATACAGATGCTTCTGAAAATCTATAAAAAGCGAACTGATATTTTTAACCTCTCCTAAAACCTCTTTAGCATCTTCTAATGAATGATATTTGTTGTTTAGCAGCATTGGCAGTTTTTCTTGTTCAAGCTCTTCAACTCCAGACTCAATATACTTGCTTAAAACAAAATCAATAAACTCTTTTTGTTGATGGTTAAGCAATGCAACTATAGAGGGCTGTGCTGCTGCTGCCCTTGCCTCTCTGGTCATCGGTTTAGTGTCGCTGTTAAGCACATACTCAAGCACATCAAACAGATCACTTTTTTCAGCATCAATAAGTTTTTGCAATGCAGCAAGCTCATCTTTGCCAAATCCAGCATCAGCCAATTTTTCAAGCAGGGTTTTCCTTGTCATTGGATTACTCCATATTCTCCTCAGCTCTTCCTCACTTTTAAAGAAATTCGGCAGCTCCCCAAACAGATTATTTAAAAACTCCTCCGGTGAAATCGGTTTACCGTCAGCACTCCAGAATGATGTTGAAATCATGTGCTCTATTTCCAACTCCTTTCCATCACGAAGTTTTACCTTAATCTTCTTTTTCTTATCGCACACACAAGGTTTTTTGCCGCAAATCTCACAAGGCTCTTTCGGCTCTTGTTCGCAAACGCAAGGAGTTTGCCCGCACTCTTTACAAGTCTCAGGAAGAGGTATTTCTATTGTCGTCTCTTCACACTCACAAACAACTTTACCGCACACATCACAAGGCAGGGCTTCTCCGTCCCATTCAGGGTCTAAAAAGTGGTGGTAGGCATCAACAAAATCATAAATGGTAAAAAAATCTTTACCATCAAAGAGCCGTGTGCCTCTTCCTACAATCTGCTTAAACTCTATCATTGAGTTTACCGGTCGCATTAATACGATATTTCTAATGTTCCTTGCATCTACACCAGTTGATAACTTTTGCGAAGTTGTGAGTATGGTTGGAATGGTCTTTTCATTATCTTGAAACTCCCGTAAAAACTGCTCGCCTATTGCTCCATCATTTGCTGTTACTCTGACGCAGTAGTTGGGGATTTTACTCGTTTTGTATTGATTAACCAAATCACGCACTATTGCAGCATGAGGCTGTGAAGCACAAAATATAATAGCCTTCTCATTTTGATCAGCATTATTCATAAAAATTTGAATACGAGTTCTCTCTCTTGGAAGTATCTCAATAGTGCGGTTAAAATCTGACTCTGTATAAACTTTACCCTCTTCTATCTCACCTTCAATTATCTGGTCATCACTTGTGTAGATATAATCATCAAGCGTAGTTTTAATTCTCTTAACCTTAAACGGAGTTAAAAAACCGTCATTAATGCCCTCTTTCAAAGAATAGACATAAACAGGCTCACCAAAATATTTATATGTATCAACATTATCTTTGCGTTTAGGCGTAGCTGTTAATCCCAACTGAACAGCAGGGCTGAAATATTCTAAAATTCCTCTCCAGTTGCCTTCATTATCAGCACCGCCTCGATGACACTCATCTATTATGATAAAATCAAAAAAATCTGGTTGATACTCTCCAAAGTATGGTTCGGCAAGCTCACCAACTTTTATCGGTGTGTTGCCTGATCTTGTCGAAGGACCACTCATAAAGGTTTGAAAAATGGTAAAGAAAACAGCTCCGTTGGTTGGGACTCTTCCCTTTTTACTGATCTCTTTTGGACTTATTCTTACTAAAGCGTCATCTTGAAATGAAGAAAAAGAGTTAAATGCCTGATCTGCTAAAATGTTTCTATCAGCTAAAAACAATATTTTTGGTCGTCTGCTGCCATCTAACATTAAATTCCATTTGGTTTGAAAGAGCTTCCATGAAATCTGAAAAGCTATTGCAGTTTTGCCTGTTCCTGTTGCAAGTGTTAGTAGAATACGTTTTTTATTATCAGCTATTGCATCTAAAGCGTTTTTAACTGCCAACTCTTGATAATAACGGGGCTGCCAGCTTCCGCCCTTATCTTCAAATGGAATAGAATAAAATTTATCTCTCCACTCATTTTGTTCTGCAAAGGTTTTATTCCAAAGCTCATCAGGAGTAAGATAAGTATCTACTAAACCTTCTGAACTTGTTTTCATGCAGATGGAGTAAATCTCTTTTCCATTAGTGGAATAGGCTGTATCTAAATTGAGTTTTTCAGCATAAAGTTTAGCTTGTGCAACACCCTCTCCAACTTCAAGCTCATCTCTTTTAGCTTCAACTACAGCAAGTTTAAGCCCTTTATAAACCAGCACATAATCAGCAGTAAGATTTTTACCTCTGCCTCCTGTTTGAATCTTGCCGGCAGTAATATGGTATTCTCGAAGGATTTTAGAGCCTTCTACAACACCCCAGCCGCAACCTTTTAAATGCGGGTCTATCAGTTCTGCTCTTGTTTCTGATTCGTTCATTCTGCACTGTCTCCAAAATAAATAAGAACCCTGCTTTTATTTTATCTAAATTATCATTGAGTATTTTATTCATATTTATACTCTATAATCAAATAACCATCAAATAAACATTGTTAAACAAATCAATATGTTAAATAATTCATGAAGGTATTTATGGACTTCCTATCAAATAACAGTCAAATAAAAAATCATCGTGCCCATACTCTAATGGTCGATCAACGGTCATAATACTGCCTCTCCACTTCCTCAATAAAATCATCAGCATCATAATTTATTGCTGGTATCTCATACTTTCCAAGTTCAAACATAAAGTCGATTTTATTCATTTCCGCAAGTTCAGACGCTTTACCCATTGACAGTTTTTGCATTCTGTAAAGTTCCATTGCAGCATAGAACTTCATTTTTTTTATAAAATCGTTTTGCGTCTCATTTAATGTGTATAGTATGTCTTGCGGTATATTGAATTTTAATTCTGCCATCTTCATTTCATTACCTCCGTCCTATCAGTTGGTAACTTATATTGTATTTTTTTCTCATTCTCACACATATTTACAGACTCTGTATCTAACTCACCATTAAACGCTTTTTGAAGGAGTGATTTTTTCAACTCCTCTAAATTATTGAGCTTTTGCTGATAGTTGGCTTCAAGTTGTTTGGTTTCTGCTGAAAGGGCATCAAGTTTGTTTACTATTTGTTGTTGTTTTGGTAAAGGCGGTAACGGAATTGGAATTTTATTAAGCATTGTTTGATTTAATTTTGGTTGAGCCATACCGCTTACAAAATCATCTAATTTTATTGAGTTTAGATATAACTCAACAAACTTTTGACTAACCATATTTTTAAACCTTAAAATGTGGGCGTGATTATTAACCCAAGTTTTGCCCGATATTGAAAATGCTATTGGATAAGTTCTTGCCAATAGGTTTGCACCATCTTCTGAAATGCAAAGTAAATCTTCATCAAATAAATAATCTGCTACATAATCAACAATACCAGAAGCACCGTAATAAGGAATTGAACCTTCATTCCTTACATTCTTTGTTATTGGAACTCTTTTACTGTCTAAATTTTCTGAAATTTGGTTTAAAGTCTTCTCCTCCCACCCCTCACCTTTATTCTCAAACACCGATTGCAAATAGCTCTCAAAAATTTCCTTTGAGTTTTTAAGATTCTTTTCAGCATTGGCTTTTACCTTTGCTATTGCTGTAAATGCTTTGTCTAATATGGCTACTATGCGTTGTTGTTCTTGGAGTGGGGGAAGGGAGATTGTAATTTGTTCAATTTGAGCTTTATTTATTGAGTTAAAAACTGCTCCTGCATTTCCTTTAATTTCATTTTCATTTTTTACTAAAAAATTATAAAGAAATTCTTTATCAATTAATTTTCCAGCTCTAATTGCTGCAAGTCCACGACCAATACAAATTTTTTGAGTGGCAAAGTTTATTGGACCAACAGGAGCACGAACTGACATTAAAATATCGCCTGCATCTGCTTCTTTTGTTATTTTAGTTGTCCAAGTAGTTGGTTCTCCAATATATTTATCACCATATTCTTTTTTTCCTTGATAAAAAGGCAATCCGTTTTTTTCAGAATTATAAAATTTGCCTTCTGGTGATTGACCAGCAATTACTTTAGTAATTTCCCCCAACCTCTTAACTTCCCAACCCTTCTTCATATCAACTCCGATGTTTGTATAACTATCTAATTTTACGCAGCAAATTCATATACAGGTGTTTCAATTATTCTTCTTGGTTTCTTATTTTCCCATATTGTCTCTTGGAGTTTTTCTACAGTGTCAGGAGAAAAGAATTTTTCCCCACTTTCTAAACAAACTCTTGCTGGAACATTCTCAATTATTATGAGCTTATCATCAAGTTGCAGGGTATAAGTTACTTTCTGTTCAACCATTTTTTACTCCACAGATATTATTTTTAAAATAGATTCCAAAATATCAGCACTCTCTTTGTCTAAGGCTTTCATCTCCTCAACAATCTCTCTTGGTTTACGTAGTACAGCTTCCTCTTTTTTATTGGGATTTTTAACGCTTAAATCAAATGTGTTAGGGTCAATATCTTTAATATCAACACTCCAAGAGTTTTCACTGTCAGATTTTGTTTTTTGTAGCTCCACAAATTCAGCTAAATCATTTTCATTTAAAGGGTTGGTCTTGCCAAGATTACGGTCTAAGTTCAGTTGGTAGAACCACACTTTTTGAGTTGAAGAACCTTTATCAAAGAACAACACCACAGTTTTAACACCAGCACCTGTAAAAGTGCCTCCGGGTAAATCAAGCACTGTATGAAGATTGCAAGATTCTAAAAGATGCTGTCTAAGACTGATAGAGGCATTGTCGGTATTGCTTAAAAAGGTGTTTTTAATAACAACGCCCGCTTTCCCGCCAGCTTTAAGGATTTTAATAAAATGCTGTAAAAATAGATATGCTGTTTCACCTGTTTTTATAGGGAAATTCTGCTGAACCTCTTTTCTCTCCTTACCGCCAAAAGGTGGATTGGCAAGAACTATGTTGTATCTATCTTTTTCTTGTATGTCGCTGATATTCTCTCCAAGCGTGTTGACATGCAAAATATTTGGAGCTTCAACTCCATGTAGAATCATGTTCATTATGCCTATGATATAAGCTAAAGCCTTTTTCTCTTTACCGTAAAAGGTCTGTTTTTGCAGTATCTCTGATTCTTTAGTGGATAGGCTTTTACCTTTTTTAAGATAGTTAAAAGCCTCAACCAAAAAGCCTGCACTGCCGGCAGCACCATCATAGATTGTATTACCGATTTTAGGGGCAACAACTTTTACAATAGTTTTAATCAATGGTCTTGGAGTGTAGTATTCGCCGCCATTACGACCAGCATTACCCATATTTTTAATCTTACTCTCGTAAAGATGGCTCATCTCGTGCTTTTCTGCATATGTTCTAAACTTCAGCTCATCAATAAGATTTACAACTTCACGTAGGTTGTAGCCGCTTTGTATGCGGTTTTTTAATTCGCTGAATATCTCGCCGATTTTATATTCAATTGTGTCAACGCTCTGTGCATTGGTTTTAAACTTTTTTAAGTATGGAAAGAGCTTGGTATTTACAAACTCTGTAAGATCATCACCTGTTAATGCTTTGTGGTTATCAAGCTCTAAAAGTTCACTATCTGCCTTTTTTTTCTTTGGTGCTGCCCAAAACGTCCACTGAAACTCAGGTGCAATTATGCTTGTGTATGATTTTCCAGTAAGTTCGGCAGCAGTAGCTCTATCTTTTTCTAAATCGTCTAAATATTTTAAAAACAGTACCCAAGATGTCTGTTCTACATAATCAAGTTCACTGCCGCAGCCAGCGTCTTTGTGGAGTATATCGTCTATATTTTTAAAGGTTTGTTCAAACATGGTTTATTTTCTTTTGAATTGGGTTAAAGGTTGTAATTACAGATAGTTTATCTCAAATTTTTCCAAAGCCTCAAGAACTACCTTCTCCATACTTTCTCGAATCTTTCTTCTCTCTGATTTACCCTGTTTTTTTACGCAGACACTTTGAAAAAAGCGGTTGCATACTTTTTTTGACTCATCGCTCCAGCTTGCAGTTATCCCTTTTTTAAGATTTTCAGATATGTGCTGGTTTAATATCTCTGGTTCAAACTCTCTTCTTGCATGTGCCCAGTTGATAATACCTGCATGAAAAATCATCATTCTATCGAGCAGTATATACATTAACTGGATATTTGCTAAAGGTCCGACTTTTATCTGATCTTTGCCAAGCCTTGTACCGTTGAACTTTAAATCAGCAATACGCCTACCGCTTAAAAGAGCAGAACCAGCACCTAAAACTCCTCCGATAGCTGAGAACACACCAAATGTAATTCCAGCAGCAATCACATCAACCACAACGCCGGCAGCACTGCCAGCCATAGCAGCGGCAATTGCAACCTCTTTTGGAGACAATCCGAGAAACTGCCATATTTTTTTGCTGAAAAGAGGTTCATGCACAAGCGAGTTGGCAGGAAGTTCATAGTTAAAGATATTGTGTTTAAAAAGCGTTCTTATCTTCTGATGAGTCAATTTTTCCATTGCTTCAATCTTATTACGGAACTCATCTTCAACTCTTGGTTTGACACTTTCAAATGTCTCATATTTTCCGATATTTTCTGTTAGTGTAAAGGTCAGAATATGCTCTAACATCTCAGATGTCATTGCTGCGGTTAATCTGTTCCTATGCTGCCAATCTTGTTTAAATGATTCAATAACTTTGGTAAGTGCGGGCTGCCACTCCTGATCAACGCTTTTAAGGCTTTCAAGAAGATCAATTCGTTCTGACCAAGTTGCCTTGTGTGCATTAAACTGCCTGATTGAATTAAAGTGTTTTCTAAATTCGCTCTGCCACTGGCTAAGATATACAGGTTCGCTGCCCTTACAGTTGACAACAGACATTCTCGGGCTTCCGGTCATTCTGAGAATCTCCATCTCAATTTTATCAGACTGCCTTACAGGTCTTGAGCCGTCAACTACAAAAATAATACCTGCTCCCCTTGCAACTGGCGATAAAAGCTCACACTCATCTGCAAAATCTGGATCATTTCTGTGGGTATCAATAAATGTTTTAACCATTAGCTCATCTTTGCCAGAGTAATTTTTCATCCATTCAAGAGTCTGTCGGGGATTTTGAAACCCGGGCGTGTCAATAAAACGGATAATCTCTTGACCATCAATTATAACAGGCAGAACTTGGCATACAACTGTTTCACCCGGAATCGGGCTTATTGCAATTGAATCATCTTCAGCAAGAGTTGATACCACTGATGATTTGCCCTCATTTGGGTGTCCTATAATTGCAAATTCAGGAATTTTTTCCATAATTACACCACCTTTTCCACAGTAAGCCATGGGTCTGCAACTGCGGATAATTTACTTTTCCATATCGCAAAGTCAGACTGTTCAACAGGGGAGAAAAGAGATTGCCTGACTAATTTATCGCCCTCCCCTGCTTTTCCGGTCAGAGCTACTATTATGGGGGTTCGTTTATTAATCACATTTCTGACAGCTTTAAAAAAATTGAGCGTCTCGCGTATTGGCGGCTGCCATGCCTCCTGAACTATCACAATAGAGAGAGGAGCATCATCTCCCCAATCATCAATTGTCTGATTTGTTAACTTTGAGGAGCTTTTGTTTTTATATTCGTTTGCAATCAAAGCTATCTCCTTATCAAAATCAATGCCGATAACCACCATTTTTTTTATATCATATCCATGATTATGCTTCATTAAATTGTTCAAACCCTCCATATCAATAAGATTATAAATATCATCAGGCACAAGCATAATTGAGGGTTTTATAATAGATGCTGTCTGCTCTATAGATGGTTTTTCAGATTGTTGTTCAATATCAATAGATTGTTCAGATAAGATAGATGGTTTAATCTTGTGTTGCACGTAAGCGTCCCTATTTTTTGTAATATCAGAATTAGATATGGGTTTTATATCTGCGACAGCCTGCTGTTTAATCTCAGCCGCATCAGCCGTTAGCACTGCATCAGCCTTTACCACCGCATCAGCCTTTACCATGCGTTCAATAAGATTTGAACAGGCTGCATGATCAAAATTTTGCTCTTCAAGCGAGCGTTTTAAAAGAAGTTTACCAGCGATAAACATTATAAATCTTGGCAGAAATCCATAAAATAGAACACAAAGAGATAAAAAGGGCCACCATGATACAAGATCATTTGTTGTAAGAGAGTAGATGCTCTCCTTTAAAATTATCCTGCTGCCGACTATCTGATCAATATTTGGAAAGCCGATTCCAGAAGGTAGAAGCCAGCCCCAAGGAAGGGCTGCTATCTTAACAATTTTAGCAACAATCTGAGGGCTTATCTGAAGTGTTGACTGCCAGCCAAAAGCAGTATCAAAAAAGAGAACTCGAAAAAGGGTTGATAGAAGAACTCCAACATTAAAAGCCATGCCGAAAACCTGCATCACGATAAAAATTGGATAGAAAAACAAAAAACCATAAACCTGCTCTCCATGTCTGATAACACCAACTGCTGACAAAAAAGCATCTCTTTTTTCAACTGAGAGTTTTCTTACAACTCTTCTGCTCACAGCCATAAATATATTTTCAATTATCAAACCAGCTAAAGGATATGGAAACAGCCCTGTTCTGTGGATAGTATTAAATTTTGAGATAAAAAAAGAGGCTGCCAAAAGGGCAAGAAGGCAGATTTGGGGAAAGAGCACAAGCGTAAAAAAATAGGATACATTCAGAGGCTGCCTGCCTGTATATGAAAAAAAGGTCAAACAGAGCGACACTCCAGCCATAAATCCTGCAAATATAAACACGATCTTAAGAATAGTTAAAAACTCTTCATACACATCTCCAATAAAAAGAGAGACATCTTCTGTTTTTCCGTTTTGTAAATTTTTTCTATTTGCTGAGTATATACTAATATTGTCAAAGTGGGATTTTTTCATTGCTTCAAGCCACATAAGAAGCATCTGCCTGCGTGAAGTTACGCCTTTTGGATAGATATTGTTAAGATAGATATCTCTATCTCTTTTTTTTATCCGTTCTTCATCATTTAAATTTGTATCTTTATCTTGACTTAAAAAATATTCCAAATCAATAATTTTACCAGTTGTCCATTTTATATTATTGTTCACACACTCCTCCGGTTCAGCTCCTCTTTAAATTTAAAGAGTATTTTGGTTAAATATCTTAAGCAGCGAAATAGCGAATTTTTGATAAAATATACAGTGCATTGATGTTTTATGCAAATTCAAGCGAATAACATCTTAAATTTAATAGATTAATAGTTTCAAGTTTACAAAAAAAAGAATCTGAGGTAAGAGTTACCCACTAATATTGAAATAGATAACAATTATAATATTAACAACAGATAACAACCTAAAGAGCGAATCAGCTTCTCTTAACTCTTCAGGCACAAAGAGAGCATAATGAATGATACTGTTATGAGCGATAACGTTAACATCTCTAACCGGCTCAGACAAAACAGCGAAAAATATCCATATAAACGAGCAGTTGTCTATCCCTCCTCAAGAGATAGCAATGGACGCGTGCTGTACAGTCAAATGACATTTTCTCAACTTGAAACTGAGTCTGATTATCTTGCATATGGATTAAGAGATGCAGGAATAAAACGGGGAACCAGAACCATACTTATGATTCCGCCTGGTATGGATTTTTTCTGTACAATCTTTGCACTGTTCAAAATTGGAGCTGTTCCGGTTGTGGTTGATCCGGGCATGGGAATAAAAAGAATGCTCTCATGCTTTAAACAGAGTCACCCGGAAGCGTTTATCGCAATTCCAAAGGCACATATTTTAAGGGTGCTGATGCCTAAATATTTTAAATCTGTCAGAATATGGATAACTGCTGGAAGAAAATGGTTCTGGAATGGATTAACTCTTAACAATCTTTTCAGAGCTGATGATAAACAGTTTCCTACAGTTGCAACATTCAGAGAAGAGCCTGCTGCCATACTCTTTACAACCGGCAGCACAGGACCTGCAAAAGGTGTTGTCTATACTCATGGCAACTTTGATGCACAGATAAGACAGATAGAGCAGCACTTCCAAATTGGAGAAGATGAGATCGATCTGCCGACATTTCCTCTGTTTGCACTGTTTGATCCTGCTTTGGGAATGACAGCAGTAATTCCTGATATGGACCCTACAAAACCAGCACTTGCCAATCCAGAAAAGATCATTGAGGCAATTGAAGATCATGGCGTGACAAATATGTTTGCCTCCCCTGCCCTTTTGAACCGTGTAGGCAGATATGGTCAGGAGAACCAGATTGTTCTGCCATCACTGCGAAGGGTGGTATCTGCGGGCGCACCTGTAACGCCTGCCAATATTGAACAGTTCTCCTCAATGCTCAATCCTGAAACAGAAGTCCACACACCTTATGGTGCAACAGAAGCAGTTCCAGTTCTATCAATTGGAAGCCACGAGATTCTTCAAGAGACGAGAAAATTGACTGAACAGGGTTTTGGTATGTGCGTAGGAAGACCTATTTGCGATACTCAGGTTGAAATAATTAAAATCAGTGATGAGCATATTGGCAAATGGTCAGATGATATTTTATCTGAAGCCAATGATGTTGGGGAAATCGTAGTAAAAGCTCCTCTTGTAACACAGCACTACTTTCAAGACCCAAGAGCTGATCTTTTTGCCAAAATCAGTGATGAAGATGGTGTCTCATGGCACAGAATGGGCGATCTCGGCTGGCGTGACGGCAAAGGCAGAATATGGTTTTGCGGAAGAAAAAGCCATCGTGTTGTGACAGAAAAAGGCACTCTATTTACAATTCCATGCGAATCTATCTTTAATAACCATAAACTTGTGTTTAGAACTGCCCTTGTCGGAATTGGTCCAAAAGAGATGCAGACTCCGGTTATCTGTATTGAGCCATCAGTTCCAATTAAAGATAGTGCGGTATTTGTTCAAGAGCTGTTTGAACTTGCCTCAGCACACCCGCTTACACAAGATATTGAACATATACTGATTCATAAATCTTTTCCTGTTGATATACGTCACAACTCAAAAATATTTAGAGAAAAACTTGCAGTCTGGGCAGCTAAAAAATTGGGTGCAGAAGTTATAGAAGAAGATAGATAGATTAATCAGCAATTTTTAAATTTGGAAATTGTCTTATGATAATTTCCAAATTTATTTCAGGGTTAAATAATAATTAATCAGGCAGAAGATCGTAAAAGTAGAGCATTGCATCAGAACGGGTTACAATGCCTATTAATCTATCATCTTTTATAACTGGAATCCTGCCGATATCATGTTTTATCATCAGTCTTGCAGCATCAATTGCACTCTTGTTGTGCTCAATAGTGATTACATCACGGCTCATAAACGCCTTAACCGGATACTGCATCTGGTTATTTTTTCTAACCTTCCTAAAATCTCTTCGTGAAATAACCCCAACAATATGGTCACCATCGTCAACTACCGGAACGCCGGAACAGCCTGTCTCCCTTAACATCATAGCCACCTCTTCAACCGTAGTATCCTCAGAAACAGTCACAACAGGATATGACATGATATCACTGAGCATAACAGAAGATTGCTGATTGCCTTTAACCATCTCAATAATCATCTCTTCTATTACATCAGGATTAGTCGATTTAAGCAGAGCAGAACCAGCACCAGGATGCCCTCCTCCGCCCATGCTTCTCATTATCAAGCCGATATTTAACTGCTCTATATTGCTTCTGCCGATCACCATAGAGGTATCTCTCTCTGTATCTCGAAATATGCCAAAAGCTGCATCAACATTTACAATCTCTCTGTACATCTGCAAAACAATTGATAGGTTTTGAACATGCCCCTCAATATCCATTCTTGCAATGCTTATATTAAACCCTCCGATATCTTGACGTTCGGCATTTTGAATCATATCAAAGAGTATATCTTTCTGCCTTTTGCCGTAAGCATGCCTCAAAAAAGTTGAGAGGATTTGAAGATCAGCCTTTCTCTCAAGAAGATAGGCAGCAGCCCTTGCATCACTTGGCGTAGTTGATGTAAAGGTCATATTGCCTGTATCCTCATAAAGACCCATAAGAAACAGTGATGCCTGTATAGGAGTAATCAATTTTCTCTGCCGTTCAAGTTCACGAATCATTATAGTTATGTTTGCACCGACCTCTTCACGGTGAACCTCGTCTGCCTCTATATCCCCTTGAAGATGGTGATCCCAATTAATGATTTTAAGATTACTCTTTTTTTGCAGGGGCGACATTCCTTCAAGCCTTTTCCATGAGTTTGCATCAACTACAATTAAAGTATTAACCTCATTGAGATTGATCTCTTTAGGAGAGTAAAAACCAAACAGATCCTTATGTATTGATATAAAAGACTTAAGATTTGGATTTACAGTCCCGGGAAGTACTGGTCTTGCTCCAGGATAAAGAATTGTTCCTGCTACTAATGAGGCAAGAGCATCAAAATCAGTTCCTTTGTGGGTTGTAATAATCTGCATGAAATTCCCCGTTTACTTCTCTTTATGGTGGTTATTTTATACTGTTTTTCTCTTGTTTACTCTCTTCAGCTTGTTCAACGCCTTTTTTATCCTGCTCCTCTTCATAATCAACATCTGAATATTCCAAAAGTGCTACAGGTGCATCTTTACCAGTTGCCCTTTTATACTCAAGAGCAGCCTGGGCATTAAATTTTGCATACTCCATTTTTATTTCATACTTTCTAATTTCTGTCTGTGCGTCCATGCTCTTTTTAGCAAGCTGATACTTCATATACATAAACCATGCAAACAGCATAAATCCGCCTGCAAAAAGGGCAATAAAAAACCATTTAAAATTAAGAAGCGTCTCAATGCCAGCCTTTGCAAGAAAGGTGAGCATATCAGGAATTACTAAATAGAGCAGTACACCAGATATTATAAAAAAACCGATAATAAAAATATTCAACCTGCTTATCTGATCAATAATGCTTCCTAAACCCTCTGCTGTACCAAATTTCATATGAGGCTTAACATCTCCGTCTGAACCTGAAATCCGCTCACCAGCCGGCTCCTGCTGCTCACTCTCATTTAAATCCAGCCCTCCTGCTGCCCGTTTTCCATAAAACAGCACCATTGCAGCTTTTAATATAAACGCCAAAAGAAGAACCAGACCAACCGGAATGCCGATTGCTGCTGCAAACCACCCTCTAAATGGAAACGGTACATCTTTGCTTACAAGTTTTACCTGATAATCATCAATTGAGCCAAAGGTGTTCTCAAAATAGTATTTATTGAAATTGGTCAGCGTAGAGCCTTTGACCTGATATATAATCTCACCAGAATCATCAATCACATTCATCCATGACTGTCTGCCTGATTTCATAACTGCTACAGCAAAAATTTCAATCTCAATAAGAAAGAAACTAACAATAATAATAATCATAAGTATTTTGTGATCTTTTATGAGATCAGACCAGCTTTTATTTGCCATTAAGAATATCCTTAAATTAAATCTCCAAAGTTTTCAGCTCTAATTGCAGACTGCTTTTCCATATTAATGCCTTATTTTGAAAGAAATTTATATATAATATCAGATGTTTCAGTTGGTTTGTCTTCAAATAGATAGTGTCCTGCATCTTTAAACAGATGAACATCAACCTCTGGAAATCTAAGTTTCCACTCTCTTAAAAAAGAGAGATCAAAGACAAAATCGTGCTCTCCCCATAAAATAATAATAGGAATTGTTTTTAATTTTAAAAGGTTTGTATCCACATATTTTACATCTTCATAACTTTTATCTCGTTGTGTAATAGGAATATCTTGCACAAACTTTAATGTTGCAACTCTGTTTTTCCATGAGTTGTAAGGAGCAGCCAGCCCTTTTTTCACCTCTTTTGAGAGCTTTGTAAAAGGTGCCATATATAAAGCAGCACGAGAAAATATATTAAACCCCAACACAGCAGGAACAGCAAAAGGTTTGAGATATTTGATAAGCCAAAGCCTTAAAGGGAACTTTTTGTCACTTGGCAGAAAAAAGCCTGATGTGTTTGTAATGACAATTTTTTCAATCCTATCAAGATGCTGCATTGCCCATGCAAGAGCTATCATTCCTCCCCAATCGTGGACAACAAGAGATATCTTCTGCTGAGGGTCAAGATTAAGGTGTTTTATAAGGGCATCAATATTACCAACCCTATTTTTAAGCGTATATTCATAGTTAGATTGAGAAGGCTTGTCTGAAAAACCGCACCCAATATGGTCAGGTGCAATGGCTCTGTATCCTTTAGCTGACAAATCCTTAATAAGATTTCTAAAATAAAATGACCATGTTGGATTGCCATGCACCATTAAAACAGGCTTGCCGCTGCCTTCATCTAAATAGTGCATCATATTTCCATCAATATTTAGGAAATTGGACTTAAAAGGGTATAGATGTTCAAAACCTTTGGTTGAGGTCTCTTTGTTGTTTATCACTCTTTTTATCATAAAATAGCCTTTTTATAATTCAATAGATGTTCCAGTGCTAATATACTCCAACTTATCACCCATAACCTCTTTTAACATCTCGTAAGCTGTCATGCCGGTGCAGTGTCCTGTATAAACTTTCTCTATAGGATATTTCATCATTTGAGATGCTACAGCCGCAATCTCTTCCGGAGTTTCTGGAAGTAAAGACTCTACTGGAATGCCTGCAAGATGAAAACCTCCAATTACAGCTTTTATCGGCGTATCTGGAAAGTTGCGGACAACAGTTTCAACCATATTCAAAATACCGCTATGAGCACAGCCAGTAAGCACAATGAGCTTTCCATTCTCTTTTATTACAACAATTATCTCATGCTCAAACCTGTCAGGCTCTAATCCTGAATCAGTTTTAACCATCAATTTGCTGTTGCCTTTAGGTCTTGGGTATTTGTTGCAGATATCAGTCAGCACAAAAATATCATGGGATATTTCAGCTAATCCATTAATAAATAGAAACCTATCTGTATATTTCTCAAAAAGAGTCTTATCCAATCCAATATATTTTTCCATCATGCCGCCCAACGCTTTAAAAAGAGCATCTCCATCAGGTCTTTTGCCAAGATAGACTTTAGATTTATCGTTGTGTTCAAGAAAAAAGTTAAGTCCTCCACCATGATCATAATGGTGATGGGAAAGGATTGCCATATCAACAAGTTTAAGATTAACACCAAGTTTTTCTGCGTTTCTTGCAAATGCCTCAGAACAACCAGTATCAAATAAAATGTTGTGGCTGCTGTATTCAATATGCAGCGAAAGACCATGTTCAACTTCAAGATCGCTATGATTGTCTGACTTTCTATTTTCAATAAGTGCTGTAATTTTCATTTTTTTATTCCTTTATTTTTTTGTGTAAGCAATCATACACTAACAAAATATCTACTTTGACCAGTTTTCAATCTTCAAATCTTCTATTCTGCTAAAATGTCGCTGATTATTCGTTACAAGAATTAAATTATGAGTTAAAGCGGTTGAGGCAATAAGTAAATCCATATCATCAATAACCATACCTGAGCGTTCTAAAGAGGCTTTTAATTCCCCAAATTTTTCCATTATTAACGGTGAGATATCAATTATTGGAAATAATTCAGTTAGTTTATGAACATTTGTTAAGTTCTTTTCTACATTTTTAGATTTACGTGCTCCGTATATCAGCTCACCATAAGTTATTACTGACAAAGACTTGGGCATGTCTTTATACAATATAAATCTTTCAGAAACTTTTTCATGCTTTTTTATACTATAAATAACAATATCTGTATCAATCAAATAGTTCATTTGAATTTCCAAATCTTGTAAAACTTCTTCGGTTTTGCCTAATATCACTAATTATCTCTTCAGCAGTTCTATCATCTTCCCAACTGTCTGCTAATTTTAAGAACTCTTCAGTTGAATTTTGCTCAAATCTTTTTGGACTTTTTGGAGAAGATAGGTAATTTTTCAAAATATAAACGACCTCTTCACTTATTGAGCGTTTTTGATATGAAGCTAAATTGCGTAGTAATTCATATAAGTTATCATCTATATTTCTAATATTTAAATTTGCCATATCACCTCTCTACTTTATTTTTTTGTGTAAGCAATCAACGACACACCAATAATGACCAACAAGATACCTGCTACCCGCATAAAAGACAATGGATAACGCTGCAAGCCTAACGCCCCATAATGATCCAGCAAAAGAGCTGCCCCCATTTGACCTGTAACTGTAAGAGCCATTGCTAAAGCGGCTCCAATGTGGGGAGTGGCAAAAATAGTAGCCCAAACATAAAATGTGCCGAGCAGACCGCCAAACCACATCCACCATGATGTTCCACTTATTCCGGCAGCAGTTGGGAGAGGATATCTTGCCACAACACAAATAATAAATGAGCCTATTGTACCGACAAGAAACGAGACAAAAGTCGCCTGCATCGGTGCACCCACATATTTTCTAAGAAGGGTGTTCACAGCCACCTGAATCGGAAGAAGTACACCTGCTGATAATATCGTTAATATATAAATTAATCTGGTCAATTTTATACCCCTAAAAAATGTTTAATATATAATACTCTACATGGTCTTAATTGGAATGTTCAATTTTTTATTGAATAAACACTTACTCTGATTCTGATAATTTCTATCATATTATAAAAAATAAAAACATATAACTTCTAACCATCTTTTGCATTTTATCCGGTTTTGAT
Organism: uncultured Desulfobacterales bacterium; assembly: GCA_964539635.1. Taxonomy (GTDB): domain Bacteria; phylum Desulfobacterota; class Desulfobacteria; order Desulfobacterales; family Desulfobacteraceae; genus Desulfamplus. Next base: position 15,575 of record CAZIJN010000001.1, on the reverse strand, counting down.
CTAAAAGATTCATGTTTTAGGTTGTAAATAAAATAAATATTATACAAGGAGATTAATTAAAAATGAACTTCTGGCAGGAACATTCATCAGAATATCTTGAGATGGCATTCACTTACGACCATATGGAAAGAGTTGAAAATCCTGATGGATATGGAATCAGAACAGGAGAGTGCGGAGATACTGTAGAATTTTTTATTATGGAGAAAGATGGGGTTATTGATTCAATTTCATATTACGTAAATGGGTGTAAAAATACTAATGCCTGTGCCAATACAGTTGTAAAAATGGCTGAAAAAAAGAGGATAGAAGATGCGTGGGAGATTACGCCTGAGGCTGTTGCAGGGTATCTAAAAACTCTGCCTTCTGATGAGATTCACTGTTCTGAACTGGCAGTAGGAGCTTTCTATCTCGCACTAAGAAATATTGAGGATAAATCCTCAAAAGATAAGTTAAAATAACAAAACGAAAGTCTAATCTTATATGAATAGAGAAAATTATAAAAAATCTGTCCATGAGACGGTATTGTTTTTGAAAAATAAGCTGTTAGATACTTGTGTAAAATTTGATGATTTGAATGGAGACAATAATCTCCCTAATGATAGTCATAATCTTAATACCAATATAACTCCTAAAATTGCATTTTTAACAGGTACAGGACTTGGCAGTTGCACAGCCTCAATGGAGATTGCTGCTAAATTCAGATACAGCGATATTCCAAATTTTCCCGTCTCAACTGTAGAGAGCCATCAAGGAGAGCTGCTGTTTGGAAGAATGTACAACACAGATATCATGGTTATGCAGGGAAGATTCCACCTTTACGAGGGATATTCGCCATTAGAAGTGACATTTCCAATAAGGGTCATGCAGCAGCTCGGCATTAAATATCTGATTATCAGCAACGCTTCAGGAGGTCTTAATCTTAATTTCTCAACTGGTGATGTTATGGTTATCAGAGACCATATAAACTTGACTGGTCATAATCCTTTGGCAGGCAGCAATGTTGATGAATGGGGAGTACGATTTCCTGACATGACAGAAGTTTATAGCAAAAGAGCCGCAGATTTGGCTCTGCATGCTGCTCAAGAATCGGGAGTACCTGTTCAACAAGGAGTCTATGCCGGACTTTTGGGACCTTCTCTTGAAACTCCTGCTGAAACACGCTTTCTCAAACTCATAGGAGCAGATGCAGTTGGATTTTCAACAGTAATGGAGGCGGTTGCAGCAGTTCATGCTGGAATGAAAATAGTTGGACTTGCAACTATCACAAACATTAATAATCCTGATGCTCCTGAAAAAGCCAGTATTGAAGATATTATAGCAACAGCCGGCAAGGCTTCCAATCATGTTAATATTATATTAAAAGGTATCCTTGAGAAACTTTAGGGAGAAATAATGAGTCAAATCGTACTGATAAATATAAATGGCAAGGATAGAAAAGGTATCAACTGCCTTTTTACAAGTATTCTTGCACGATACAATGTAAATATTTTAGATATAGGGCAATCTGTAATTCACGATAATATTTTGCTCGGAATACTTGTAGAGATTCCTGTTGAGAATGATTTTCCTGCTATATTCAAAGATATTCTGTTTGAAGGTTATAAGCTCTCCTTGCAGATTGATATTGAATCTGTTCCAAAGGAGGATTATCAAAAATGGGTCGGCTCACAGGGCAAAGAGCGGAGAGTAATAACTCTCTTAGGAAAGAAGCTTACAGCACTCCAGATATCACGGGTAACATCAGTTATTGCAGAGAACAATCTAAATATTGATAATATTTCACGCCTGACCGGTCGCGTCTCTTTAGAGAAAAACGGTATCTGCGACTCCTCCTCATTTCCTGCAAGAGCATGTATTCAGCTTGCAGTTAGCGGAAAGCCTTCAAGTATAAAATCTATGAGAGGCGAATTTATGCGGATATCGCAAGAGACCGGTATAGATATCTCTTTTTATATGGATAACATCTATAGCAAAAACAGAAAACTTGTGGTGTTTGATATGGACTCAACCCTTATTCAGGCTGAAGTTATTGATGAGCTTGCAAAGATAGCAGGAGTTGGGGATAAAGTTGCTGCAATTACTGAATCTGCCATGAGAGGAGAGATTGACTTTAAAGAGAGTTTTCGCAAAAGGGTGGCTCTGCTCAAGGGTTTAAAGGCTTGTGAGCTTGAAAATCTTGCTCAGACTCTGCCTCTATCCGAAGGTGTGGAGCTTGTGACTAAAACTCTTAAGCAGCTTGGATATAAACTTGGAATACTTTCAGGCGGATTTACCTTTGTAGGTAACTATTTAAAAGAGAAGCTGAATTTTGATTATCTTTACGCCAACCAGCTTGAAATCTTAAATGGAGAAGTTACAGGCGAAGTAAATGGTGAAATAATTGATGGAGAGAGAAAGGCTCAACTTCTCAGAGAGATTGCAGCAAAAGAGAATATATCAATCGAGCAGACTATAGCTGTTGGAGATGGTGCAAACGATCTGCCGATGATCAAGATAGCAGGTCTGGGCGTAGCTTATAATGCAAAGCCTCTTGTTCGAGAAAAAGCTGCAAGTAATATTTCAAATGTGGGACTTGATGGACTGCTCTATTTTATTGGTATGCGTGATAGAGAGATTAACAGAGAGGTTAATATATGCTGATGCAGATAGGTTTACAATTTTAAATTGCTACCGGCATCTGTATCTTTGCAAAAAGTCTGAATCCAACTCAGTTGATGAATTGAAAACAGTTGACTTTATAATTACGTAAATATATACATCAGAAATACGATATCCATATTAAACGTAAGATATGATAGTACCTAACTTAGCGTAAGGTTCAATTACTCAATTTATAATAATATCAACATAATAAAGGAACTGAACAATATGAAAATCGAAATCAAAGTTGAACTTGATAAGACTTCACAGGAGTTGATTCAGACTACGTTAAACAAAGTTGCGGAAAATGTTGTTGATTTTATGAACATTTTTGAACGAATAAGTGTAAGAACAGAAAATGTTGCTGACAACACAGAAGATATGCAAAAAGAGTCAGCCGCTGCCTCTTCGGTTGAGAAGGCAGCAGAGACTCCTGTTAAAGTTAAAAGTAGCTTAAAAACGGCTGCTGCAAAATCTGAAGCAAAAAAATCTGAAGAAAAAGAGCCGGAACAAACAAAATCTGTAAAAAGTGGTGGTGCTAATAAGAACTCAGCCTCTAAAGCCGGTACAACTGGTCATAAAAAAAAGAAAACTGCTCTTGGAATAGTTTTTAATGTGATTAAAAAGAGTGGTGCTATTAATGTTGAAAATTTAAAAAAAGAGACTGGTTTTAGTGCCAGAAAAGTTGCAGATGCGGTTTACAGACTAAAAAAGACTGGCAAAATAGAAAAAAATGATGGTGGACTTTATATGCCTATTGGATAAAAGTTACCCATAGCTGCTGATAATTTATGATGTTTTAGTAAAAATCAACGTAACGCTGGATTCAATATTAAAGATACACAGAATCCAGCGTTATGTTTAACATATTTGATTATGAATAGTTCAAAACTCCTATCCCTTTAGGGTAGTGGTAGTTCATTACCATTTAAACATGCTCTCATAACCACGGCGATTTACAATTTCATCTTGTAGTTTATAAAAACGATTTCCAACGATTCCTGCCAAATTATACATCAACACATACCCTAATTTTGAATCTTTTGTGCATAGCAGCTTAAGACCCGCTGATTCTACTGTGATAACTTTGCAGTTTCTTGAATTACAGTAAGAGGAGAGCCTTATTTTGTGAGGCGGGACAAGACTTGACCAGATGAATGTCTTGCCTTTAGGTACTGAAGAGATAGTATTTTTCTCTGATGTAGGATGTCCTGGCAGGTCAAAACGGAGATCAACCTGACCCTCTAACACAATACAGAGATACTTTGCATCTTCTCCCTCAGAAAAAATTTTATCTCCTTGGCGAAACTCTTTTACATCACAATACTTTTGAATTTTTTCAAGCTGATCGTTTTCTAATCCTTTAAAAATGTCAGACTGTTCGAGAAAATCAAGATTTACCATGGCTAATCCTCCTTGTCTTGTATTGGTTGTGTGAAATGGAAAATGATATAATTGAGCTATTCTGATCTGCTTACCATAACTTTTTGTAATTCACCATAGCTACTGCCGTGCTCATTCCTTCAGATGTGATAATCTTTAAAAATCGGATTTCATCATTTTTGTCTTCTATATCTTCAATCATATTCATCTTGTCCACAAAAAGACGAACTGGTTCTGATTTTATAAACTGCTCAGGACGGTAGAGTAAATTTATAACTTTATTCAGATAGTTTTCCGGCTTATTAATCTCTTTTTTGACCTCACAAAGTTTATGGTCAATCTGTTCAAGCAGTTGAGAAACTTGAAGCTGCTCTTGATCAGATAATTTGTTGCTCGCATGGCTATTTTGAAGCTCTATTTTTATCTCAAGAGTCTGCTTTTCAGTCTCTAACTCTTTTTTACTCTCTATAAGAGCACAAATATCTTTAAGAGCATGAGCTGCAATCAACCTTAATGTGTACATTAACATCTCTTTTGTAATCTGCTCTTCTGAACTTTTTGGAAAGACAATTTGATGGTCAGAAAAATCAACACTTGTCTTAAGAACATTCTTTTTTATGATATCGCCGTCAATTTCAGCTCCGAAAATTGTTTTGCTGCTGTACTTCATGACCAGTAGGGCAATGCACTGTTTTTCGCCTGTTTTTTGGAAAAACTCTTCGATCACCCTGTTTTCTAAAAAAAATTTTTTGAAATGGCTATTATCTACAAACACAGTTCTGATAAAAGGATTTGTAGTCCATGAATTTTCTTCAATCAAAATTGGAGATGGTATTTGAGCAATTATTTCGTTAATAAATTTGATTGTATGCTCTACTGCTGGTGTCAATCTTTTCCGATAGTGCGGTACATAATATATATTTGGATGACTTGATTTCACAACAAGATCAACCGCTTGTGATAGCGTATCTTTAAAACAGATATCATCAGCAGATGGCTGATCAAATTTTTCTTTAATTTTTTTAAAAAAATCTACTATTGTCATCTTTTCTCCATGATAGTTATGTTATAAATTTATCATAATGTATAATAGCAAGACTGCCTTTAAGTCTATTTATTATAATATAATGCCCTAAAAGGAATAAAGACTATCTGGAAAAAAAGAATATTATATCTATGTATAAAATGAGTAATTTAAAAAAATTTAATAAATTATATTCAATTCATTTTATGAATTAATATTATTTAAACTGTTTATTTAAGTTTGTCAAAATATCTCTGTTTATTAAAGAAAAAATTTTATCTAAAAAAGTGAGAGCAAATGTGTATAACTAAAATTGAGTACTCCTCTATTGCTTTGTCTCGATCAGTAGTAACTCTTCCTGAATTTGAAAAAGAGGCTGCTCCTCTTGTAATTGACTTTTTATGTTCAAGATTTCCAAATATATCCAGAGAGTTATGGCTCAAGCGTATAGAAAGTGGCAAAGTTCTTGATCATAATAAAAGAGCTTTGAATATAGAGAGCCGGTGCGTCCCTTGCAGTAAGATTTACTATTTTAGGGAGGTTGCATCAGAACCAGTTATTCCATTCAAAGAGTCAATAATATTTCAAAACGATCATCTTCTTGTGGCAGACAAACCCCATTTTCTGCCTGTAACACCATCTGGCAAGTATGTGAACCAATCGCTCTTAAACCGGCTTAAAATCAGAACTGGAATTGATGAGATATCGCCAATACATCGAATTGACAGGGAGACAGCAGGATTAGTGCTGTTTTCAGTTGATAAAAAGAGCAGGGGTCTTTATCAGAAGATGTTTATGGACGGTACGGTTAAAAAGAGATATCTCGCTTTAACTCACTGTTCAGATCGCATATTTGAAAAATTTGTCTTACAAAAAAGGTTAGATGCAAGGTGGAGTATTAAAAATAGAATTATTCAAGGTGAGCCTTGGTTTAGAATGAAAATAGACACACAAGGAGAGATAAATGCTGTAACAGAGGCAGAGATTATCGGTATAATGAAATTGGATAATAAAAGATTGTCGATAAACAAAACTTTACTCTCATCTTTTGCTGCAATTTTCAGGCTCTTTCCAAAAACAGGAAAAAAGCATCAACTCCGTCTCCATTTAAGTTCTATCGGCTTTCCGATTATAAATGACAGACTCTATCCTGAACTGCTGCCCGAAGAGACGCAGATAAATTTTGCCAATCCATTGAAGTTATTGGCTGAACAGATTGAATTTAACGATCCTGTATCAGGTGGGTATATGGAGTTTAAATCCTCATTTTCGATTATAGATCACGACTATCAAAATGATATCTATGGAAACGATATAACCTTAGGAACAGATTTGATAAAGTTCTGACGCAGACTGTATGTATATGCTCCCTGTTCTGGAATCATAAGAAGATCGCCCTCATGTATCTCTTTTCCCCAATAGCTGTATCCCCAAACATCGTGAGGAGTACAAAGAGAGCCGGTAATAAGGCACTCACGCTCTGTCATTGCAGGTCTTGAGATGTTCAGAATCGGGCAGTAATCTGTTTCAAAACGCTCCCAGCCTACAGCATTTGTTCCGCCGTCAGTGATAACCAAATCATCATACTTTATGTCCATAACTTTGAGTATGATGTGCATACTCTCATTACATATCCATCTGCCGGGTTCAAAACAGATTTTGCATGGGATAACGCTTTGAATATGTTCACAAACAGCATGGCTTAATTCACTTGCAAAGGTCTCAATCGGCGTTGCAGGGTTTAGATAGTGGGGATATGCAGAGTAAGAGGGTTGGCTATTGTCTAAAGATAGAGCTGATGCTGATGAAACAATAGAGCTACGCAATGCCCCTTGAGCAGTTCCTGCAGGTTGAAGCCACTCTCCCTGTTCAGGCCAGTAACCGCCGCCAATATCAATAAATTTTATACTCTCTCGCGATTCAGGTGTTAAATCGGCAAGCGTCTCTCCTAACTCTTTTATAAATGATATCTGTCTGTCTGGTCCCATATTCCAGCTTGAGTGGAACTGAATTCCTTGAAGCCTGATGTGTCCATATTTTTTTGACTCATTGATAAATGTTTGCAGCTCCTCTTTAGCTATTCCAAATTTCCGCCACAATCCATGAGGCTCTGTTGAGAGGCGAACTCCTGTTCTGATGTTTTTTCCTTGGCGTGCAGCCCGCTTCTCAAGCCGTTTCAACTCAGAGAAGCTGTCCATAAGGACTACAACCTTTTTATTGTTGGCAATTGCAATGTCAAGCTCTTGTACAGTTTTCCCAGGACCGCTGAACACAATATCATCAGCACCAAGTTTTAATGCTGTTTCAAGTTCTGCACCACTTGAGACATCTAAACCAAAACCACACCCTAAAACTGTTTTTGAAACATCAGGAAAATTATTGCTTTTCATTGCAAAGTAGAACCCTGTTTCAGTCAGATACTGCTGAAAGGCTCTTTTAAAGGCTCTGGCTTTGGATATAACAACGCCGGGTTCAAACAGATAGCATGGAGTTTGATTTCCTCCGATAGTATGTATAATCTGCCTGCCTTTTATAAAATTGGCTTCAACAAAATCACGAAGAGTATTATCTGGAAGGGGTGAGTGTTCACTCTGATTTAAAATAGTTTGAGCTAATTGTAATATTTTTTGTCTATTTTCTGATGAATCAGCCATTGTAATCCTCAATTTATCTGGTGTTGGTAATTCTTATATAATCTCTACTTTTAACATGGATAGAAGCTCAATGCACTGACTTTTACAGGAAATATTTTCAAACGGTTTAAAAATAATATGACCTAAATTCCATGAATCGTAGTTTTGAGGCGGCATAACAATTTTATATCCAGATTCATGTTTTAGGAAAATCTCTTTTACACGAGAATCTAAGGCAGCCTTACTTGTGCGAATAGATTTAAGAGTACCAGAGCGATCCGCATGAATCCTAAGCCCCACAAGATTACAAGGCTTATTGTAAGTATCAATATTAAAAAGAGTTGTTTTATTAAAAAGAGGCTTTGTGTTGCAGGCAAAATCAACGGTAAGTTTAAAAATATCAATACCCATAGAGTGCTGTATAAGCCATGGAAGGCAGTCTCCGCCTGGTCTTGGAGCCATTTCAAGCAAAGATAAATTATTATAAGCTGCATCACGATTTTGTTTTGCGTTTAAATTATCAGCAGAGTTAGAAATATTAATATCATCAGAGCGGTTTTTAATAATAAAATCAACCATACAGATTGATCTTGTTATACCAAGCGATTTTGCAGCTTTTGATAAGATGGGTAAAATATCTTTTATTGGGACATTTTCAGATAAGTTGCCAGATAAATTACCAGATAAAAAATCTACAATTTGATAAGCCATTGTAGTGCCAAAAAAATCAACCGGTGCTGGTATCTTTCTTGCAAACCGAATCGGTATAATATCAGTTGCACCATAAAGTTTTTCAATTCTACTATCGTTTATGCTCCACTCTCTTGTTTGATCAACTATAAAATCACAACTGTATTCAGTTCCCTGCGAATAAGTTTCAATGATTATATCAGGCGAATTTTGTGGTTTGCAGATAATATTATACGCACTCTCGCACTCTTTTGCTGTACAGCATTTAAAAACCCTCTCGCTTCCACTGCTGTCAACAGGCTTTAACACGCAGGCAAGATTTTGGCTCCTAAAAAAATCAACCGCTTGAGCAGCAGAGCTTACTCTCTGATACTCAGGAGATGGAACGCGGTCAGCGTGCCACAATTTTCTTGTAATTGATTTATCCCTGCATGCCATAACTGCCTCTATTGAAGGATATTGCAGATTAAATACACGGGCGATATCAGCAGCAAGAGGCATTGATTCGCAGTCAAAGCAGGCAATGCCTATTAAAGAGATATTATAAACTTGAAGATGTTTTTGAATGGAGTTTATTAAATTTTCAAGATTGCCACGAGCTATATCAAGGTCAAAGATAATCTCCTCGCTTAACTCTGGTCTCTCTTCGGCTGCGTTTTCTCTTATTGATGGAGAAGTAAGAAATAGAAGGCTTTTAGGCGGGTATTTATGACGAAGAATATCAATATAATCTGATGTAGTTCCTACAATCAGAACTCTTTGATTTTGCATTTAAAATCGATCCTTACAAAACAGTTTTTATATACAATCAGACAAAGTTATCTGATAAAGTTCTCTTGGAGTTAGATGAAACCGCTCTTTCCAGCCAAAATCTCCGCACAAAAAATCAAGAGAGTCAATCTTTTGAGCAGATGCCCACTCAATATGGTGAAGGTTGATAAGTTTGGCAATGCCCGGAAAATTTTTATTTGTTCCGCCTGCAAGCATAATACAGTTGTTGTTCCATATTGCACCCATATCAACCGCAGCAATCTCATTATCTATTATGACTGTAACAACTCTGAGCATTTGCTGAGTTTGCAGAAAATCGGCAAGAGATTTGAATGAGCTTAAAAATTTGGGATCATGAAAATAGCCGTAATCTCCAAAGTTATTTATATTTAACTGGAACATCGTATCTAAATCGTCAATATTATTGTATCTAAAAGAGATACCTTGCTGTTCAAGTTTTTTTACCTCTGACAAAATTTTTTTTCTCGATTTGCCTGAAAATGATGCAAGATATCGTTCATGACTGTAACCATAATTTGCAGGATAAAAGAGATAACCAACTTCATCAGAAGTAAAATTAAAACCAACTCCTGATGGAAAATCTTTTAATGAATTTTTGCAAAGATATCGTATATCTACATTAATCTGACCATGTCGTTCATCTGCATCAGCTTTAACTTTTAAGAGCATATCACGCATAATATCACGGTTTTGTGCAATAATTTTGTTTTGCTCCATCCATGTTCGATTGTGCCATATCTCACCAGGGAAAAACGTATAACATACTGTTTTGCTTAGAGGTTCAACTATATCTCTTTTTTCAGGGTTTTCACTCAAAGAGTGTGTTATATCTCTATCTGCTGTTTGAGCCACTTTACATAGAGGAAGCAGCCCTTTTAATCTGCCGCTCTCCTCACACACAACAAAAAAAACTTCTCTGTTATAAATTTTTGCAAAGGTCTCTCTGACCTGCCACAGATCAAAAAGACATTCAACAGGATAGTTTTTCTGCCATAAATCAGCACACTCATCAATGTCGCTCACAATGCGTATGTTTGACGGCATCAATTTATTTCCTATAAGTTACATTGATGCAAGTTTCCTTTCCCTCAAAATATCCTTGTGCAAAGTTTCTCACAACTTCGGGATCATAAGGTTTGCAGCTAAACACATCTAAATATGTGGCATTAGTAAGATTTGCAAAGTGAGCTGAAATAAGAGAGGTCTCGATCAACTGCACCATTGAAAAACCAGCTACCTTTTCATCTTCACCAAAATGAACAACCTGAGTTTCACCAAAACGTTTCATATCGATCAGAACACACAGATCCTTTACAAACTGTTTGATGTACTCAGCATCTCTTATCTTTTCAGGATTACAATCGTATATATCAATTGATGAGGCAATACCCCACACATCTTCGGCAAGATCAATTTTTCTAATAGGTGAAATTCCCATTTTATATCTCCTTTTTACGTTTTATTATTTTTTTATAAATTTTGTTTTTAAAAATCTGTAAAATAATACCAAATTAACCCGGCAGCTTACATTAATTATAACTAAATCATATAAAAACATAGGCTGTTACCGCTATATTCCACACATTTATACTGAATGGACATGGCATAAAGCATAATATGTGCCGTAAATTTATAATAAAATATATCTGTTTAATTTAATTACCAATATTTTATTTTTCTATTTTTTTATATAAAAAATAAAAGCTCTATTTTTATAAAAATAGTATTTTAATACTGTTTTTATAAGTTGATTTTAGATTGATGATATTTATAAGAAAAAAAATACTAATTATTGATAGATATCGATTTTTATATAGCTTTAATCTTTATAAGTGTTGATATTTTTTATTCACAAACAGAGATATTTATTATAAAGTAGTATAAAAATACTATTTTTAAGGGGATAAAATTTATGCTGCTCAGACTTGCATTAGCAATAAAAGATAAAAAACTTGAATCTAAAATTATAGATAAATTAGATGAGATTTCTGATGTTCAGATCAAAAAATTTGGTAAAAACAACGGAGTGTGGCAATCGCTTGTAAGAAGCTGTGCAGATATCTTTTTAATAAGCGAATCATTAATTCCAACGCCCATAGAATCTGGTCTCTCTGTTCTTAACAATCTGCCAGAGAAGCCGATCACAATTGTACTTCATGCCAATGACTCGTCTGAAGATCATGCCCAGCTTCTGGCGGCTGGTGCTGATGCTGTGCTCTATTCAGGGATATCTATCACGAGTTTGACTGAGGCGATGGAGACTATATTGGAATCTCGCCGTCAGTTTAATCTAATGGACAGGTATGATCGAAAAGGGCGTTTAAAACCTAAAATCAGCGATTTTGTATCTGACAGCCAGCAGATGCAGATATTTATGGAAGAGGTTCAGCAGGTTGTAAACAGCAATGCAACCCTCCTAATTTTAGGCGAAACAGGGGTGGGAAAAGAGCATCTTGCAAAGGCTATCCATGCAGAGGGTCCTCGATCTAACGGACCATTTATTGCGGTAAATACAGCAGCTCTTCCTGAACAGCTTCTTGAAACTGAGCTTTTTGGTCATGAACAGGGTGCTTTTACCGGTGCTATCCGCGCACGCAGAGGAGCTTTTGAACTTGCCCATAATGGAACAATTTTCTTAGATGAAATTGGAGATATGCCTCTGCATTTACAGACAAAACTTTTGCGGGTGCTTCAAGATTACGAGTTTGTACCAATTGGAGGAGAAGAGCCGATCTGGGTTGATGTTCGTGTTATTGCAGCTACCAATAAAGACCTTGAAAAGGAGATTGAGCTTGGAAAGTTCCGCAAAGACCTCTTTTATAGAATAAGCGTTGTCTCTCTTAAAATTCCCCCTTTGTGCCGCAGAAGAGAGGATATTCCAGGACTTATCCGTAACTTTATCTCATATTATCGAAAAAAAATTGGGAAAGATGTTATTGGAATGTCAGAAGAGGCTGTTCAACTGATGAGTCAATACGATTGGCCCGGCAATATAAGAGAGCTTATGAATGTAATCGAGCGTGCAGTTCTACTTTGCAGAACAGACACAGTTAAACCCGAAGACCTGCCTGAAAGTATATTCAATCCAGCAGGTAGCCAGTTCAACCAGCTTGCAATTGAAAATCAGATATTTAATACAACATCTTGGGAAAATAAGACTTTACCAGAAGTCACAGCAGAGGTTGTAAGCAATGTTGAGAGGCTCTACATTCAAATGGTGCTTAAAAAGGTGAAAGGACGTGTGGGAGAAGCCGCAAAGGCTGCTGATATCCACCCGCGGGGGCTTTATAATAAAATGAAACAGCTAAATATTAAAAAAGAGGATTTTAGATAAAATGCCGATCATAACGACTGATTTGCTTATCATGCTTTTTATTGCAGGTCTTTTTGCCGGTCTTGTTGATTCTATTGCAGGAGGCGGAGGACTTATATCGCTGCCTGCTCTTCTGTTTGCAGGGCTTCCACCTCAGCTTGCCCTTGGAACAAATAAACTTCAAGGCTCTTTTGGAAGTTTTTCAGCAGCTTATAACTATATCAGAAAAGGTCAGGCATCGCTTAAAGATTCAGGAAAAGGTATATTTTTTACATTTATTGGGGCTGTGGCTGGTGCGTGGGGTGTTCAGCAGTTAAATCCCGATTTTATAAAGCCGTTAATTCCCTTTTTGCTGATTGTGGTGTTTTTCTACACACTCTTTTCAAAAAAATTTGGTTATTTGGATCAAACTCCGAAGTTGTCATTCGATATCTTCTGGATCGTATCCGGCGTTATACTCGGGTTTTATGACGGCTTTTTCGGACCAGGTGCCGGCTCTTTTTGGGCTGTAGCAATCATCTATTTCTTGGGATTTAACATGACCAAAGCCTCTGGATACACAAAAATAATGAATTTTGTGAGCAATGTTGTTGCATTGGCAATGTTTATAATAGGAGGCAATGTCTGTTATACTGTGGGTTTGGTAATGGCTGTGGGTCAGACTATCGGGGCAGTTATCGGCTCTGGACTTGCAATCAGAAAGGGGGCGGCATTTATCCGCCCTGTCTTTCTGATTGTTGTATTTTTAACTATTATAAGGCTTGCATACCTTAACTACTTTACTTGAGCTTATTATCAGATTTATTGATTTCAATTTGTATTAACTATCATAAATTCTTATAAAGATTTGATTAGAGATGCACGCCTAAAAGTAACTACATGCTTATGCCTAAAGCATCTGCAACACCTTTTCCATAAGCTGGGTCTGCTTTCATGCAGTTGCCGATATGACGGCGTTTAATCTCTTCTGGTGCATCTGCCATAGCCCTGGCTGTGTTGGCAAAGAGGCGGGCTTTCTCATCATCACTCATCAGACGGAAAAGTTTTCCGGGCTGAGAGTAGTAATCTTCATCAACGCGGTGATTCCAGTGAGCTGCCGCACCTTCAAGGCTCAACGGCGGTTCTGCAAAATCTGGCTGCTCCTGCCACTCTCCATAGCTGTTCGGCTCATATCCAAGTGTGCTTCCATAGTTTCCGTCAACCCTCATTGCACCATCACGGTGATAGCTGTGGAAAGGACATCTTGCCTTATTTACAGGAATCAGGTGGTGGTTTACGCCTAAGCGGTAACGCTGTGCATCGCCGTAAGAGAACAATCTTCCTTGAAGCATCTTATCTGGTGAAAGGCCGATTCCCGGAACAATATTTGCTGGATTAAATGCAGACTGCTCAACCTCTGCAAAGTAGTTTTCAGGATTTTTGTTAAGCTCCATCACACCCACCTCAATCAGAGGATAATCTTTGTGAAACCAAACTTTTGTAAGATCAAACGGGTGGTATGGGCATGCTGCGGCCTCTTTTTCAGGCATAATCTGAACAAACATTGTCCAGCGTGGGAAATCTCCCCGCTCAATGCTCTCATACAGATCACGCTGATGGCTCTCACGGCACTTTCCAACAAGAGCTTCTGCCTCTTCATCTGTCAGATTTTTTATTCCCTGCTGGGTTCGGAGGTGGAATTTTACCCAGTAACGCTCATTTTTTTCATTGATAAAACTAAATGTGTGGCTTCCAAATCCGTGCATGTGTCGATAAGTTGCTGGAATTCCCCTATCGCTCATTACAACTGTAACCTGATGGAGAGCTTCTGGCAGAGATGTCCAAAAATCCCAGTTATTCTTTGCACTTCTCAAATTTGTGCGTGGATCGCGTTTTACAGCATGGTTAAGATCAGGAAATTTTAGAGGATCACGCAAGAAAAATACTGGTGTGTTATTGCCGACTAAATCCCAGTTGCCCTGTTCTGTATAGAACTTAACGGCAAAACCTCTGATGTCCCGCTCTGCATCAGCAGCGCCGCGTTCACCTGCAACTGTGGAAAAGCGGACAAACAGGTCTGTTTTTTTGCCGATTTCTGAGAAAATTTTTGCTTTGGTATATTTGGTGATATCATGGGTTACAGTAAAGGTTCCATACGCACCAGAACCTTTGGCGTGCATTCTTCTCTCTGGAATAACCTCTCTGTCAAAATGGGCTAATTTCTCCATAAACCAGACATCTTGAAGAAGCATTGGTCCGCGTGGTCCTGCTGTCATTACGTTTTGGTTGTCCGCAACTGGCGAACCTGCATTGTTGGTAAGTTTTGCTTTTTTCTCGTCTGCCATTTTTTTATTACTCTCCTTTCTTAAATATTAATCTAATTCGGATACAACAGATTATCAGCCCTGCTTGACATTAAGTCAGACAATCCTTGCAGATGCCGAAAAAATCAAGACGATGGGTCAATATTTTAAATCCTGTCTCATCTGCAATCTCTTGCTGCATATCTTTCAGGCTGCTTATATCCGGGTCTATAATTTTACCACACTTTACACATATAACATGAGGATGTGGATATGGGCGGTTTGCATCATAACGATTGCTGCCGTCAGGAAAACCAAGCTCCAACACCTCTCCAAATGACTTAATTAGTAAAACTGTCCGATATACAGTTGCAAGGCTCATTGTAGGAAAGTCATCTTGCAACTGCTCGTATATCTGCTCTACACTGGGGTGGACTTCACTATATGCTAAAATTTTTACAACAGCTATTCTTTGAGGCGTAATCTTATGACCACTCTCTTTAAGTTTTTTTATAATTATTTCAAAGCGTTCTTTATGGTCAGCCATAGTTGGAGCTACTTTCTTGATTATTGAAAATTGAGTTAAAATAGAGTAAATGAAATTATATTCTAAATAATAATGATTATTGATTAACATCTATTATTATTTCAGTCAACACTTTTTTGCAACTTTTAAAGTTTATAATTTTTTACATGTAATCTATTTTTTCTATCTGATTGAAAGCATACTCAGTATAAATATCGCACTATCCCCCTGTGTCAGGTTTGGAGAAAAAACGCATGAAGAAATAGCAATGGAAGCGGGAATAAGCAAATCA